>CAWCJW010000017.1:0-26168 GCA_963795765.1 uncultured Solirubrobacterales bacterium
GCTTCGGATTCCGAAACACCTCGTCCAGGACGAGAACGCTCGGCTGCGGGTCCTGACGCGAAGGGAGGGGGGCCTGCGGGCGGGCAGGTGTGTCCGTTCTCGGCCCCCCTCCCTCCACGCCACCCGCAGGCGGGGCGTTTTCGGCGTAAACGTGATTCGGATTCTCAGCTGCCAGCTCACGCAGGATCGTGCGCTGGGCGGGGGTGGTGTCCTCGTACTCGTCGACCATCACGTGGGCGAAGCGGGTCGCGATCTCCGCGCGGATCTCGGCGCGCTCGTGCAGGAGCTTGCCGAGGGTGAGGAAGACGTCGCCGCCGTCGAGGTTGCCCGACTCGGCGAGGATCCGGTCGTGGGCGGCGCAGAACTCGGCGAGGTCGGGCTCGGGCGGATCGGAGCCCTGCTTCAGCTCGTCGATCTGAGCCAGCAGGCGGGCCAGCAGGCCGGCCGGGTTGCCGCGGATCTCGAGGTTGCGCAGCGGCAGCTCGTCGAGGTGGTCAAGCATCATCGCCAGCCGCTCCGCCGGGCCGAGGACGCCGAAGAAGGGGTTGAGCCCCGCCGCGGTTGAGTGCGCTCGCAGCAACCGCTCGCAGATTTCGGGCCAGGTGCCGATCCAGAGCTCCTCGTAGGGAGTTCTCAGCAGCGTCTCGGCCCGTCTCTGCAGGCGCCGCGCCGTCGCCGGGGTGGCGGCGATGACGAGAACCCGATCGGCGTCGACCTCGTCGCTGGCGAGCCTGGCCAGGCGTCGCGCCAGGGCCTCGGTCTTGCCGCTGCCGGCGGCGCCGAGCAACAACATGGGGCCGCCGTCATGGCGGACCGCGCGCTGCTGTTCCTCTGCCAGGGTGAGCATGGTCCAACGCTAGCGAGTGCACGGGCTCCATAGGATGGCCCGCGTGGACGTTTTCTCCGCAGACTGGCTGGGAATCTGCCGCCGCTCCGTCACCGCACAGCGGGCGATCTTCGATCAAGTGCGCGGCATCGATGCCCGCACCGAGTACGAGGGCGTCGGCGAGGGGGGAGACCACACCCTGGTGATCGACCGTCGCTGCGAGGACGTCGTCTTCGCCGAGCTCGATGCGCTGGCCGAGCAAGGCGCCTCGTTCGTCGCCGTTTCCGAGGAGCGCGGTGAAGTTGAGTTTGGCGGCGGTGGCTCGGCCCGAGTAGTGATCGATCCGATCGATGGCTCGCTCAACGCTCGTCGCACCCTGCCCTCGCACAGCCTCAGCATCGCCGTCTCCAGCGCCGACTCGATGGCCGCGGTCGAGTTCGGCTACGTCTATGACTTTGGCGCCGAAGAGGAGTTCGCTGCCCGCCGCGGCGAGGGCGCGAGGCTGAACGACGAGCCGATCGAGGTTGCTGCCGACAGCGACAAGCTGGAGCTGCTCGGACTCGAGGCGGCCGAGCCGGAGCGGGCCGTGCCCGCGCTCGAAGCCTTCGCGGGACGCGTGTACCGGATCCGCGTCGTCGGCTCGATCGCAATCACCGCCGCCTACGTCGCGGCGGCCCGCTTCGACGCGATGATCGGCCTGCGCCCCTGCCGTTCGGTCGACGCCGCCGCCACCCAGCTGATCGTCCGCGAGGCGGGCGGCGAGGTCGCCTTCGGCGAGGGATCGCTGAGCGAGGCCCCACTCGGACTGGACGTGCGCTACACCTTTGCCGCGGCAGCCGGCGAGCGGGGGCTGGCGATTGCCCGCGCCGGGCAGTAACCCCGACGCGCTTCGGGTTTAAGAACGTCTGTTCGCGTAGAACGTATGTTCGTTACACTCGCGAATCCGAGGCAGGAAACCGCAGACGAAGGGAATCTTCTTTCACATGGCATCGACCAACGGGAGCAAAAGCTCCGCCTCCAAAGCCAAAACCACAAGCACCACGACCACTGAGAAACGCCAGACCCGCAGCGTCGCCGAGACCGCTGTCGACCTCCCCGTCGGCGCCGTACTCAGCGTCACCGATCGCGTCAGCGAGCTGGTCGAGCCGTTCACCGGCCGCACCGCCGCTGAAAAACAGTTCAAGTCCTACCGCACCGAGCTGCGCCGTCGGGTCAAGCGCACCGAGCGCCGCGGCACCACCGCCCGCAAACGTGCCACCACCGAGGCCCGCAAGACCCGTAACCGGGTCGAGCGCGAGGCGCGCAAGCGTCAGCGCACGGTCGAGACGACCTTGAAGCGCAACCGCAACGAGCTCGAGCAGCGGGTTCGCCAAGCGGTCGACCTTCTCCCCGTTTAAGTACCCAGCACCGACACCGGCAGTGAGCCGGCTGGCTCGAAGGGCCAGCCGGCTTGCGCTGGTGCGTACGCCCTGAACTGAAACCGCACGCCGCGGCTGTCGTCGTCGGTGAAGCGGTAGGCGTAGCGGAAGCGCCCGTTAGGGCCGGTCCTAACGCTGCGGAACTCGCTCCAAGGTAAACCTGGGAGCCGGAACTGCAGTTGCACCACCTTGCCGTCGGTCGGCATCGCGGCTCCTTTGCTTGCGACCTTGCCGCGGAAGACCAGCGCCGCGCCGCCAATCCGCGCCGTGCGGGAGGAAGCGCGCAGGACGAGGCGACTGTGCACGACCAGGGCAAGCGGTCTGCTGCTGGCTCCCCGCGTGGTAACAGTCGGCGCGACCGCGGCGAACACTTCCCTGCTCGGTCCGGGCGTGAGGCGAAGGCCAAACCTGCCACCGGCATCGGTGCGTACGGTCGATACCCGCGCGGCGGGGACGCTCCCCGCCGCGAAACGCTCGGTGATGCGAACGGTCGCGCCCGGCAATGGCGTGCGGCGTGCAGCTATCGCCCGGCCGCCGAACCAGGTCCCGCGTCCGTAGCGCACACGCAACTGCCTGGCCCGGGCGGACAGCTTGACCGGAACCTTGAGCGGCCCGTACAGGCGCATCGCCGTGCCGTCTGATCGGTTCAGCGAGACCGCCGCGTTGCCGGCCGTGTCATAGGCCGTCGCACGGAACTCGTACTCGCCATCCGGATAGGCGC
Source organism: uncultured Solirubrobacterales bacterium (assembly GCA_963795765.1). Classification (GTDB taxonomy): domain Bacteria; phylum Actinomycetota; class Thermoleophilia; order Solirubrobacterales; family 70-9; genus VRUE01. Next base: position 2,966 of record CAWCJW010000017.1, read on the forward strand.
TCGAGTTCCAGCGGGCGCTCAAGCGCCCAGCCGAGAGCTGCGTCGGCAGCACCGCAAAGCGCTCGCCGGAGCCGACCCGACGAACCGCGATCGAGCCGCGCGTTGGGTCGAACCCGGACAGGTCATCTTCCGCCCGGGCCTGGATCAGCTCGGGGTCACCGGGGTTCTGGGCGGCGCTGAATAAAAGTCGCGGCGGCTCACGATCGATCTTGACCGTGGTCGTTGCTGGCAGGCGGTTGGTTCGGCCGTTGACGATCGCGCCGTCGGCGACGTTGCCGGCTGCGTCGCGGGCGTAGTAGGAGATCGTGTGCACGCCCGATGCGATCACGGTTGTGGCGACGCTGGCGCCGGGCGCGGTCGTCGGTGCACCGCCGTCGATGCGGATCGCTGTGAAGGGACCACCGGTGCTGCCCATGGGCGCCATCCCCGAGGCCGCGTCGCTTGCTTCGGCGACGAGCTTCACCGGCTCGCTCGACCAGCCTTGGGGCACTCCCTGGATCCCGGTCAGCGGCTCGGTCTTGTCGACGCGAAGGATCGTGCTCTCAGTCAGAGAGGGGGTTCCCGAGCCCGAGACGGCCGCCGCGTGCAAGTAGTTGATGCCCTCGGGAAGCTCGGCAATCGCCAGCGTGTCAGCCGCGACCCCGCCCTGCAGGTCGATCTCGGCCGCGCTGCAGGTGGCGCCGACACAGGGACTCCCGGCTGGCGAGAAATCAGTTGAGACGGCGTAGCCGCGGATGCCTGAGATCGGCAGGGGGTCTCGCGGGTGACTGAGCCGAACGGCGTAGGGAAAGGCCGAGCGACCGAGCCAGCCCATGGCGGGGGCCGCTTCGACAGCGCCCGGCCGCGCATCGTCGAAGCGGAGCTTGGCGCCGGCCGCCGGGCCTTGCGCACCAGCGCCGTCCTCGAGCCAGACCTGGGCGGTATAGGCGCCGGGGGAGGGCGGGACGCTCAGATGTTCGATCGCGCTCGCCGCCCAGGGCAGCCTCGTATCGGCGATCAGGACCCCTCCGCCGGGGCTGAGCAATCGGTAGTGGACCGCGGCGACGCCCGGCGGGTTGTTCCAGCTGAGCGCGAACATCCGGTTCGGGTGCCAGTTGTCCTCGCCGCCATCGACTGCCAGGTCGGTCACCTGCAGGGCGCTGGCCGTTGCGCTGCCCCCTGGCCCGAAGAGCGAAGCAATTGCCGCTAAGGCAATTGCCAGCAGCAGTCTCCTCACGGCCCGAACTCCCCTGCCGCAGAGCCGGCCGAGCTCGACGCCGGGCTGCTTTCCACTTCGCTTGGTGCTGGCGCTGGCGGCGGTGGTTCGTATTCGATCGCGCCACTGGAGGCCGCGCTGGGTTCGGGGCTGACCGGATCAGGTTCTTCTTTCACCTTTGGCGTCGCTTCATGCCGACTCGGTGGAGCCTCGTTTTCCTGTGCGGGCGCCGGCTGGTAGTCGACTGCCTGATCAGCGGGTTCATTGCTGGGGCTGGTGGCCTGGCGTTCGATCGCGGGCTTCGGAGTGGGATCGGGGACGAGCACCGGTGCCGGCAGAACCCCGGTCGCCACGCACGCCGCCGCGCCACCGGCCGCTCCGGCACAGACCGTCAGCAGCTTGGCGAGCGCCGCCATGCCCGCACCACGCGAGCCCCCTGCGACCGCAACCTGCGTGGCGACCGATTCGCCGCCAAACCCCGGCAGCCGCGCGGAGAGGTTGGCGGCGAGCTCCTGCGCTCGTTCCAGCAGCGAGCGCGAGGCGGGGGCAACCGGCAGCAGCGCCGCGGCGATGCGCGGCGCTGCCCTGTAGGTGCGCATCGTCGCCCGGCAGTGGGCGCAAGCCCGCAGGTGCTCCCGCACTGCAACTGCCTCGCGCGGACTTGTCTCGCCGTCGCAGAAGGCCGAGAGCAGCGGCTGCAGCTCGTGGCAGCGGCTGCCGTCCTCGCTGCTGGAAACGAGGGTGCGGAAGTGGGTCCTTCCCTCGGCCAGCAGGCGATTGATTTTCGTCCGGGTCCAGCCAGTCCGCTCGCCGATCTCGGCGTAGGAGTAGCCCTCGGCGAGCAGGCCCAGCGCCCTCAGCTCGGCCGGCTTCAGCGCTTGCAGCGCCTCGCGGCTGCGAGCAACGTCCTCGCGCCGCTCGACCAGCTCATCGGGTCCGTCGCCTGCGGCAGGAATCAGCGCCACCGGGTCGTCGGCCGCCTCCTCGCGTCGACGCTGATAGCCGAGCAGCCGCTCACGACTCTGGCGCACCGCCAGCGCCTCGTGCTTGGTCACGGTCTGGGTCCAGCGGATCAGTTCGCGTAAGTCGGTCGTCGGCGCTTTGGTCAGGACGATCTCCAGCGCCCGCTGGTAGGCGTCGTCCGCGTCTTCAGCGTCGAACGAGTAGCGCCTCGCTGTGCGCCGCAGCGCCGCTTCGTACCTGGCGATCATTTCGACGGCGGCACGCTTGCGCGCCGCCGCGCTGGTCTTTTTTACCTCGGATCCCTGACTCAATTCCCCGCTGAGCTCCCCGGCACGGGCCTGATCGTTCGCCAAAACATGGCAAGCCAATTTGGCCGCTTGGCGAAACTCGCCCCCTTTCTGGACGAGTGACCGGGAGTTATCACCGCAAATTGCAGGAAACACTGTCGGTCGTCCTGCTCGCGAGCCGGCCGATAGCATCCGCGCGATGAGCACTTGTGTAGTCACCGGCGGCGCCGGCTTCCTTGGCTCGCATCTCTGCGAGCACCTGCTTGGCGAGGGCCATCGGGTCATCTGCATCGACAACCTCGAGACCGGCTCGCTGCAAAACATCGAGCACATCCGGGACCCGGACTTCGAGTTCCGCCACATCGACATCATCGAGTACGTCGACATCCCCGAGGACGTCGACTTCGTCTACCACCTCGCTTCGCCCGCCAGCCCGATCGATTACCTGCGGTTGCCGCTGCAGACGCTCAAGGTCGGCTCGCACGGCACCCATCACATGCTCGGCGTCGCCAAGTTCAAGCGCGCCCGCTTCCTGATCGCCTCGACCAGCGAGGTCTACGGCGATCCCAAAGTCCACCCGCAGACCGAGGACTACTGGGGTCACGTCAACCCGATCGGCCCGCGTGGCGTCTACGACGAGGCCAAGCGCTACGCCGAGGCGATGACGATGGCTTACCACCGCCAGCAGGGCGTCAACACCTCGATCGTGCGCATCTTCAACACCTACGGCCCCCGCATGCGCGCCCATGACGGCCGCGCGATCCCGACCTTCTTCCGCCAAGCGCTCGAGGACCGTCCGCTGACCGTCTTCGGCGAGGGCGATCAGACCCGCAGCTTCTGTTACGTCGACGACCTGATCCGCGGCATCGTCGCCCTGGCCGAGTCCGATGAGCACTCGCCGGTCAACATCGGCAACCCCAACGAGTTCACCCTGCTGGAGCTGGCCAAAACGGTGATCGAGGTGACCGGGTCACGCTCGGAGATCATCTTCGAGCCGCTGCCCACCGACGATCCCCAGCAGCGCCGCCCCGACATTACCCGCGCCCGTGAGCTGCTCGGCTGGGAACCGTCGATTGAGCTGCGGGACGGATTGAGAATGACCATTGAAAAGTCGGGGGTCGAGCGGTTGGCGGGGGCTTCGGACTGAACAGGATGGGCGTCGGGCGGAGGTCCGCCGGACGCGCTTCGCTGAATGTCCGGCGGACCTCCGCCCGACGCCTACTCAGATTCGGAACAAACCCCCAAAAACCAAGAGCTGAGACACGTCTGCTTAAGGTTGCATCGCGCCCGGCGGCTTTCTCTCTAAAGCTAGGCCGGGACGGGTACTTCGTCTGCGGCAGCTACGTCGCTCGTCCGGTAGAAGGCGATTGACGTGGGGACGTGGGTCAGCTCCTCGCGCATGGCGTTGAAGGTGCGCATCGCGGCGGTCTCGGTGGGCCAGCCGTAGCGGGTGAGGAAGGCTTCGGAGCCGGTCTCGTCGGGGGCGCCGACGGTCGCTTCGCTGAGGGCGCTGGCCAGGGCGGCCATGCCGCGGCAGAAGTCCTCCTCGTTCCAGCTGATCCGGCCGGCTTCGTCGATCTCGACGAAGCCGTTCTCGGAGAGGAAGCTGAGTTCGACGTAGGCGGCACCCGGATCGCCGTAGTACTTCGGCCCGCGGCGCAGGTAATGGAGCAGCTCGGCCATGTGGGTGGCGCACATGTCGAGTCGGCTGACCCCGGTGATGCCGAGCCAGGCGTCGGAGATCGTCATCAGGAAGCCGTAGACGTCGGCGATCGCCTCTTGCAGAGCCATGAAGGGCTCGATTCCCAGCGTCTCCATCCACTCGTCGTAGCAAGTGGACGGCACGACGACGTTGTGGCCGTGGTCGTGGCCGCGGATCCAGGGCATCAGGGTGTCGGCGATCGGCACGTCGGCGGCCCGCATCGGCCCGCTCAGCAGCTTTTCGGCGAGCGGGATCGTGATCTCGGTGTAGCGAGCGAGGTGAACGTTGCGCATGTAGAGGGTGCGCTGTTCCTCGATCGGCAGCCCGTCGACCCATTCGTCCTCGGGCATGAAGTAAGCGAAGTGCTTGGGGTGACCCGCTGCCTCGCCAGCTGAGATCAGCAGGTTGGTCACGTTCATCGGCAGCTTGAAGGGAACGCTCATCCCACTGACGCCGATTTCGGCTTCGACTGAGGCCAATGCTTGCTCGAGAGAATCATCAAGTTCGTTCAGCAACGCCTGCTGGCGCTCGTCGCGAGCGGCGGCGACGAAGGAGTGCAGGCCGATGCGCGTCTTCATCCGCCAGGTGCAGAGCGGTCCGCAGACGATCTCGAGCGCCGGCGGGGTGTCATTGCGAGCGATCTCGAGGGTCATCTCGCGGTGCTCAATGCCGCCGGCGAGTCCCTTGGCGCGCAGGCGAACCGCCTCGGCGCTGTCGTCGTCGATCAGGTCGGCCAGTTCGCGCATTGCTTCGGCCATCTCGCCGCGCAGCACAGAGGCGGCGTTCTCGGAGAGGGTCTCGCCCTCGGCGCTCTGCAGGCTGCGCATCGCGTCGCTCTGAGCGGCGAGCTTGAGCAGCAGCGGCATCACCTCGGCGGCGTTGGCGGGCGGCTCGCCGTCAAGCCGTACGTGGCCGACGCCGTGCTGGTCGTCAATCGGCCAGAACGGCGGCAGAAGTTGCGGAGCATTGCGACTGGCCACCTGCGACATCTCCCTCTCCCTTTCCCGCATGGCTTGATGCCCATGCCCGTTCGAGTCCACGAATCTGGTTACCGCTGAATACCTCTCCGGTACGAGCGAAGGTACAGAAGGGAACATGTAGATGCAAATAATCGATCCAATCAATTAGAGCATCGCTGGGAAGCCCAGTAAAGAGCGGCCACATATCCTGTCGGCATGGCTACCGAAGAGACCCACCGCACGATTGCCCCCGTTGTGGGACCGGATGACGAGCGCGTCTTCACCGACTCCGGCATCGAAATAGAGCGCCTCTACGACGCCGACGACGTGGCACCCGGGCTGGAGGAGCGCCTCGGTGAGCCGGGTGCGCCGCCCTTCACCCGTGGGATCCACGAGGGGATGTATCGCGACCGGCTCTGGACGATGCGCCAGTACGCCGGCTTCGCCACGCCCGAGGACACCAACGAGCGCTACCGCTACCTGATCGAGCACGGCTCGACCGGTCTCTCGATGGCCTTCGACCTGCCGACCCAGCTCGGCCGCGACTCCGACGATCCGCTCTGCCACGGCGAGGTCGGCCGCACCGGCGTCCCGATCGACACGATCGAGGACATGCGGATCTGCTTCGACCAGATCCCGCTCGACAGCGTCTCGACCTCGATGACGATCAACGCCCCGGCGGCGGTCCTGCTGTTGCTCTATGAGCTGGTTGGCGAGGAACAGGGCGTTCCCTCCGAGAAGCTGCGCGGCACGGTCCAGAACGACGTGCTCAAGGAGTACATGGCGCGCGGCAACTACATCTACCCGCCGGTGCCGACGATGCGCCTGACCACCGACATCTTCGAGTACTGCCACCGCAACGTGCCGAAGTGGAACACGATCTCGATCTCCGGCTACCACATTCGCGAGAAGGGTTGCTCGGCTGTGCAGGAGGTCGCTTTCACACTCTCCAACGCGATCGCCTACGTCGAGGCGGCGCTCGAGCGGGGCCTCAAGATCGATGAGTTCGCTCCCCGCCTCGCCTTCTTCTTCAACGGCCACAACAACGTCTTCCAGGAGATCGCCAAGTTCCGCGCGGTGCGGCGGATGTGGGCGAAGATCGTCGGCGAGCGCTTCGGGGCGCAGGACCCGAACTCGATGAAGATTCGCTTCCACACCCAGACCGGGGGAGTGACGCTGCAGGCCCAGCAGCCCGAGGTCAACATCATCCGCGTCGCTCTGCAGGGCTTCGCCGCCGTTTGCGGCGGTACCCAGAGCCTGCACACCAACGGCTTCGACGAGGCCCTGGCGCTGCCGACCGAGCGCTCGGCCCGGATTGCCCTGCGTACCCAGCAGGTGCTCGCCCACGAGTCCGGCGCCGCCGACACGGTCGATCCCTTCGCCGGCTCTTACTTCGTCGAGTCGCTCACCGACGAGGTCGAGGCGCGCTCCTGGGAGCTGATGGAGAAGGTCGAAGAGCTGGGCGGTTCGGTCGAGGCGCTGGAGTTCATGCAGCGCGAGATCGAGGAGTCCGCGCACAGCTACCACGAGCGCTACAAGAGCGGCCAGGACATCATCGTCGGCGTCAACAAGTACGTCACCGATCAGGTCGACGACGTCGACATCCTCCGCGTCGACCCCGAGGCCGAGCAGAGCCAGCTCGCCCGTCTCAAAGCCTTCAAGGAGCGCCGCGATCAGGCCGCCGTCGAGGCCAAGCTGGAGGCGCTGCGCGACGTCGCCCGCGGCGACGGCAACCTGCTGCACCCGATTCGCGCCGCCCTCGCCGCCGACGCCTCGATCGGCGAGGTCTGCGGCGCGATGCGCGACGTCTTCGGCGAGTACAAGGGCGGCGCCTTCTTCTAGGCGTTAGGCAGTCCTAGACACGCCCATCCGATATTGACCCACTTCTGGTGTGGTCAATATCGGATGGGCGTGAAAGGGCGACGGCGATTCGGCGCAGCTCGGAGCGGACCCGGGTGCTCTCGTACTTGATCTCGTAGTGGGTGAAGCGCAAGGGCGTCATTCTGGCGAGCGTGTGAGCGCGGTCTCGGCGGGCGTCGCGGGTCTGGGTCGAGGGCGTGCGATGGTAGCGCAGGCCGTCGGTCTCGATGACCAAGCCCAGATCGGGGAAGAAGAAGTCGACCTCGAAGCCGTTGACGGTCTCTTTGGTGATGGGAGGGGGGAGGCCGGCCTCCATCGCGATTGGGCGGAAGAGGATCTCCAGGTCCGAGTCGGATAGCCGAAAGGTGCGTTTGTCGAGGAGGATGCGCAGAGCTTTGACGCCAGGCTCTCCGATGTATCGGTCGAGCTCTGTGCGCAGCGTCTGAGGATCTATCAGGTCTCGCTTGTCCGCCTCGTTGACTGCGCGCTCGACTCCGATTGGGGCGAGTTCGGTCGAAAGGTCGATCAGCGTCTGCACGGGGGTCGTCACGGGGATGCTGTCGCGGAAGGTGACTCTCTCGGTCGTCAGCGATGGCCGCCCCCGAACGCGCAAGCCCTGCCGCTTCAGTTCGGCCCGGCGCATCGCGCTGACGTCGACCACTCCTCGTCGCTCAGGTCCGATTTCCCAGAGCGCTGCGGCACTGCGGTGGCTCAAGAACGCTCTCTCTCCGCAAGCTAGAACTGCCGCCATCCAGCGACGCTTCGGTGTCAGTCCTGGCCACCCGACCGCGTAGATCCCGCGCATGACGAGGTGCAACCGACCGCGCGCAACGCGGTGCTCGATTTCCCGCGCATTGAAGCCCAGCGCCAGCAACTGCCGCCGCGCAACCACGCCGTGCTGCTGCCCAGCCAGCTCCCAGGCCTGCCTACTCCGCTTGTACTTACGCCCATCCGACATTGACCACACCTGAAGTGGGTCAATGTCGGATGGGCGCCCACTCTCCCCCTGAACGGACTCGCCCAAGCGTCCAGGGTGGGGAGGAACGGGGGGACGGGGGTGGAAGCGGCCCCAATGATCGAGGCCGCACGCACACTGATGAAGTCCGAGCCGGAGCTCGCCGAGCTGATCGCCGAGGTCGAAGGCGTCGAGGTGGCGATGGCCGAGAAGGGGTTTGGCACGCGGGTCGAGCTTCGCGCCGAGGATGGCTCCGGTCTTGCGGAGGCCGATCTGGAGCGGCTGCTCGACCGTCTTGCCGAACCGCAGAAGCAGCCCTTCGGCAGCGCTTGAGACATCGCGGCCTTCAGCGGCGCGGGTAAATAGACTTCCGCGCCCGATGCGCGAACGCAATCCGGTCACCCACGAGGAGAAGCTCTCCTACCTGCGCGAGCTGCGCGACGCCGCGATCAACTCGGCCTCCGACGAGGCGGTCGAGAAGCAGCACGCGAAGGGCAAGATGACCGCCCGTGAGCGGGTCGAGAAGCTGCTCGACCCCGGTTCCTTCGAGGAGCTCGACACCTTCGTCCGCCACCGCACCTACGACTTCGAGATGCAGAAGAAACGGCCTTGGGGCGACGCCGTCGTCACCGGCCACGGCACGATCGACGGCCGCACCGTCTTCGTCTTCTCGCAGGACTTCACCGTCTTTGGCGGCAGCCTCGGCGAGGTGATGGCGGAGAAGATGTGCAAGGTGATGGACCTCGCCGCCCAGGTCGGCGCGCCCGTCGTCGGCATCAACGACTCTGGCGGCGCCCGGATCCAGGAGGGCGTCGTCTCGCTCGGCGCCTACGGCGACGTCTTCGCCCGCAACGTCAAATGCTCGGGGGTGATCCCGCAGATCAGCCTGATCATGGGCCCCTGCGCCGGCGGCGCCGTCTACTCGCCGGCGATGACCGACTTCATCTTCATGGTCAAGGAGACCTCGCACATGTTCATCACCGGCCCGGAAGTGATCAAGACCGTGACCGGCGAGGAAGTCGAGTTCGAGGAACTGGGTGGGGCGATGAGCCACAACTCGAAGTCGGGGGTGGCCCACTTCGCCTCCGAGGACGAGGAGAGCTGCCTCGAGGACGCCCGCTATCTGCTCAGCTTCCTGCCCTCGAACAACCTCGAGGCGCCACCCCGTTTCGAGCCTTCCGATGACCCGGAGCGCGAAGACGAGGCGCTCGACTCGCTGGTCCCCGACGATCCCTCTAAGCCCTACGACATGCGCGAGGTGATCGCCCTCGTCGTCGACGACGAGGAGTTCTTCGAGGTCCACGAGCACTTCGCCAAGAACATCGTCTGCGGCTTCTCGCGGCTCGACGGCTTCCCGGTCGGGATCGTCGGCAACCAGCCCGCCTTCCTCGCTGGGGTGCTCAACATCGAGGCCTCCGAGAAGGCCGCCCGCTTCGTCCGCACCTGCGACGCCTACAACGTCCCGATCCTTACCTTCACCGACGTTCCCGGCTTCCTTCCCGGCACCGACCAAGAGTGGAACGGGATCATCCGCCACGGTGCCAAGCTGCTCTACGCCTACACCGAGGCGACCGTGCCGAAGCTAACCGTCGTCACCCGCAAGGCCTACGGTGGCGCTTACGACGTGATGGCCTCCAAGCACATGCTGGCCGACTACAACGTCGCCTGGCCGACCGCCGAGGTCGCGGTGATGGGCCCCGAGGGCGCGGTCAACATCATCTACCGCAAGGACATCGCCTCCTCGCCAACTCCCGAGGAGCGCCGCCAAAAGCTGATCGACGACTACAAGGCCCACTTCGCCAACCCCTACTCGGCGGCCGAGCGGGGCTACATCGACGACGTGATCGAGCCGCGCGAGACGCGCCCGAAGCTGATCAAGGCGCTGCGGATGCTGCAGTCCAAGCGGGTCGAGCAACCTAAGCGGAAGCACGGGAACATTCCCCTCTAGCGTCTCGGCGCGGCGGGTCCTGTCGCCGTAGGAACCCCCACCCCTTCCGGTAGCTAAAGCTTCCTCAGGGGCGGGTCCCCCTACGGCGCCACCCCCCGCGAGAGACGCTTCGGGGAAGCGACCTAGCCCCCTAACGCTCGAAAGCTTCTCCCAGCTTCGCCGCCCGACGGGAGGGATGACCGCTCCCGTTTCGCCCTGGGGTTCCGGCGGGGGACACCTCGCTGCTGAGCTTCAGTTGTTCAGCCGGGGTGGTTGTCGCGGGGGTGGCGTGGTTTGGGGGGTGCCTCGCCGGACCCGGAGGCTGCGTAGGGCAAGGCTTCAACCCAAGCATTGCTAGGTCCCGGCGCCCGAAGCAGCGCGTAGGGCCGCCGAGGTATCCCCCAAACGACGATAGGACCCCCGCGCCTACACCTTGGTCGAGCTACGGAAGCTGAGCCGCTGCGTCGCGCCTGGAATGCCAGGTCGCAACTGAGGCCGAGGTCATCTCTTCCCAGGCGGCGTCCTCGCCGAAGTACTGCATCACCACGAAGTAGAGAAGCCCCGGCAGCATCTCCGGCGCCTGGGCCGCGTCGCCGTCCATCAACTTCGCGCACACAAGAGTGTCGATAGCGCCTACCATGAAGGTGGACGTAACAGGAGGTGGAGCTTGGCGAGTGGGAATCTCGCGGCGCGCGCTGTCCAGTGCGCGGGAGAGGCGCTCCATCAAATCGCGCCGTCGGGTGAGCGACCGCTCGCCCGCCGCGTGCACCTCGACGAAAATCGCTTTCGCGATTGCCGGCTGGTTGGCGCAGAACTCGAGCAGCTCGGCCATCGCCGCGCGCAGGCCCTCGCGCCAGGTCGGCTGCCGTTTGGCGGCGCCGATCAGGCGGCGGTAGAGCCACTCGCTGGCGTCACCGTAGGCCTGCGCGAAGCAGTCCTCGCGGTCCTCGAAGTGCTTGTAGAAGGTCGCCCGGCTGGCCCGCGCCCGCTCGATCACGTGCTTGACCGCGACCTGCTCGTAGCCGAGCTCGCCGCTGACCAAGAGGATCGCCTCCAGCAGGCGCTCTCTGGGCGCCCGGGCGCGCAGTCCCGGGAAGGGGACTACGGGGGCCATCTCCTCGTCTCTGTCGAGCGCGCTGGGCGTTTCCGACATCGGTCCTACCAGTTTTGCAAACGTTGACCTTTTGTCTAGGTATAGCAGCTTTCAAAAACGGTAATTACGCTAGAGCGACCAGAACGCAATGTTTTCTGTAAAGGAAGAAAGTAGACATCAGATGTATGTTTTGGTACCTTGCCGGAATGGCGGACTCGCGATCGCTCTCCGAAAGGCTCGCAACGATGCCCCCCGGAAGGCACCTGGTGCCCCGAGATTTCGTCGTTCAGAACCAGCGCGAGCGGATGCTGCTCGCCACCGCGGAGCTGGTTGCCGAGCGCGGCTACCAGAAGACAACGATCGAGCTGATCGCCAAGACCGCCCGCGTCGCGCTCTCGACCTTCTACGAGCAGTTCTCCAGCAAGGAGGAGAGCTTCCTCGCCGCCTTCGACGAGACGATGGAGGCGGCGGCCGAGGTCTTCGCGGAGTTGCTCGATCCCGAGCAGCCCTGGGAGGAGCAGATCTCCCGCGGGCTCGAGATCGCGCTCGAGATGATCGCCAAGGAGCCAGCGCGAGCACGGCTCTGCATCGTCGAGGCGCAGGCGGCCGGGGGAGAGGCGCTGAAGCGCTACCAGGCGATGCTGGAGAAGCTGGCGCCGAAGCTGCGCGAGGGACGGGTCCACAACCCGCGCGCCAGCAGGCTCCCCGACGGCCTCGAGGTGGCGATCGTCGGTGGCCTCGTCTGGCTCGTTCACCAGCGGCTGCTGGCCGACCAGGTAGACGAGATCAAGGGCCTTTTGCCGGAGATGCTGCAGGTGACGCTGACGCCGTACGTCGGCGAGGTCGAGGCCGGGCGGGCGGCCGACGCGGCGCAGGCACGCGCCGCCGCGGCTTGATCAGGAGCGAGCGCAGGGGGAGGGCCGGGCTGATGTGAGGACCGGCAACGGAGGGCTGCCTCGGGTGTCAGCCGATCCCGCCCGCGCCCGGATCGCGGCGGCGATGATCGACCTCGTGGGCAGCCGTGGTTTCGCCCAGACCAGCATCGAGATGGTCTGCGAGCGGGCACGGGCCCGCCGCTCCCACTTCGATCGCTGCTTCGCCGGCATGGAGGACTGCTTCCTCTGCGTCCACGACGAGGTCGCCGCCGAGTTCTGCGAGCGCGTTCTCAGTGCCTACTCGGGGCCCAGCTCGTGGCACGACCGCATCTGGGCCGCCGGCTGGGCGGCGATGCGCTTCCTCAGCGAGGACCCGATCCGCGCCCGCTTCCTCGTGGTCGAGGTGAACGGGACCGGCAACGGCGCCCAGTCTCGCCGCGACCAAGCTCTGCAGCGGCTTGCCGACATCCTCGACGGCGGCCGCGAAGAGCTGGAGAAACCGGACTCGGTTTCCCGCTGCACCGCCGAAATCGTCGCCGGCGCGATCTACGGCACCGTGCTCGGCAGGGTCGAAGACGGCTCGATCGAGCGCGGCGAGGACTTCCTGCCCGAGCTCGTCTACATGGCAGTGATGCCCTACCTCGGCTCACGCGCCGCCGAGGACGAGCTGCTGGTCCAGTCGCTGCGCTAGCGAGTATCGTCGGTCCCATGGCCAAGGGGGCGGCGCAAGAGGGCAAGGCGACCGATTCCGCGCCCGCGGGCGCCTCACCGCGCCTGCCCGCCGGGCGCCACGGGCTGCCGCGCGAGTTCATCGAGCAGAACCAGCGCGAGCGGATCATCACCGCCCTGGTCGACACCGTCGCCGAGCGCGGCTACAACGCGACCACGGTCGCCAACATCACCAAAGCCGCCTCGGTCTCCCGCCGCACCTTCTACGAGCACTTCGCCGACAAGGAAGCTTGCTTTCTCGCCGCCTACGACATGGTTGCCGACCACATCCGCGCCTCGATGCGGGCCGCCGCGGAGTCCTTTGCCGATTGGCCGCAGCAGGTCCGCGCGGCGCTGGCGACGATGCTGCGCTTCCTCGCGGCCGAGCCCGAGCTGGCCCGGCTCTGCATGGTCGAGCCGGTCGCGGCCGGGGGCGAGATCGCCGCCCGCCACCGCGCTTCGATGCAGGGCTTCGTCGCGATCCTCAAGGCCGGCCGACCCGAGCACAGCGGCGAGCGGCCGCTGCCGGCGGCGACCGAGGAAACCCTGGTCGGCGGCATCGTCTCCCTGATCGTGCGCGAAATCAGCGCCGGCAACACCGAGCAACTGGAGAAGCTCCTGCCCGACCTGGTCGAGCTGATCCTCGCCCCTTACCTGGGCAATGACGAGGCCGAGCGGCTGGCGCGGGACGGTACCGCCACGGACTAGGGACTGCGAACGTCGACGAGGTCGTCGACGATCCGAAGATCCTTGTCATTGAGAGTCAGCAGCGCGGCACCATGGACATTTGCTGTGGCTGCGATCGCTAGATCTGAATTCCGCGATCGAGGTTTTCCCCCACGCTGGGAGACTGCTGCCTGGAGACGGCCCCACTCTCGCGCCACTTGATCGTCGATGGGAAGTGGATCGGGGTATCTGGCCTCGATCAAGCCGAGCCGTGCGGCCCTAGATGCCCGCAGCTCGTCATCGGTTACTACAAGCAGACCGAAGTGCAGCTCCGCGATTGAGACTGTGCTGATGGCCGTCTCGAGCTCTGTGGGAATCGAACCGTCGATCAATACCGAGGTATCGAGGACCGCCAGCGTCAATCCGACCACGGATCGCGCAGACCTCCGCCGAGCTTCTCGATGTCTTTGGCGAGCGCAGGATCGGCGGGCAGACGGGCAAGATCTGCAAGCGCAGACCCAGGCACCCACTGGCGAGTGCGAGCGGGCCCCAATTTAGCGACGGGCCGCCCGGAGACGGTGATCGTGATCTCCTCGCCGGCCTCGGCCCGGCGCAGTACCTCGCCGATGTGGTTGCGCAGCTCTTTCTGTGGGACGGTTGCCACGGTGCCAGGGTAGCAGTATTGCTACCTAGCGAAAAAGCGAAGAAAAATCATGGCACCGCGGTCGCCGCCGTCTCCACTCCACCGCCCTCGAACTTGCCCCCGCGGCCAGCGGGGGCACCACCTTCGTCGCGGGTCAGCCGGTGGGCGAGGTAGACGGGGATGATCGAGATCAGGATCACGAGGACGGCGACCGCGTTGACGATTGGCAGTTCGTGGGGCCGGAAGAGGTTGGAGTAGATCCAGATCGGCAGCGTCTCTTCGCCCGCCCCGATCGTGAAGTTGGTGACGATGATCTCGTCGAAGGAGAGGGCGAAGGCGAGCAGCCCGCCGGCGATCAGAGCACTCTTCAAGCCTGGGAAGGTGACGAAGCGAAAGGTCTGCCAGGTGTGGGCGCCGAGGTCGGCTGAGGCCTCCTCGAAAGAGCCGGAGAGGCGCCGTAGGCGGGCGACGGAGTTGTTGTAGACGACGACGATGCAGAAGGTGGCGTGGCCGACGATCACGGTGAAGAGGCTGAGCGGCACGTCGAGGACCTGGGTGAAGGTGTTGCTGATCGCGACGCCGGTGACGATCCCCGGCAGCGCGATCGGCAGGATCACGAGGAAGGAGATCGTCTCGCGACCGAAGAAGCGATGGCGCGCCACCGCCAGCGAGGCAAGTGTGCCAAGGACCAGCGCGATCGCGGTTGCGGCCACGCCCGCTTTGAGCGAGGTGAAGAAGGCTTCTCGCGCAGCTTCGTTCTTGAATGCCTGGGAGAACCAGTGGGTGGTCCAGCCCGGCGGTGGCCAGGCGAGGATCTTGCTCGAGTTGAAGGCGTAGATCACGATCACGATCAGCGGCACGTAGATGAAGGCAAGGCCCGCCCAAACGGCTAGGCGCAGCAGAATTCGTGAGCGTTTCGAAAGTCGCATCGCTAGACGTGCTCGAAGGCGCCGAGCTTGCGGGCGACCATCAGGTAGGCGATCATGACGACGATCGGGACCAGGGCGAGGGCGGCGGCGAAGGGTTGGTTGTTGGCGATGTTGTTGAAGATGACGTTGCCGATGAACTGATCGTTGGAGACGAGCTTCGGCGTGATGTAGTCGCCGAGGGTGAGCGAGAAGGTGAAGATCGAGCCGGCGACGACGGCGGGGAAGCTGAGCGGCAGGATCACCCGCCGGAAGGTGGTGAAGGGCGAAGCACCGAGGTCCTCGGAGGCGCTGATCAGCGAGTTGGGGATCCGTTCGAGGCCGGCGTAGATCGGCAGGATCATGTAGGGCAGCCAGAGGTAGCTGAACACCAGCCAGACGGCAGTGGTCCCGTAGCCGGGGGTGTCGAGCCCGATCGGGCTCAGCGCCCAGTGAATCGCCCCGTTGGCCGAAAGCAGCGTTCGCCAGGCGTAGACCTTGACCAGGTAGCTGGACCAAAGCGGCAGCAGGATCCCGACCACCAGCAGCGCCTTGCCGCGCCGGCTCGCCAGCTTGGCCATGCAGAAGGCGATCGGGAAGGCGATGATCGCGTCGGTGAGGGTGACCAACAGCGCGGTCCGGATCGTCCGCCAGACGATCGTCCGGTAGACCGGTTCGGTGATCAGCGATTCGAAGTTTTCGAGGGTGAAGCTTTTTACGGTCAGCCCGCTGAGCGGGTCGACCGACCAGAAGGCGGCGACCAGGAGCAGGGCCAGGGAGCCCAGATAGCCGATGACCAGCCAGCCAACTGGGCCGGCCAGGAGTGCCCCCACCTGCAGGCGGCGGCGGCCGTAAAAGAGGTCGGCGAGCCTGTGGCCCGCCGACCTCCTCTCGACTACCGCTTCAGATGTCACGGCTCAGGCTCGCCGGACTAGCCCTTGATCGAGGTCCAGGCTTTGACCCAGTCGTTGTAGTCCTTACAGTCTTCTTCGCCGTTACCGCAGTCGGCCACCGGGGTCTCCCAGTAGTAGACCCGCTTCCAGAACGCCGGTTCTTCCGCGTGGTATTCGCTACAGAAGTTCGGGTTCGCGGTGTGTTCGCAGGCCTTTTCCTGGGCCGGTGCCTCGCCGAAGTATTCGGCGACCTCGGCGTTGACTTTCGGTTCGATGATCCAGTTCATCCACTCGTACATGCAGTTCGGATGCTTGGCTTCGGAGCTGATCATCCAGGTGTCCGACCACCCGGTCGCACCCTCCTTGGGCAGGAAGCCCTGGCTGGCCGGGCTTGCTTTGACCGGCACGCCCTCTTCCTTCAGCGCGAAGTACTGGTACTGCCAGGTGGTCCCGACCGTGACGTCGCCGCCAGCGAAGGCGGAAATCTGCTTGGCCGCTTCCGACCAGTATTCGCCGACGTTCGCGCGCTGTTCCTTCAGCAGTTCGATCGCCGCGTTGAACTGTTCTTCGTTCAGCTCGTAGGGATTTTCGATCCCCAGGTCGGGTTGGTGGAACTTGAGATAGAGGGCGGCGTCGGCGATGTAGCTCGATTCGTCGTAGGCGCTGATCTTGCCCTTGTACTTCGCCGCGACCTTGGGGTCGAACATGATGTTCCAGGAGTCCGGCGCCGGCTTGACGTCGTTCCCGTTCCACATCAGCAGGTTGGCGCCGCGGCCGTGCGGGATGCCGTAATTGACCCCGTCGAAGGTGTTGTAGGGCTGGTTCTTGAGGTCGGCGAAGACCGTCTTGTAGTTGGGGACGAGGCTGACGTTCACCGGGTCAACGAGGCCCGCGGCGACGAGGCGAGCGGTGGCGTTGCCCGACGCCGAGACGCCGTCGTACTGTCCGGATTTCATCAGCTCGACCATTTCGTCGGAGGTGCCGGCTTCCTTGTCGCTGACCTTGCAGCCGGTCTTCTGTTCGAAGGGCTTGGTCCATTCCGGTTCGACGTATCCGGCCCAGGAGATCAGGTCGAGCGACCCCTCGCCCTTGCCGACCTTCTGCAGTTCGTTGCCGGACGAGCTGTCGCTACTGCTGGAGCCGCAGCCGGCAAACAGGAGTATCGCTGCCAGCAGGCTTCCTACGATCAGCCACGCCGTTCGCGCGGGGTTTGCTTGCTGCGTTCTCACGGTGATTCCTCCTCTGGTTTGGAACTGCCACGGACGACGACCGTTTGCTCTGGGCGCCAGCCGACGATTACCTCCCGGCCCTGCTCGGAGGCCGCCTCAATCGACGTGCCTTCGACGTTTTGGCGAATAACCTGAAGCTCTCCGCCCTGCTCGAGGGCGACCGTGTAGCGGGTGACCATGCCGGCGTAGGCGACGTCGGCGATGCGGCCGCGCTCGGTGCGCAGGCCATTCGACCCTGCTGCCCCGTCGACCAGCTGCACCTTCTCGGGCCGGATCGTGAAGCGCGAGCCATCGCGCTCGAGCAGGTTTGAGACGCCGACGAAGCCGGCGACGAACTCGGTCCGCGGCTGCTCGTAGAGCTCGACCGGCGGGCTGACCTGCTCGATCCGGCCCTCGTTGAAGACGGCGATGCGATCGCTCATCGTCAACGCCTCGTCCTGGTCGTGGGTGACGTAGACGAAGGTGATCCCGACCTCGCCCTGGATCGACTTCAGCTCGACCTGCATCTGCTCGCGCAGCTTCAGGTCGAGGGCGCCGAGCGGCTCGTCGAGCAGCAGCACCTTGGGCCGGTTGACGATCGCCCGCGCCAGCGCCACCCGCTGGCGCTGGCCACCGGAGAGCTCGGCCGGCCGGCGCTCGCCGAAGCCGGGCAGGCGGACCATCTCCAGCGCCTCGTCGCGGCGCTTGGCCCGCTCCGCCTTTGCCACGCCGGCTATGCGCAGCCCGTAGGCGACATTCTCGCCCACGGTCATGTGGGGGAAGAGCGCGTAGTCCTGGAAGACGGTGTTGACGGCGCGATCGTAGGGCGGCACGCCGCTGACATCCTCGCCAGCAAGTTCGATCGTGCCGCCGCTCGGGTCCTCGAAGCCGGCGATCATGCGCAGTGTCGTCGTCTTGCCCGAGCCCGACGGGCCGAGCATGGTGAAGAACTCGCCCGGCTCGACCTCGAGGTCAATTCCCGCAACCGCGACCACCTCTCCGTAGCGCTTGGAGAGACCGGCCAAGCGGATGTCAGGTGGAGTGGCTACACGGCAAAGTTATCCGAGCAGTTGAGGAACGCAAGGACAAACTCGCCCCGGCCAGTTGGCCGGGGCGGAGTACGTCCTAGGCGTCAGATCAGAATCCGACGGGGTGACGGGCGACGAAACCTTCGTTGGAGAGAAGGTCTTCGTGCCAGCGCGGGCCGGTGCCGCTCGAAGTCGCCAGCGGTGTCCCAGCGGTAGCCGGCGATCACCGCGTAGGCGTGGCCGGGGTTGGCGTAGACGGTGATCCAGCGGCCTTCGCCTTCCAGGCCCCAGCTCTCCATCGGGCCGGAGGGAAGCGGGCTTTCGAGGAATTTGCCGCCGTGCAGCGCGTAGCTGACGGAGCCCGAGCAGTCATAGCCGGCGTCCCACCACTTGGCGTGACCGCCGCCCCAGATGTAGGGCTTGAGGCGAATTTTGTTGGCCGAGGCAATCACTGCCTTGACCCGGGCCGGCGCTGAGGCCGGCGGGACCAGCGTCCCGTTGGGAAGCAGTCGCGCTTTCGCGGTCGGGGTACAGATATCCGTTTCGGCGGCCGAAAGGCCACCGCCGCCACAGTTGGCGGATGCTGCGCCAGGCACCACGGCCAGTAGCGCCAATACTGCGGCTACGGCTATGCCTAGCTTGAGCTTATGGGTATTGGTGCGCAAACCGATCTCCTTCGTCGGCCTACGGGGTTAGCTGTCGGGCTGGCGCGATAGGAGCCTGCGCCCCCGCCTGTACTAGGCGAGTTAGCCCCGAAAACGTGGTTCCCCCGCTCCCGTGACGCTTGGTGCACACGGGACTCGGCGTTTCGGTTGTTTGGAACGGCGGCAGTGTAGACGATCCACCGGCCGTCTGCTCATGAAACACAAACATTTTATCTTTCCTTGGCCTTTGGCCTGGAATTTCCGGCTTTCTGTTGCCTGGTGGCAGCAACGCGGGCACAACAACTGATTCGACACCGGGGCTGGTAGCTTGCGCACTGCGATGGAACTTGCGGGGAAGACGGCGCTTCTCACCGGCGCCACTGGCGGCCTTGGCCGGGCGATCGCCGTGGCGCTTGCCTCCCGCGGAGTGAGCCTGGTGCTCAGCGGGCGCAAGCAGGAGGCGCTCGACGAGCTAGCCGCGAAACTGCCGGGCGAGGGCCACCGCACCGTCCCGTCTGATCTTTCCCAGCATGGGTCGGCGGAGAAACTGGCCGCCGAAGCCGGTCCGGTCGACATCCTCGTCGCCAACGCCGGCCTGCCTGGAACGGGGCGCTTGCCCGACTACACCAGCGAGCGCCTGGAGGGCACATTGCGCGTCAACCTCGAGGCGCCGATGCACCTCGCCCGCGCCCTCGAGCCCGCCATGCTGGAGAAGAAGGCGGGCCACATGGTCTTCATCTCATCGCTCTCGGGTAAGTCCGCTACCCCGCTCTCTTCCGTCTACAACGCCACCAAGTTCGGCTTGCGCGGCTTCGCGCTCGGCTTGCGCACCGATCTGGAGCCACTCGGCGTGGGCGTCTCAATCGTCTCGCCGGGCACGATCCGCGAAGCCGGCATGTACGCGGACTCGGGCGCCAAACCGATCCCCGGTCTCGGCACCGGCTCTCCTCGACAGGTGGCCGACGCTGTCGTAAAGGCAATCGAGCACAACAAGGTTGAGATCGCTGTCGCCCCGGTGCGCCAACGCGTGCTCGCCCACTTCGCGCTGGCGACCCCGGGTTTCTCGGTCAAGGTGGCGAGTGGCGACGCGGGTCAGAAAGCCGCCGCCAACGTGGCCAAAGGCCAGCTCGACAAGCACTAGTCGGCCAGGCGCCCGGCTCCATCTACGAAGAGTCCGCAGTCCTCCAGGGACTCGCACCCGCAGGCGCTGGCAACGGACAGCCAATCGCGCATCGCCCGGGCGCGCTCGATCAGCGCATCAATCTCCGGCAGCTTGCAAGCGGCGAGAGCTTGCAGTTCCTCGTGGGCCGGCGCCCCCCGGTCGATCGAGTCGAGCAGCGCCCGGACCTCGTCGAGTGAGAACCCAGCCTGCTTGGCGACATCGATCACCTGAAGGCGCCTCACCACGTCGGTCCCGAAGCGCCGCTTGCCACCGACCCGTCCGGCCTCCGGAAGCAGGCCTTGGCGCTCGTAGAAGCGAATCGCCGAGACGCTGACACCTGCCTCCCTGGCGACTTCGCCGATGCTCAGTGTTGCCTCCGTCATCGGATCTCCTTGACCTCAACCTAGGTTCAGGTCCGACACTAGCGCTAGCTGCCCGTCGACCTAGGAGGAACAAGTGACCGACCCCAAGCCAATCGCCTGCACACTCAGCGAGAGCAACCTGCGCCGGCGCCTCGAACAGATCGCCGCCCTGGGCGGCGAAGCGCTCATCGCTCATGCAGAGGCCAGCGGGATCCACACGCTTAGATTCCGTCGCGACGAGGAGACGCGCCACCAGCTCGAGCAGATAGTCGACGCCGAGGCCAGCTGCTGCTCGTTTCTCGATCTCACCATCGATGAGCGCGACGGTGAGCTGGTCCTTACCGTCGACGCGCCGACGGGGGGCCGCCCGGTGGCTGACCAGCTCGCCAGCGCCTTCTCGGCGACGCGCCGACGAGAGGCAGATGGGCGCCTCTCGAACGGGCGGATACTCAAAATGCCGGGCTAATTAGCCCGGCATTTGTCCGGGCGAGAGGCGCCCATCTGCCGCCCGCCCCCGTTGCCTAGGATGGAGTTGTGAGCAGCAGCAACTCCTTCGGCGCTCGGTCGACCCTCGAGGTTGGGGGCCGTGCCTACGAGATCTATCGCCTGGATTCGTTGAGCGACCGCTTCGACGTCGCCCGCCTGCCCTACTCGATCAAGGTGCTGCTGGAGAACGTGCTGCGGCTTGAGGACGGCGTCTCGGTGACTGCCGAGGCGATCGAGGCGATTGCCGGCTGGGACGCCGAGGCCGAGCCCAGCGTCGAGATTCCCTTCCAGCCAGCCCGCGTGCTGATGCAGGACTTCACCGGTGTCCCCGCCGTGGTCGACCTGGCGGCGATGCGCGACGCGATGGCTGAGATCGGCGGTGATCCGGAGGCGATCAACCCGCTGGTCGACGTCGACCTGGTGATCGACCACTCGGTCCAGGTCGACGCCTTCGGCAATGCCCGCGCCTTCGCCGTCAACGCCGAGCGCGAGTTCGAACGCAACCGCGAGCGCTACTCCTTCCTCAAGTGGGGGCGCGAGGCCTTCGACAACTTCAGCGTCGTGCCGCCGGCGACCGGCATCTGCCACCAGGTCAACCTCGAGCACATCGCCCAGGTCGTCTACAGCCGCGAGCGCGACGGCGTCCTGCAGGCCTACCCCGACACCCTGGTCGGCACTGACTCGCACACGACGATGGTCAACGGCCTCGGCGTGCTCGGCTGGGGCGTCGGCGGGATCGAGGCCGAGGCGGCGATGCTGGGCCAGCCGATCTCGATGCTGCTGCCGCAGGTGGTTGGCTTCAAGCTCAGCGGCGAACTGCCCGAGGGCGGGACCGCGACCGACCTGGTGCTGACCGTGACCGAGATGCTGCGCGAGCGCGGCGTCGTCTCTAAGTTCGTCGAGTTCTTCGGGCCGGGACTGCCGACGCTGGGCCTGGCCGATCGGGCGACGCTCGGCAACATGTCGCCGGAGTTCGGCTCGACCTGCGCGATCTTCCCGGTCGATGCCGAGACCCTGCGCTACCTCGACCTCACCGGTCGACCAACCGAGACGATTGAGCTGGTCGATGCCTACGCCCGCGAGCAGGGCATGTTCGCCGCGGCCGATGCTCCCGACCCGGTCTTCTCCGACCTGCTTGAGCTCGAGCTCGGCGACGTCGTGCCCAGCATCGCCGGCCCGAAGCGGCCGCAGGATCGGGTGCCGCTCGCCGATGCCAAGGAGGCCTTCCTCGAGGCGATGGGGGAGTTCGACCCCGAGGCTGGCGAGCAGCTCGGCAACGGGATTGACGAGGCAAACGATGAGTCCTTCCCGGCTTCCGATCCGCCGGCCGAGGACCACGACGACGACCGCGGCCGACCGCGTCCGGCGCTCAGCGGTACCACCGCGCTCGCCTCGCGGGCCAGTGAGGACGCGATCGAGGTCACCCTCGGGGACGGCACGAGCTTCGAGCTCGACCACGGCCGCGTCGTGATCGCGGCGATCACCAGCTGCACCAACACCTCCAATCCCAGCGTCATGGTCGGCGCCGGGCTGCTCGCCCGCAACGCGATCGAACGCGGCCTCTCGCGCAAGCCCTGGGTGAAGACCTCGCTGGCGCCGGGCTCAACCGTCGTCACCGACTACCTCGACAAGGCGGACCTGACCAAATACCTCAACGAGCTGCAGTTCAACCTGGTCGGCTACGGCTGCACCACCTGCATCGGCAACTCGGGCCCGCTGCCGGAGGAGATCTCGGCGGCGGTCGAGGAGAAGGACCTCGCTGTCTGCGCCGTGCTCTCCGGCAACCGCAACTTCGAGGGCCGGATCAACCAGGACGTCAAGGCCAACTACCTGGCCAGCCCACCGCTGGTCGTCGCCTACGCGCTGGCCGGGCGCATGGACCTCGACCTGACCAGCGAGCCGCTGGGGGAGGGGAGCGACGGCGAGCCCGTCTACCTGCGCGACATCTGGCCCGACGCAGCCGAGATCAAGGAGCTGGTTGGCCGCTCGATCGCCTCGGAGATGTTCACCCGCAACTACGGCAAAGTGCTCGAGGGTGACGAGACCTGGCGCGCGGTTGAGGTTCCCGAGGGCGATCGCTACGACTGGCCGGACTCCACCTACGTGCGCCGGCCCTCCTTCTTCGAAGGGATGCCGGCCGAGGCGCCTGGCGTCGAGCCGATCGAAGGCGCCCGGGTGCTGGCTCTGCTCGGCGATTCGATCACCACCGATCACATCTCGCCCGCCGGCGCGATCAAGAAGGCCAGCCCGGCCGGGGAGTGGTTGATCGAACAGGGTGTCGAGCCGGGTGATTTCAACTCCTACGGCTCACGCCGCGGCAACCACGAGGTGATGATCCGCGGCACTTTCGCCAACATCCGCCTGCGCAACCTGCTGGCCGAGCGCACCGGTGGTTTTACCCGCAGCTTCCCCGGCGGCGAGGAAACGACGATCTACGAGGCGGCGATGGCCTACGCCGACGAAGGGATGCCGCTGGTCGTGCTGGCCGGCAAAGAGTACGGCTCCGGCTCATCGCGCGACTGGGCCGCCAAGGGCACGAAGTTGCTCGGCGTCCGCGCCGTGATCGCCGAGAGCTTCGAGCGCATCCACCGCTCCAACCTGATTGGCATGGGGGTCCTGCCGCTGCAGTTCCCCGAGGGCGAGAGCGTCGAGTCGCTGGGGCTGAGCGGCGAGGAGGTCTTT
>CAWCJW010000018.1:0-9924 GCA_963795765.1 uncultured Solirubrobacterales bacterium
GACGGGCGTGTCGGGCCCGGTCGCCGCCATCAGCTCGACGTGGCCGTCGCCGACGTTCATCAGCGCCGCCTCGACGCCCTGCTCCGCGACGGTTTCGCGCAGGCCCAGCTCCATTCCGAAGCTCTTTTCATAGAGCTCGATGGCCGCGTCGAGGTCCTCTACGGCGACGCCTATGTGGTCAATCCTTCCGAACACGAGGCGGCAGTCTACGCGCCGTTCTCGGCTCGCAGGATCTCGGCCAGGGCAGCGACGCCGACCTCGAGCTGCTGCGGCGTCGGCTCCCTGGTCGCGACCAGGCGCTGGATTTCACGGCCAGGAGTATGGAAAGCCTCAGCGAGTGGGTCGCCATGGTGGCGATCGCTCCAGGCGAACATCTCGACCGCGATCGAGGCGCCGGCCAAGCCCACCACCGCACGGGCGGCCGGGCTCGGTTTCTCGACCAAGCGCTCGAGCATCACGGTGCCGCCGACCGAGAGCAGCATCATCGGCGTGATCAGGTTGGAACCACAGCGGTCGTGCTCCTTGGGTACCCCGGCCGGATCGTCGATGCCCTGCTCGTAGGCGGCGATCGCCTTGTGCTCGACCCCGTGGTAGGCGGCGAGGTCGCGGTCGAGCAGGGCGACCAGCGCCGGTGCGGCGCCGACGACCTGAACCACGCCCTCGCGTAGGGCGGAGCTGCCGAAGCGCTTGCGCAGGGCCGCGGTCGCCACCAGGGTGGCACCGATCGTGCCCAGCACGCGCAGGTTCTCGAAGGGAAGTTGCGCCGCCGGCATCCGCAGCCGCACCATCGGCAGGACAGCCAGCGCATCGGCAAGCCTCAGCGGGCCGCGCAGGCCGGGAATCCGCGCCGCCAGCGCAGGTGCCAGCTCGGGCTTGCGCTCGGAGGCGACTTCGATGCTGCCGTCGGCATCGCGCACCGCAGCGGCCCAGTGCGTCGGGCCGTGAATCAGCAGCCCGTTGCGCAGTGCCATACCGCCGAGTCGGAGCCGCTCCTTCTCCTCAGTGGCCATGCGTCCACGATAGGCGGTCGGCCACGTGGGCGCGGGGCGGAGCGGCGGCGCAATACGCCGCTCCCTGACCTGGCCCCTTACGCGGTGACGACGCCCATCGAGCCAGGCGCGTCACCGTTTCCCCCTGTGTGTCCCTTTTTGATACCCGGCCGGAGGTCCCCAGTCCAGACCTCCGGCCGGTGTGTCGGCTCTCCCTGGCTCTAGCTTGGAAAGCCGCCCTTTAAAACACGGTTTTAGAAAGAAGTTGCGGTTGCCTCAACCGGGCCGGATCTTCTTTTGCAGAGCGGCCCAGCGGCGACTCAGCTCGGCCTCAAAGCCGCGATCGGTGGGGAGATAGAAACGCCGGTTCTCGAGCCCCTCCGGCAGCAGTTGCTGGTCGCTGACACCATCCGGCTCGTCGTGCGCGTAGCGGTAGCCCTCGCCACGGCCGAGCGACTTGGCGCCGGGATAGTGCGCGTCGCGCAGGTAGTCCGGCGGCGTCTTCGCCCCGTTCTCCCGCACCTCGGCACGGGCCGCCTCGAGCGCCTTATAGGAGGCGTTCGACTTCGGGGCGAGCGCCAGGTAGACGGCGGCCTGGGCGAGGTTGAGCGCGCACTCGGGCAGCCCGACCCGGTCGACCGCGCGCGCCGCGGCGTCGGCGACCAGCAGCGCCTGCGGATCGGCGTTGCCGATGTCCTCGGAGGCGAAGATGACCATGCGGCGGACGATGAAGCGCGGGTCCTCCCCACCCTCCAGCATCACCGCCAGGTAATAGAGAGAGGCGTCGACGTCAGAGCCGCGCGTCGCCTTGATCCAGGCCGAGACGAAGTCGTAGTGGCGATCGCCCTGGCGGTCGTAGTCGAGCGCCTTGCGCTGCAGCGCGTCCTCGATCGCGGCGACGTCGATCGCTTCCGACTTTGACCCACCTCCACGGTGGTCAAAGTCGGAAGCGCGTTCCACCGCGCGCTCCAAAGCCGAGAGCGCCACCCGCGCATCGCCCCCACTGCGCTCGGCGAGCATCGCCAGCGCCGCGTCCTCGACTGGCGGCGGATCGACCAACCCCCGCTCAGAATCAGAGAGGGCGCGCCGCAACAGCTCTTCCACCTGCCCCGGCTCGAGCGGCTGCAGCTCATAAACCTGGCTGCGCGACAGCAGCGCCGAGTTGACCTCGAAGTAGGGGTTCTCCGTCGTCGCCCCAATCAGCGTCAACAGCCCTTCCTCCACCGCCGGCAACAACGCGTCCTGCTGCGCCTTGTTGAAGCGATGAATCTCGTCGAGGAAGAGCACCGTCGGCCTCCCACTCCCCCGCCTGCGCTCCCGGGCCCGCTCGATCACCGCCCGAATCTCGGCCCGCCCCGCATTAACCGCCGACTCCTCCTCAAACGCCCCTTCCGCCCCGCTCGCCGCAATCCTGGCAAGCGTGGTCTTCCCGGCCCCCGGCGGCCCGTACAAGATCGCGCTATGCGGATGCCCACTCTCGATCGCGGTCCGCAGCGCCGACCCCTCCCCCAGGATGTGCTCCTGCCCCACCAGCTCATCGAGACTCCGCGGCCGCATCCGCACCGCCAGTGGCGCATCCGCAGCTGGAACCTCTCCGGCTTGGACGCCTCCGCCTGTGGATTTGACGGGTCCACCTGTGTCAAACAGCTGATCGGCCATTGTCGCTGAGTATGAGGGAGTCGGGAGAGGTCTCGCCGTGCCTCCCCGCTGTTGCACGGCGAGACCTCTCCCGACTCCCTCAAACCCGCCTACAATCGACCGATGGAGAGCGCAACGCAGTCACCCCCGTCCCAGTCCACCCTTGAGTCGTTCAACCCGGCAACAGGTGAGCTCGTCGGCTCCGTCGCCACGATCACCCCGGACCAGGTCCAGGCAGTCGTAGACGACGTCGCCCGCATCCAGCCCGCCTGGGCCGAGCTCTCCCTGCAGGACCGCGCCCGCTACATGAAGCGCGCCGCCGACGCCCTGCTCGACGACGTCGACGAGATCGCCGAGCTGCTCGTCCAGGAGCAGGGCAAGCCGCGCGCCGAGGCCTTCACGATGGAGCTGCTGCCGACGATCGACGCCCTGCACTGGTGCGCCAAGGCCGGCCCCAAGATCCTCGCCGACGAGAAGGTGCGGATGAGCCAGGCCTTCACGATCAGCAAGAAAGGCCACTTCTCCTACGAGCCGATCGGCGTCGTCGGCGTGATCGCTCCCTGGAACTACCCCTGGTCGATCCCCTTCGGCGAGGTCGCGATCGCGCTGATGGCCGGCAACGGCGTCGTGCTCAAGCCCGCCAGCCTCACCCCGCTGCTGGGCGAGGCGATCCGACGCGTCTTCGAGAAGGGTGGCCTGCCCGAGGGCCTGATCCGCGTGGTCCACGGCGGCGGCGCGGTCGGCGACGCGCTGGCCCACTCCAGCGTCGGCAAGGTCTTCTTCACCGGCTCGGTCGAGGTCGGCCGCAAGGTCGGCGCTGTATGCGCCGAGAGCCTCAAGGGCTCGGTGCTTGAGCTCGGCGGCAAGGACCCGATGATCGTCTGCGCCGACGCCGACCTGCCCAACGCGATCTCCGGCGCCGTCTGGGGCGGCTTCGCCAACGCCGGCCAGACCTGCTCCGGGATCGAGCGCGTCTACGTGATGGAGGAGATCGCCGATCGCTTCGTCGAGGGCGTCGCCCGCGAGGCCGAGAAGCTGCGCCTCGGTGACCCGCTGCAGTGGGAGACCGAGATCGGCCCGATGACCTCCGACGGCCAGTACGAGATCGTCGTCGACCTGATCGCCGACGCCGAGGCCTCCGGCGCGACCAAGCTCTGCGGCGGCCCCGTCGACGTTCCCGGCCTGCCCGGCAAGTTCATCGCCCCCACCGTCCTCACCGGGGTCACCCACGAGACGCGGATCATGAAAGAGGAGATCTTCGGCCCGGTGCTGCCGATCGTCGTGGTCAAGTCCGAGCAGGAAGCGATCGGGCTCGCCAACGACTCCGAGTTCGGCCTCGGCGCCTCGGTCTGGACCAAGGACCGCCAGAAGGGCGAACGGATCGCCCGCCGGATCGAGTCGGGCATGGTCTGGATCAACGACCACTCCTTCAGCCACGGCGCCTGCCAGTGCTCCTGGGGCGGGATCAAGGACTCCGGCGTCGGCCGCTCGCACTCCAAATTCGGCTTCTACGAGTGCGTCAACATCAAGATGAACGCCTGGGAGCCGGGCCTCACCCGCGACTTCTGGTGGCATCCCTACGACCACACCCTGGGCGAAGCGGTACGGGCCTCGGCCAAGCTGCTCTACGGCAAGGGCGCGGTGCGCTCGCAGGCGCTGCGCGAAGGCGCGGGACCGCTGCTGCAGGTAGGCCGCCGCACCCTGCGCAAGCGCGGCGGCTGACCCATGGGTCTCCCCCGCCAGCTTTAGGAGGCGACGAGTTGCTCGAGCTCGAAGACGGCGCCTGAGGCGTCGAGCTCGCGGATGCGGTCGTAATCGGCTTTGAGCCGGCCGCGATCGGGGTCGACCAGGTAGATGATCCCGGGGCAAGAAAAGAGGTCAACGGTCTTTTTCAGCTGGTCGCCCGGGCCGAGCATCGAGATCGTGCCGGCGAAGGAGGGCAGCGCCTCGATCTCACGCATACCGGCGTCGTCGACGATCCGCCCTTCGTGCTGGGAGATCAGCATCACGCAGTAGGCGCCGGCCGCCAGCTCGTAGGAATGCTGCGCCCGCCGCGTCACCGAGTGCGGGTCGAGGTAGGCCTCGGCGGTGAGCGTCTGGTGGCTGGGCGTGCAGCGATCGACGATCTCGTCGGGAACGGAGCCGTGCATGCGCGCCCCCGACTCGACCAGCACCGGGCCGGTCGCGGTCAGCATCACCTCGGTGTGGGCGGGGCCGAAGCGAATGCCGAGCGCGTCGAGCACCGCTTCGACGTAGGGCACGACCTGGTCCTGCTGCTCGCCGTGGCGCGGCAGCAGCTCCTCGTAGTCGTAGATGAAGTTGGCGCCGGCGCGCAGCTTGTTGTCACGCCAGACCTCGGAGACGTGGTGGACGCCGTCCCAGCTGATCGAGTTGACGAAAAGCTGGGTGCCCTCCAGCAGCTCCTGCACCAGCAGCTGCTCGTTGGCGCCGTGCAGGGCGTTGGGCCGGCCGAGGTTGGCGGCGAAGGCGGCCTCGATCGCGGCCGCGTCGTGGCAGATGCTGACCCCGTCGGTGCCGGCGCTGTCGAGCGGTTTGACCACGACGGGGGCGCCGCCGCGCTCGGCCGCCCAGGTGACTGCCGCGCTCGCATCGGCGGTCTTCAGCGCTTCCGCCGTGCGCAGGCCGGCGGCGCGCAGCGCTTCGGACATCGCGTTCTTGTCGCGCCGCGCGGCGCTCTGGGCGCTGCCGTTGGAGGGCAGGCCGAGCCGCTCGCTGAGCGCGTCGGCCAGCGGCACGCCGGGCTCGGCGCCGACGACGACGAAGGCCGGCTCGTGAGCGGCCAGCCGCGCCGCGGTTGCCTCGAGGTCGCCTTCGTGGACGACGTTCTCGGCGAAGTCGCCGGCGCGGAAGGCGCGCAGGTAGAACTCGGGCAAGGTCGGGCTGCTCTGCACGTGAACGACCGGCAGGCCGGCGGCGGCGAAGCGAGGCGCCAGGCGCGCCCCGGTCGAGTAGGCGTCGACGACGACCGCCGCACCGTGCACGGTCATCGCGGCTCTTCCCGCCCGGCGCTCATGCCGTGGCGACGAGGACCAGCCGGTCCTCGGGCCGCTTCGGCCCGCCGGCGAAGTTGCCGTAATGCTCGACGTCGCGGAAGCCGGCCTCGACCGCCATCCGCTCCAGGTCCTCTGCCTCGTACATGCGGATGCGCGAGTCGACCACGTCGTCGCCATAGACGTAGTGCACGTGCAGCATCCCGGTCGAGAAGTTGACGTCGAGCGTTTCCTGCACGCCGTTGGTCTCGCGCTCGACCACGCCCTCGTCGGTTTTGAGCCGGTAGCGCGAGCGCTCCAGGTCGGAGAGCTCCATCGCCATCTTGCCGCCGGGTCGCAGCATCCCGTGGTAGGCGCGCATCATCGCTTCGTCCTCGGCCACCGTCTCGCCGAAACCGAAGCTCGAAGAGAGGCTGACCAGGCCGTCAAAGCCCTTTAGCTCCGGCGGCAGCGGCTGCATCAGGTCGGCGACGTAGTAGGTCGGGCCGGGGTACTCGCGCTTTGCCGCGGCGATCGCGATCTCGGAGATGTCGACCCCGACCGCGTCGATCCCGTTGTCGGCAAGGGCGGCGACGAAGCGACCGAGCCCGCAGCCGGCGTCGATCACGCGGTCGCCCGCTTTAACGCCGAGCAAGTCCATCGCCAGCGGCGCCTCCTCCTCGTTGCCGTCGTAGCGGCCGAGCTGGTTGGCGACCCGCATGTAGGCAGGGCCGTAGGTGTCGACCTCGTTGAGTATCGGGGGCTGATCGCTCACGGAATCCAAAGCGTACCGCGAGCGACCAACCCTCGTACCGGTTGCTGGTTTAGCTCAGCTACCGGCGCTCTCGATGCTCAGCCGCCGGCGATTTCGACCGTCTTCGAGACGGCCGCGCCGCACTTGTAGATCGGGCCGGCGGTCGCCTGCGTCGACGCCTTCACTTCCGCGTAGACCTTGGCTGGGATCTTGAGCTTTTCGTTGAGCTCTTCGAGGTCGGCCTTCCAGTTGCCGTTGGCCTTCGACTTGACCCGACTGAGCACGCCGTTGCCCTTCTGCTTGAGCACGACGGTCCGTTCACCAACGCAGTTCGAGTTGGTGGCCTTGACCTTGCCCTGGTAGCCGGCGGCGCCGAGCGTCACTTCCGATTTGACGCTGACGGTCTGTCCTGGCCCGGCGGCGCCGGCCGGAATCGCAACCAGTGCCGCGGCGCTGAGCGCCAACGCGGCAAACGTCCCTGCCTTCTTGGTCCTGCTCATTCGTCCCTCCTATCGAGATGTGCCGCGGCAGCCTAGACGGTCACAATCCCAGCGGTGGAGCCCGGTCAGGCGACAGACGAGCCGGCGCTGAGCCTCGCCGGGCTGCGCCGCGATTACGGTGAACGGACGGCGCTCGATGGCGTCGGGCTGCGGCTCGGGCGCGGCGAGACGCTGCTCGTGCTCGGCCCCAACGGGGCCGGCAAGACGACCCTGCTGCGCATCCTCGCCACCCTGCTGCGACCGAGCGGCGGCGAGGTGCGGGCGCTGGGCTGCTCGCTGCCCGACGAGGCCTGGAAGCTGCGCGGCAAGATCGGCTTCCTCGGCCACGAGCCGCTGCTCTACCGCGACCTCAGCGGCCGCGAGAACCTACGCTTTCACGCGCGCCTGCACGGCCTCACCGGCGAGGGCGGCGAGGCGCGGATCAGCGAGCTGCTCGCCGCTGTCGGGATGGAGCGACGGGCCGAGCAGCGAGTCGCCGAGCTCTCGGCCGGGATGCGCCAGCGCCTGGCGATCTGCCGTTGCGTCCTGCACCGGCCCGAGCTGCTGTTGCTCGACGAGCCCGACTCCAACCTCGACGCCGAGGGCCGCGAGTTGGCCCGCGCCCTGATCGGCCCCGGTGCCGGGCGCACCCGCGTGATCGTCAGCCACGACCCCGAGCGCTTCGAAGCCGAGGCCGACCAGGTGCTGCGGCTCGAGGCGGGCGGGCGGGCGGTGGCGGCATGACCCCCTCGCGCGTCGCCTACGTCACGATCCTCGCCAAGGACCTGCGGGCGGAGCTGCGCACCCTGCAGTCGCTGCCGGCGATGGCGCTCTTCGCCACCACCACCTTCGTCATCTTCCGCTTCGGCCTCGACCGCACCCAGCTCTCCGGCAGCCTCGCCGCCGGGGTGCTCTGGGCGACGCTGCTCTTCGCCGCCCTGCTCGGCGTCAACCGCCTCTTCGTCGCCGAGCGCGAGGAGGGGGGCTTCGACGCGATCCGCCTCGCCCCGATCGACCGCAGCGCCCTCTTCGCCGCCAAGGCGACCGCGCTCTTCGCCTACCTCTTCGTGCTCGAGCTGGTCGTGGTGCCGATCTTCGCCCTCTTCTTCCTCGGCTCCGCCGCGGCGCTCGGGCCGCTCGTCGCCGTGCTGCTGCTCGCCGACCTCGGCATCGCCGCCACCGGAACCCTGATCTCCTCGATGGCGGTCCACTCGCGCGCCCGCGACCTGCTCGGACCGCTCGTCCTGCTGCCCCTGGTCGTGCCGCTGATGATCGCCGCCACGGGCGCCAGCGAGCCCCTGCTTGCCGTGGGCGGACCCGGTTACCACCGCTTCGGAAGCTGGCTGGCGGTGCTCTCCCTATACGATCTGATCTTCCTCCTGCTCGGCTGGGCCGTCTTCGATTTCCTCCTGGAGGACTAGCGGGCAGGGCGCCTCCCACCGCCCAAACTCAGGCATGTACGGCAAAGGACTCAGACCCCTCTCGATCGCGACCGTCGTGGGGATCGCCGCTGCGCTCTCGCTGGTCTTCTTCTACGCGCCGCTCGATGCCGACCAGGGCTTCATCCAAAAGGTCTTCTACCTGCACGTGCCGCTGGCGATCGTGGCGCTGATCGGCTTCGTCATCGGCGGCGTCTTCGCGATCGCGCACCTTCGCAGCGGCAACCGCAAGTGGGACGCCTACTCCTACGTCTCGATCCATATGTCGGTGATCTTCGGCGTCGCCGTGCTGATCACCGGCTCGATCTGGGCCAAGGCATCCTGGGGGCACTGGTGGGTCTGGGACGAGCCGACCCTGGTCAGCTTCCTGATCGTCTTCCTGATGTACGCGACCTACTACCCCTTCCGCTACGCGATCGAGGACCCCGAGCGCCAGGCCCGCTACGCCTCGGTCTTCGCCGTCACCGCTGGCGCCTTCGTGCCGCTCAACTTCATGGCTGTGCGGATGGCGCAGAGCCTCGTGCACCCGCGCGTCTTCGCCACCACCAACGGCGGCCTGCCCGGCTCGATGATGTTCACCTTCCTCGTTTGCCTCGCCGCGACGGCGCTGCTCTGGGTGACCCTGGTCAAGCTCGAGCTGACCGCGAAGAGCACCTCGGGACAACTCAAGCGGCTGCGGCGCGCGCTTGACGCGCCGGCGCCCAACGCCGGCGGATCGCGGATCGCCCCGGAGGTGAGCTAGGTGATCGGCCTGCTCCTCGCCGAGACGCCGGCGCTGCCGCTCGATGAGGCCGGCAAGTACGTCGCTGGCGCCTACGTCGTCTTCCTGGTCCTGATCGTCGTCTACGTCGCGATCATGGCGAGCAAACTGCAGCGGATGGAGAAGGAGCTGCGCGAGCTCGCCAGCTTCGCCGAGCACCGCGCCGACGGTGAGGCCGGCGCCACGTCGTCGGACCGCGAGGAGGTCAGCGCCGATGTCTGAGCTGCTCGCTCTGGGCGTCTCGCACAAGACAGCGCCGCTCGACCTGCGCGAGCGGCTCTCGCTGACCGAGGGCCGCGCTGCCGGAGCGCTGCGCGAGCTGACCGAGGTCGCCGGCATCCACGAGGCGGCGGCGATCTCGACCTGCAACCGCACCGAGCTCTACCTCGTCGTCTCCGACCCGGTCGAGGCCGAGTCGAGCGCGCTCGGCGTGCTCACCCGCCAGGCCGAGATCCGCCCCACCGAGCTGCTCGGCCACCTCTACTCGCTGCGCTCCGGCGAGGCGGTCCGCCACCTCTTCCGCGTCACCGCCGGGCTCGACTCGATGATCCTCGGCGAGGCCGAGATCCAGGGCCAGGTCAAGCGCGCCTACGAGCTCGCCCTGGTCGAGGGCGGCACCGGGCCGATCCTCAACCGCCTCTTCCGTGGCGCCCTCACCGCCGGCGGCCGCGCCCGCGACGAGACCGGGATCAGCGAGAAGAACGTCTCGATCCCCTCGGTCGCGGTCGAGCTGGCGCGGCGCACGCTCGGTGACCTCGCCGACCGCCGCGTGCTCGTCGTCGGCGCCGGCGAGACCGCCGAGCTGCTGGCCCGCGCCCTGGTCAGCCGCGGCGTCGCCACCGTCTTCGTCGCCAACCGCCACTACGACCGCGCGA
>CAWCJW010000019.1:0-75069 GCA_963795765.1 uncultured Solirubrobacterales bacterium
GTGACCAACACCTGAGCTCAGGTGTTGGTCACAACGGCGACGGCGATGCTGGCCAAGATTCCGATCATCGTCGGTCCCCACAGTAGGAAGATCAGGCGCCGAACATCACGAAATTCCGCGCGCACTTCGGAGAACCCTGCGTCCACTCGCCTTTCAAGCCGGTCAAAGCGGCTATCGACCTCGTCGAAGCGCCGGTCTATCCAGTCGAACCGATC
Source organism: uncultured Solirubrobacterales bacterium (assembly GCA_963795765.1). GTDB lineage: Bacteria > Actinomycetota > Thermoleophilia > Solirubrobacterales > 70-9 > VRUE01. The sequence goes on from CAWCJW010000019.1 coordinate 216, forward strand.
GTCGAGCCGCTCATCCGTCCACATCGTGCGATCCATGGTAGCCACGCTAGACGAATCGTGCTCAGACAATGTGTTTCGGAAATTGAGATCCACGCACAGAACTGCAACAAGACGCGCAGAACGTCTCTCAGCGCTGCGAGCCGCTAGTCCAGCGGTAGGCAGATCGCGCAGAAGTCCTCACCGAACGGGGTGAGGACGATGCTGCGGCGTACGGTGCGAGCGGTGCGTCCGCCCTTCTCCAGCGCGTCGGTCACCTCCGACTGGGCCTCGAGCACCTGGTAGCGGCGGGCGTCGCGCAGCGGCTCGCGTGAGAACCAGACGAGTCCCAGTCGGTTGAGGTTGTTGAGGTAGGCGTAGACGCGGTCGGCGTGACGGCAGCCGGACTCCTCGGCGATCATCGTGCAGCCCTGAGCAACGAGTTCCGAGGCGAAGGGCAGGCCCGCCCGCACGTCGACCGAGGGCTGCTCGCCCTCCCGCGCCAGGAAGCGCAGGATGCGGGCCTCATCCGGCGCCAGGGCGTCGAGGATCCGCATGTAGGCGGGGTGGGAATCGACGTCGATGTTGACGTCGGCCGAACGCCGCAGCAGCTCCTCGCCACGGCTGCGCAGCGCTTCCGCCGAGGAGTCGCCCGGGGGCCGCGAGCGGGTGCTGCTTTCCTCGACCCCGATCAGCTCGCGCAGGTAGGCGCGCAGCTCGGCGGTGGTCTCCTGGACCGCGTCCGCGGTCGACTCGCCCTGGGAGGCGGCGCGCACCACCCGCGAGGCGCCCTCTACATAGGCATTGGCGATCTCCGAGGCCCCCTGCCTGGCCATGTTCGCGGCGATCCTGGCCAGCCCGGGCGCCGCCTGCAGCAGCTCTTCGACCGCCTGCTGTCCAGAAGGGCCGGCCTCTCGCCGCTGCCGCCCAGCTGAGCCGGACGCTCGCCGCGGCCCCGCCGACTCTCTCCTGTCGTCGTCGATGCTCATCCGAAGATCGCCAGGTGTAGCAGTCCGGCGCCGAATCCGAGCACGGCCCCGTGCAGGTAGAGCAGCCACTCGTCCTCGCGCATCGCCGTGCGCAGCATCTCCGAGAATTCGGGCGGCCCCATCGCCCGCACCTGCGTGGCGACGAACTCGCGCACGCCGCTGCGCTGCCTCGCGTTGAACTCCTCGTCGGCAAGCGGCGTGACTGCGTAGTTGGCGGCCTCGGCGGCGAGCGAGGTGCGGATCGTCTCGTAGTCGCGGCTGCCGACCGCAACGCGCACAGCCGAGCGCGCCCGGCCGAGCGCCCGATCGATCGCGGGACGCAGCGAGTCCTCGATCAGCTGCCGGGTGCGATCCGAGTTCGGCCCGTGCATCAGGTCCTCGGCGACGTTGGTCATCGTCACCACGTCCTCGGCGATGATGTCCGCGTAGACCTCGGCCACCTCGGGCTGGCGCTTGAGGAAGAGTCCCTGGAGCTCGAACGGCCCGACCCGCCGCGGCCGCACCGGCTCGAAGATCATGCGGATGCCGAGCAGGTTGGTCGTGTAGCCGATCAGCACGCCGGCGATCGGCAGCACCCACCACGGGGTCAGCACGTACTGGGTGAGGAAGGCCGTGGGGATGCCGAGCAGCAGGCCGAAGAAGAAGCCGAAGTTGACGATGAAGCGCAGCTCCTTGCGGCCGACCTCGAGGAAGATCCGGTTGGCCAGCGCCGGGTTGGCCTCGAGCCGGCGAATCACCATCAGCTTGACGTCGATCAGGTCGTCGGCGTGGGTGCCGATTTCGTCGGTGATCGTGCGGACGATCTGCGGCAACTGCTCCTCGACGCGGGCGTGGACGGCGGCGCGCACCCGCGGCGGCAGGTCGTGCCAGAGCTGCGGGCGCTCGCGCTCCATGATCCGCTCGACCACGTCGTGGATCTCGCCGCGAGCTGTCGCGAGGATCTGCTCGGCGATCGCCTCGGGGTCGAGCTGGCGGTAGAAGTCGCCGGGGCTGCCGAGCTTGGAGATCCCTTTGTCGACCGCGATCGAGCCCATCTTCGCCGCCCGCGAGGGGACGATTCCCTGCCAGCCAAGGCCGCCTTGGCCGAGCCCAGGGATCTGCTGGATGCGCCGCGGCATCACGTTGGCGAGCGGCGCCAGGCCCGGCACCCTGATCCCGGCGAAGCGCACCGGATAGAAGAGCATCCAGACCCCGCTGAGGTTTGTCACGTAGCCGATCGCCCCGGTGAAGAGCGGGATCGTGATCAGGCTGAGGGTCGTGTGGTCCATCGTTTTTAGGGGATGATGTGCGGCGAGCGCAGGATGACCGTAATCAAGGACAAAGGGACGCGGGCTGTCCTGCCGCCGTTCGGCGAGGAGCATGAGGAGCTGCGCGAGACCGTGCGCCGCTTCGTCGTCAAGGAGATCGCGCCCAACGTCGACGAGTGGGAGGCGGCGCGCGAATTCCCCCGCGAGCTCTACGGCCGCTGCGCCGAGCTCGGCTTTCTCGGCCTCAAGTTCCCCGAGGAGCTCGGCGGCCAGGGCGGCACCCACCTGCACGACGCGATCTGGGTCGAGGAGCTGGCCCGCTCCGGCGGCTCCGGCGGCGTCGCCGCCGGCCTCAACGCCCACACCTCGATCGCGATGCCGCCGATCTTCAACTTCGGCACCGAGGAACAAAAGCAGCGCTGGCTGGTGCCGGGCATCGCCGGCGAGAAGATCGGCGCGCTGGGGATCACCGAGCCCGGCGCCGGCTCCGATGTCGCCGGCATCTCCACCAACGCCCGGAAGGTCGACGGGGGCTACGTCGTCAACGGCTCGAAGACCTTCATCACCAACGGCGTCCGCGCCGACTTCCTCGTCTGCGCGGTGAAGACGACGAAAGAGGGCGGCCACGGCGGTATCTCCTTCCTCGTGCTCGAGCGCGAGATGCCCGGCTACGAGGTGGCGCAGAAGCTGGAGAAGATGGGCTGGCACTCATCCGACACCGGCGAGCTGGCCTTCACCGACGTCGAGGTGCCCGAGGAGAACCTGCTCGGCGATGAGAACGAGGGCTTCAAGCTGATCATGGCCAACTTCGCCTGGGAGCGGCTGCTGATGGCGATCGGCGCCGTTGGCGCCATGCAGCGCCTGATCGAGACCACCGTCTCCTACGCCCTCGAGCGCGAAGCCTTCGGCCGCCCGATCGGCAAGTTCCAGGCGATCCGCCACCAGGTAGCCGAGATGGCAACCAAGGCCGAGGCATCCCGTGCCCTCACCTACAACGCCCTGCGCATCTTCCACGAAGGCCAGAACTGCATCCAGGACGTGACCATGGCCAAGCTCATCACCCAGCGCGCCGTCCTCAAGATCGCCGACCAGTCCCTGCAGATCCACGGCGGCTACGGCTACATGCGCGAGTACGGGGTCGAGCGGGCGGTCCGTGATGCGCGGCTAGGGCCAATTGGCGGCGGGACGGACGAGGTGATGAAGGAGATCCTGGGGAAGTTGATGGGGCTGTAGGGAATCGATGTCTGTCGAGACCGAACAGGTGCAAACCCGCCGCGACGAGGCGATTGCGTTCTTTCAGGTCAACCAGACCGGCCGCAACGCGGTCGAGCGGGTAGTTGCCCTCTTCTTTTCAGTGGCCGCCATCGCCGGCTCTGTCGGGGTGGCGGCAGGCACGCCGGATGTGCTCCTCCCTCTCCCGGCCCTGCTTTTTCTTCTCCTCTCTTACATGTTCCAGCAGTACTCCGATCTGACGGTGCTGGGAGGTGCCCGCCGTCGCCTTGAGGACTTGGTAAATGCGCAGCTTGGAGTCAAGGGGCTCATCTACGAGACAGCAGTTGCGCAAATCCGCCAGGTCCGACCGCTCGTACGCAGCATTCGTCTGCTTCAAGGACTTCTTGGAGCGGTCGTCCTGGGAGCGACAGCGGTAGCAACCGTGGTGGCGTTTCACGACCACAGCACGTTGGTTCGTATCGCGTACGTATCGGGCACGATCCTCGCAGCCATATCTGCCCTCTACTCGTACATCCACATGCTCCGCACCCCCGCGTTCACAGAGGAAAAGCTGGCCGAGCAAGGGCTGGACGACGAACACCTTATTTGGGTCTCCTCAGGACTCTTCAGCGAAGCGCAAAAAGCAGCGAAGAAAGGAGAGCTGCAACGGCAGACGATCGAGCGTCTCATTCGGCTCGGGCTGTCGAACCGCGACTAGCAGCGACGGCGCTGACAGGTGCAAAAACGCTGTCGCCGTATGCTCGGCACTTGACCGGTGAGAACTTCACCATTCGCCGTTGCCGACAGGCTGACGTGTCCGCGGTCCTGGATCTGTGGGCAGAGGCGCGCAGCGAGCACGCGAGCGCTCCCGACCGGCCGGAGGAGGTCGAGCGCTTGGTTGACGACTCTCCGGCCGCACTCTTGGTGGCCGAGCAGGACGGAGGGATAGTCGGGGCACTGATCGCGGCCTGGGACGGCTGGCGGGGGAACATGTACCGGCTTGCCGTGCGTAACGAGCGACGCCGGCAGGGCGTCGGGCTGGCGCTGGCGCGAGCTGGGGAGGATTACCTTCGCGAGTGCGGTGTTCACCGGGTGACCGCATTGGTTGCTTTTGACGATGAGGCGGCAGGAGGGTTCTGGGAGGCAGCCGGCTACCCGGTGGACCGCGAGATTGGTCGACGGGTTCACAACCTGCCGTGAAGGCGATCCTCTACGTCCTCGTTCTCGTTGGCGCCCTCGCTGGTGGTGTCATGGTGGGCGGATCATCGCCTGCACCTGCCCGCAGCCAGGCGTCATCCCCTTCAGCAAGCGCTCTCCGTCCGCACATCATTCGCCGGCTGATCCCGTTCGGGCCGAAGCGCAAGCGGCAGATGGCGGCCTACTCGGAGCGGCACTACGGGGAAGACACCTGGCGGCTGACCCATCCGCGAGTGATCGTCGAGCACTGGGCGGAAGCCGGCACCGCGGCCTCCGTCTACAACACCTTCGCTCCGGACACGCCCGATCCTGAGCTGCACGAGCTGCCAAATGTCTGCTCGCACTTCGTCGTCTCCGGCTCGGGGCGGATCTATCAGCTGGTCTCGACCAGGATTCGCTGCCGCCATACGGTCGGCCTCAACTGGACCGCAATCGGGATCGAGCACACCGGGTTCAGCGACGCCGAAGTGCTGGGCAATCGGCGCGAGATGCACGCCTCGCTGGCGCTGACGCGCTACCTGCGTTGCCGCTTCCAGATCAAGCTGCGCAACGTGATCGGGCACGCCGAGAGCCTCTCCTCCCCTTACCACCGGGAGCGGGTGGCGAGCCTGCGGCGTCAGACCCACAGCGACTGGCAGCACGCCTCGATGCAGACCTACCGCCGGCGCCTGCACAGCCTCGGCGGTTGCTGATTTAGCTCCCGCCCGAGCCGGGTAGCAGCCCCGCCATGGAAGAGATCATCGAGGGCGTCTTCCACTGGAAGGCGATCCACCCCAACACCGGTTCCGAGGCTAGCTGCCATTTCGTCAGCGGCTCCGGGACTGCAATTGATCCGCTGCTGCCGGACGAGGGGATCGAGTGGTTCGACGGGCGCGGGGTCGAGCGAGTCGTGCTCTCGACTCGGCACCACCTGCGCCACGGGGCCGAGATCGCCGAGCGCTTCGGCTGCCCGATCCTCTGCCACAAATCAGGCCTGCACGAGTTCGAGGACGGTCCGGCGGTGGAGGGATTCGCCTTTGGCGAGCGGCTGGCCGATGACGTCATCGCGCTCGAGATGGACTCGATCTCGCCCGACGACACGGTGCTGCGGATCGAGGCCAACGGCACCGCCCTGCTCTTCGCCGACAGCGTCGTCAACCGCGGCTCATTGGGCTTCGTCTCCGACAGCTTGATCGGCGATGACCCGGAGCGGGTCAAGGCGCAGATCCGCGAGCACTGTGCCGCGCTCCTAGACGAGCGCTTCGAGCACCTGCTCTTCGCCCATGGCGACCCGCTGATCGGCGTCGGCCGCCCCACCCTGCAGGCCTTCGTCAACGGCGCGCGGTCATCAGCCGACCCGCAAGCGGAATAGCCGCCGGAGCACCGGCGCTACTCGCCGCGGCAGGACGTATCGTGGCTGGATGAGCACCGAGGCCGCCGAGCTGGAGCGGATCCAGCCAGCCCCGCCGAGCTCCGCGCCCGCGGACGACCTGGGAGCGACGCTGCGGGACCGCCTCGACCAGCTTCACGAGACGCTCTACCGGCGCGGCGGCATCCGGCCCGTCAACGCGGCGATCGAGGAGCTCTCGAAGATCGTCCTGCTGCAGCTGAAGAACGCCCGCGACCCGGGGTGGAAGCCGTCGGGCGACCGCTCGATCGCCGCGGTGCTGGACCCCGTCCGGGTGCGCGAGCGTCCCGACGCGAGCGAGGTGAAGGAGGCGTTCTCGCAGGCGATCCGCCTGCCCGAGTTCGACGCGATCCTGCCCGACGGATCGCTCAAGCCCGTCTGGCCCCCGGATGAGCCGTTCCGCCTCGACCGGCCCGACGTCCTCGCCGAGGCGCTCGATGCGCTCGACGCCTCGGTCCTGCGCGCGGCGATGCAGTCCGAGCACTACGACGTGCTGGGAACCGCCTTCGATGCCTTGCTGCGCGGGCGCTACGACCACGGCGGTGGGCTCGCGACCTACCTCACCCCCCACGGCGTCGCTTCGATGCTGGCGCGGATCTGCCTCAGCGACCTCACCCCGCCGGATGACTGGATGCCCGGCACGCCGCTCTTCGCCGACCCCTGCTGCGGCACCGGGCGCTTCCTCGTGGCCGGGCTCCGCGAGGCGGAACGCGTCGGCAGGGAGCGCTTCGAGAGCGGGCCCGCGAGGGACCGATTCCAGGATGCCTACGGTGGCAGCGGAATAGTCGGCGCCGACCAAGCCTCGGCCTCGGTCGCGAAGGCTCGGCTGAACCTGCTGCTCTTCGGGGTCAAAAGCCCCTGCGTCTTCCAGGTCACCGACTCGATCGTCGACCCGACCCTCGACGGGTGGCGCGGGTCGATGCAGCTGATCCTGACCAACCCCCCGTTCGGCGAGGGCAAGTACGACGACTTAGACGGGGTCGAGCGAACGCGCATCGGCCTCAAGAAGCTGCGGTCGCGCAAGGCGGTGGACCCGGGACTGGCCTTCTTCGTTCGCTGCCTGGACCTGCTCCGCGACGGCGGGCGGCTGGGGATCATCCTCCCGGATGGCCTCGTCGACGGCGCCGCCCTGCGCGCGGCGCTGCTCGGAGCCGAGGCGACGACCCGAATGCGCGACATCTCGATCGAGGCCAACGTGAGCCTGCCGACGGCAACCTTCGCGCTCTCCGGCACGGTCGCCAGAACCAGCGCGCTGGTTGTCAGGAAGGGGGGGGCCAAGACCCATCGCGCCCTGCTGGCGCGCGCCGCGCACGTCGGCTACCTGAAGCAGGCGAACGCGGCGATCGAGGATCCCGAGGGCGACGAACTGCCGGCGATCGCCGAGATCATCCGCTCGAACCTCGCCGCAGTCGCGGCGGACGAGCCGGCGCTGGAGGTGCTCAGCGACTCTCCCAGCGTGGTCGCCTCCCCCCTAGAGGGGCTCGCCAGCATCGACCCGGCCCGGGTCGATCCCGAGGCGCTCGAGGCCCGCAACGACATCCTCGCCAGCGGCGGCCAGCAGCTCGGCGACCTGATCCAGCCGGCGAGGGGGAAGGCGGGTCGCGCCAACGGCGATCTCCCCTTCATCTCCGTGCTGCACGTCGATGAGTTCGGGGCGATCTCCTGGCACCACGCCAAGAGCTACCAACCGACCACGCCGGGACGCACCGCCGAGGGCGGGCAGCTCCTGGTCTCGATGCTCAACCCGCGCAAGCTGCGGGCGACGGTCGTCCCCGATGGTGAGGAGGTCCTCTGCTCCTCGGAGTTCGGCGTCTTCGAGGCGGCTGATCCCTGGGCGGTCGTGGTCCTGCTCAACGACCCCCGAGTCCGGGCCCAGCTCAACCCGCTGGGCCGGGGAACGTCGTCTTCGCGGAGGCGGATCGACAACACCGACCTACTGGGCGTCGCCGTTCCAAAGCTGACCGCTGCGATCCGGCGGCGGGGCCAGGAGCTGATGCGGGCGCACCAGGAGCTGCGGATCGGTCAGGAACAGGCCGCGGACGCCCTCGACCTCCCCTAAGCCCTAGCCAGAGAAGGTTCGAAACAGCCCGCGGACCTCGTCCTCCGGCGGCAGCACGTGCCCTTCGGCTCCCTCGATCTCGATGCGGCGCCCGGGGGTGTACTCCTGCGCAGCGCAAGCCCCGGACTTGTAGTCGTCTGAAGGCTCCATCTTCCAATCGACCTTGAAGTCCGTTGGGTCAATGGTGGAGGCGAAGTGGGCCTCGAAGACCTTCACCTTGGCGAAGTCCAGATTGCCCAGCGTGTTTACGACCAGGTCGTCAGCGCGCCCGATCGGTGGATGCAGTTGCAGGTTGTAGCGGCTGCTGCTGCGCTTGCCGACGAAGGTCTTGACCAGGTCGGTCCAGGCCAAGTCCCGTTCCGGCTCCACGCACCAAGCGCGCACGCGAAACAAGTCGACCGCCTCAGGCGCCCGATCAAAGAGGACGTAAAAGAGGCAGGGAGCCGCCAGATACGAAACCCACTTCGGCTTTAGGCCGCGCAATTCGCGGTCTTCGTCCTCTGCGGGTTTGCCCAGGTTGTGATTCCAACGCGGACGGTCGACTCCGGAGAGAATTGCCGCGCTCTTCACCTCACCCCCACCGTCAAGATCAACGCCCTTGCCCTTGAATCCCTGACCGGGCTCGGCCAGCGTTACCGACGCCATGTGCTGGGCGATGTAGCCAGTGTCAATCTGGGCGGACTGGCCGGTGAGCGCGCTCCACTTGAGCAGGTCACCTCGTTGGTCGACGAAGAAGTCATAGATCAGCTCCTCGAGCAGACGTCTCCGCTCCTCCCCGCTCAGTCCCTGCAGCCGCCTGCGGCGCTCAGCGGTGTTCTTTCCGAGCGCTTCAAGTACCTCCGGCTTCATCGCGGCGATTCTCTCACGGGCCGGTGACGCTGAACGGTGCTGCTCACTACTGAGGACACGGTCGCCAGGGCCGCGAAAAGAGGTCGTACGACTTGCCTATGGCACTGATGTTGAGTGCTCGCGCAGCGTCACAGTAAGCGGGTGGTTCGAGTTCGTACTCGGCCTCGAAAACAGCCTTCCCGGCCTTCACGAACGGCTCATAGGTTCCGCATTCGTCGTACTGGAAGCACTGCTCGACGATCGCGAAGTCGAAGCTACCGAGCAGTTGCCCTACCTGTCCGCCGTCGTTCTTCAGCGCCACCGCCATCCCGCGCACGTGGACCTGCCGCGCCACCCAACGGTTGAAGCGCAACTGCGCCGCGGCGCCGATCGGAAAGCCGGTCTTGTTTTCCCAGCCGGCAATGTTGTCCGGCTCGACCGCGTCGAACCCCTTGCGGGCACAGATGTCGAAGCGCCGCTCGAGCGGTTTGGCGAAGAGGTGAAAGCGACGGACGTCAAGCCAGCGCTCGTCGGGAAAACCTTCGTAGCGGCGACCGATCACCGACTTGGGAAACGACCCCGCATCGGGCCGGTAGCTCTCCCAACTGCCGACGTCGAGGTAACAGACGACGTGGCGGCCCTGTTGGTGCAGTTGCCGCACGACGCTCGCCGGCGTTTCGAAGCCGTCGACGTCGTAGACCGAGGCATCGACACTGGTGTCGATCTTGCCCTGCAGCTGCCACTGCCAGGGCGCCTGGGTCGGGGCCGGATGCCAGCGGGCACTCGCTTGCCCGCTGGCGAGCAGCAGCGCGACGGCGGCGATTGAGGCTGCGGCTGAGAGGCAACGGCGAAGCAGAGATCCGAGGATAGGCCCCGGCGGCGCTCGCTTCGTAGGATCGGGTGCGTGATCTACCTACTCAGGCACGGTGACGCCGAGGAAGGCGTCGGTGATGACGCGGCCCGACGACTGACGCTGAAGGGGGAGCGCCAAGCCGAGGCGGCCGGACGAGCACTGGCGGCGCTCGCGGCCAAGCCCGATGTCTGCCTGGCGAGTCCGAAGGTCCGCGCCGCGGACACGGCCAGGCTGGCCTGCGAGGCGCTCGATCTTGAGCTGGAGATCGCGGCGGAGCTGCGGGGCGGCCCCTTCGACTCCACGGCTTTGGCCGCCGGGCGCGGCGACGTCCTCCTCGTCGGCCACGAGCCCGACTTCTCAAACGAGGTGGCGCGCCTAACTGGGGCGAAGGTGAAGCTGCGCAAGGGGGGCCTGGCGGTGATCGACGGTAGTACCTTGGTCGCCTTGCTCAGGCCCCGGGACCTGGCCGGGATCGCCGACGCCTAAGCGTCCGCAGACTGCGACTCGACAGCCTCCTCGACGTCCATCCACACGATCAGGCGGTCCTCGAGCCGGTATCGGTGGTGAACCGTGCCCTCCGAGAGCTTCTCCCCGCTCTTCGCATCATGGACCGTCTGGCTGACCAGGACGCTCACTTCACCGTTCGCCAGATGATCGAACGCCTCGGGCTCCACCTGGCTCGAGATCGATTCGAACTGCCGGCGCCAGTAATCGCCGACGGCAACGCGCCCAACAACGCGACCCCCCTCCCAGGCGTTCGGCCAGTCGACGTCGGGGTGCATCAACTCCAGCGCCGCGTCGACGTCACGGGCGTTGAAGGCCCGGTACGCGGATCGCAGAATCTCCTCGGTCTGGTCAACGGTCATCTGGACGTTGGTTCGAAGCTTAGTCCGCAAATGTAGGTGCGGTGAATTTCGCGCGAAACGTCGAGTAGGGTCTCCCCGACCTATTCGACGCGGGGAGAAACGAGGGTTACATGGCTTACGAAATGCAGCTCAGGGAGAGCGGCGACAAAGTGAAGATCCGCAGCCCCTGGGCCGCGGCGCTGTTGCCGATCATCACGCTTGGCATCTACCACCTGGTCTGGTGGTACAAGATCAATCGCGAGCTGCGTGACTACGGCAAGGCCAAGGGTTACGACCTCGGTCAGAACCCAACCAACTCGGTACTCGCCCTCTTCCCCGGCGGCCTGATCATCGTGCCGGCACTGATCACCTACTGGCGCGGCACCAAGCGCGTCATGGGCGCCTCGAAGGTCGCCGGACAAACGCCGCTCAACGGCTGGATCGCGATCATCCTCTACCTGATCATCTCGCCGGCGCTGTGGTTCTACATCCAGTCCGAGCTGAACAAGGTGTGGCAGGCCGAGGCCGATCCGGCCGAGGGCGAACTCGCACCTCCCGCGCCCGCCGACCCACTCCCCCCACCGCTGCCCACCGAGCCGCCCGCGGCCGAGCAGCCGCCGCTGACCGAGCCGCCCGCCGGCGACCCGCCGCCCGCGGGGCCCACGGCCTGAACCGCCCGTGAAGCAGCGCGTCAACCTGATCACCCTCGGCGTGGGTGACCTCGGGCGGGCGCGCCGCTTCTACGAGGCGCTGGGCTGGACCACGGGCGCGGCGCCCGGCGACGACGTCGTCTTCTTCCAGGCGGGCGAGATGGTCCTCGCCCTCTGGAACCGGACGCGCCTCGCCGAGGACAGCGCTGTCAGCGACGGTGGCGGCTGGGGCGGCGTCACCCTGGCGCTCAACTTCGGCTCGACGGAGGAGGTCGACGCGACGATCGAGGAAGCGCGAAGCGCCGGCGCAACGATCGGGCGCGAGCCAGCTGAAACCTTCTGGGGCGGCTACAGCGGGATCTTCATCGACCCTGACGGTCACCCCTGGGAGGTCGCCCACAACCCGCACTGGACCGTGACCGAGGACGGCGGCATCGAACTTGGCCGCTAGTCAGCTGCAACGCGCCCACCTCAACCTGGTCGACAGCTCGCGCCAGTTCTTCGAACTCGACCCGGGCGCCGCGATCGAGGCCGAGCCGGGCTGGCTCTTCGGCGCCGGCAGCTCCACCCACCCGGTGATCTCCAACGGCGCCTTCCGCCGCGACGACGGCGTCGAAGCGGGCGAGTTCGTCGCCCGAGCGCAGGAGTTCTTCGCTGCCCGCGAGCGTGGCTTCAGCATCTGGGTACGGGGCGACCAGGACGAGGACCGCGATCTCGTCGCCGCTGCCGAAACCGCCGGCTTCCAGCTCGTCTACGAAATGCCCGAGATGACCCTGGCAGCGAAGCTGGCGCCGCCCGAGCTCCCGCCCGGAGCCGAGCTGCGCCAGCTCACCGCGGTCGAGCAGGCGACCGACTTCTGGCATGTGGCCACCACCTCCTACGAGAGCATCGGCTTCCCGCCCGAGGTCTTCACCGGCTACACCAACCACGCCGGCCTGGTCGCCGAGAACGTCGTCGCCTTCATCGTCTTGCTCGACGGCGAGCCGGTCAGCATCGCGATGTCGATGGTCAGTCACGGCGTCGCCGGCATCTATTGGGTCGGCAGCCTCGAGCAGGCGCGCGGCAAGGGCCTCGGCCGCGCGGTGACCGTGGCCGCCACCAACGCCGGCTTCGAGCTCGGCGCCGACGTCGCCTCGTTGCAGGCGTCGCCGATGGGCAAACCGATCTACGAGGCGATGGGCTACGAAACCGCCTTCGACTATCGGATGTTCATGTCACCGGCGCCTTGAGCCCCATGGTCATCCATGAGCGCGCTCAAGCCGGATAGTCGTCGGGAAGAAGCCGGAACGGACGCCCGCCCGGTCCGCGCATTGCCCGGAAGTGGCGCCGGTCGAAGGTGAGCACGTCGGCAGTTCCGTGGCGCTCCGCAAGTACGACGATCGAGGCATCGGCGACGCCGACGCGGAGATCGGTGTAGCGACGCATGACCGCCGCGGCCTGCTCGACGTCAGGCCGACCGAACTCGGCAAGCTCATATGCCCCCTCAGCAACCTCAGCCAGGAGGGCGAGCTGCGCGCCCTGGCCATGCCGCGTGCCGAGCAGGTAATCCAGCTCGGCGAGTACGAATGGCGAGAGCAGGAAGGGACCGCTCACCTCATCGACGATGCGCTTGACGTCGCCGTGGTGCCGCGCCGTCGAGCTGACCATCTGAAGCACCGCATTTGTGTCGACCAAGATCAATTTTCGCCAAATCCCTCAAGCGCCTCGCCGACCCGATCGGGGTCGTCGAGCAGGGGGTCGTCGAGGGCAAAAAGCGCCCGCGGCTTGCGCCGATGCAGTTGGTGCTCCTCGATCACCCGATCAACGCCCCCCCGAATCAACTCTGCCTCGCTGAGAGCGGTGCGCGCTGCGATCTCTTCCAACTGGCGCTTCTGATCGTCTCCCAGATAGACAGTCGTTCGCTTCACGCCATACATGGTGCCATACGTGGGCTTCATCGCCTTCCAAGGCCCGAGGACCGCGGTTCTCTCCCCCACATGCACTCTGAGTCGACTGGCCAGTCAACCAGGGGAGGTAGTTCCTTGTAGCCTCCCGAGCCGAATTTCACTGAATCCATAAGGAGAGAGCGACTGATGGGACTTCTTGACGGAAAGGCGGCGATCGTCACCGGATCGGCGCGCGGAATCGGCCGGGCAACCGCCGAACTGTTTGCCGGTGAGGGCGCCAAGGTGCTGATCAACGATCTCGACGCTGACGTCGCCGAGCAGGCCGCGGGCGAGATCAACGGCGAAACCGCCGTCCACGCCGGCGACCTGACCCAGCCCGAGGCCGCCGACAAGCTCGTCGCCGCCGGCATCGACGCCTTCGGCGCCGTCGACATCGTCGTCAACAACGCCGGCTACACCTGGGACGGCGTCGCCCACAAGATGACCGACGAGCAGTTCCAGGCGATGATCGACATTCACACGGTCGTGCCCTTCCGCGTCGCTAGGGCGCTGGCCCCCCACTGGCGCGAGGCCGCCAAGGCCGAGCGCGGCGAAGACAAAGAGGTCTTCCGCAAGCTGATCAACGTCTCCTCCACCTCCGGCACGATGGGCAACGCCGGCCAGGTCAACTACTCGGCGGCGAAGATGGCCGTCGTCGGCCTGACCAAAACCCTCGCCAAGGAGTGGGGCCAGTTCAAGATCAACGTCAACGCCGTCGCCTTCGGCTTCGTCGAAACCCGCCTCACCGCCGCCAAGGAGGAGGGCGAGGAGATGACCGCCCCCGGTGGCGAGAAGATCGAGCTCGGCATCCCCGAGCAGATGCGGGCGATGGCCTCGGCGATCATCCCGCTCGGCCGCCCGGCCACGCCCGAGGAGGCCTCCGGCCCGGTCCTCTTCCTCGCTTCGCCGCTGGCGAACTACGTGCACGGCCAGGTGCTCAACGTCACCGGCGGCATGTTCGGGGGGATGTACACCTGAGCTCCGAGGCGACAGGTGGCAGGCGCACTCCGCGATACCTAGACGTCGCGGACAGGATTTGGCCTGCCACCCGCCGCTTCATGGGCGCCCACACGGCGCTCTACAAGGCAACCGGCGGGCGCCTCGGGCACAAGATCCCGGGCGTCCCCGGCAAGATGCTGCTGCTCGATCACAAGGGGGCGAAGAGCGGAATCGAGCGCACTTCGCCGCTGCTCTACTTCAGGGACGGCGAGAACCTGGTCATCGTCGCCTCCAAGGGCGGCTTCCCCAAACACCCCGCCTGGTACCACAACCTCAAGGCCAATCCGGACACCACGGTCCAGGTCGCCTCGCACCACCTTCCAGTCCGGGCCCGCGTCGCCACGCCCGAGGAGCGCGAGCGCCTCTGGCCGATGGCCGTCAAGTCTTACCACGGCTACGAGGACTACGCGGCCCGTAGCAAGGGCCGCGAAATCCCGCTGGTCGTGCTCGAGCCGCGCTGACGGAATAGGGGTACGGCGCCCCTCTCCCAGAGGCTCAGGGACCACGCCGGAACCCGAGCGTTCGATCTGCTGCGCAACGGTCTCTGGGAGAGGGGCGCCGTACCCCTACTTCGGCCTGCGCTCCTCGGCAACCGGATCGCCGGACTTATTGGCAATGGCATCAGGTGGCCAGGGGCCGGCCCAGTTGTCGCGGGCGCCGTCGATCGTGATCGTCGTGCCGGAGACGAAGTCGCCGGCCGGTGAGGCCAGGTAGGCGACCAGCCAGGCCATCTCCTCGGCGCGGCCGGCGCGGCCGATTGGGATGGAGCGCTCGAGGTTGTCGACGACTACCTGCGGATACTTGGTCAGCAGGGTCTCGGTGGCGAACTGGCCGGCAGCAAGGGCGCAGGTCCTGATCCCGAAGCGGGCCCACTCAACCGCCAGCGTCCGCATCATGTTCTCAACCGCGGCGCGGGCCGCTCCCGAGTGCACCATCCCCGGCATGCCGTTGTGGGGCGAGAGGGTGACGCTGAGTACCTTGCCGCCGCCCTGCGGAATGAAGGCCTTGGTCGCTGCTGCGTGGGTCATCAGCCAGGTGCCCTCGACGTTGAGCTCGATCACGGTGCGGAAGCCTTTCGGCGTGATCGACTCGGCCGGCGCCAGGAACTGGCCACCGGCGTTGTTGACGAGAACGTCGATCCGCCCGTGGTCGGCCAGCACGCGGTCGAAGAAGCCGTCGACCGCCTCCTCGTCGCGGATGTCGATCGCGGCGTGGGTGAAGGATCCCGCCAGGTCCGCGGCCAGCTCGGCCGTCTCCACCAGCGGCTCCTCGCGCCGCCCGCAGCCGATCACTTTCGCGCCGAGGCGGACGAGCTCGAGAGCGGTCTCGCGCCCCAGACCACTGCCGGCGCCGGAGACCACACAGACCTCGCCGTCGAGCAAACCCTCCCTGAAGATGCGCGAATGCGCGCTTTCACCCATTGACGCGCAAGCCTATAGACGGGCGCTCACCGTAACCTCAGCGGCAATGAAGGTCAGCGTAGAGCCAAAACCACTGCACGAGCCCCTGGCGGGTGGCACCCCCGGCGCGACGGTCACGGTCGAGCCGATCGTCGCTGGCCACGTCACCTGGCCGGCGACGATGATGGAACGCCCGGGCGGGCGACTGGAGACCCTGAAGCTGCTGCGCGCCTTGCTCAGCGGCAACCCCGCCGCCACCGTCCCCTGCCCCGCCTTCCTGATCCGCCACCCCAGCGCCGGCGCGATCCTGGTCGACACCGGGCTGCACCCCTCGGTCGCCACCGACGGCAAGGAGAACTTCGGCGGCATCGCCAACCGCTTCGGCAACCCCTCGCTCGAGCCCGGCGAAGACGTCCCTTCCCAGCTGCGCAAACGCGGCCTCGACGCCGGCGAGATCCCAATTGTGGTGATGACCCACATGCACATCGACCACACTTCGGCGATCTCGGAGTTCCCCAACTCGACCTTCGTCGTCAGCGAGAAGGAGTGGCACGCCGCCGCAACAGACTCGCGGCCGCTGCTCAACGGCTACCGCCACGCCCACTACGACTACGCCTTCGACTATCGCACGGTCGACTTCGACCGCGCCGGCATCGACTCCTACGCCACCTTCGGCCGCTGCTTCGACCTCTTCGGCGACGGCTCGCTGCGACTCGCCTACACCCCCGGCCACAGCGCCGGTCACATGTCGGTGATCGCCCACCTCGGCAAGCGCGACTTCGTAATCGGCGGCGACGCCACCTACATGCAGGCTCAGCTCGACGGCGACGCGCCACTGGCGCCGCGCCCCTTCGACGAGCACAACTACCGCCGCTCGCTACAGGAGCTGAAGCTGTTCAAGCGCGAGTACCCCGACGCGATCGTCACCCCGGGCCACGATCCGGAGTTCTACGCTGGTCTCGACGCCCGCTACGAGTAAGGGCTAGCGCGAGCCGCTGAGCTCGTCGTACATCCCCCGCACCGGGGCGAAGATCTGCTCCGCTGCCTCGAGCTGGCGCTCGCGGCTCGGGGCCACCTCGGTCGGGAAGGAAAGCGGCTGGCCGAACCGCACGGTCACCTTGGGGAAGCTGAGGCGCTTCCAGCGCCGCACCTTCTCCGAGCCGTGGATCGCGACCGGCACCACGGGCGCGCCGGATTCGAGCGCGATGCGGCCGATTCCGGGCTTGACCCCTTTCAGTTTGCCGCTACGCGAGCGCCCGCCCTCGGCGTAGACGAGCAGCATCTCGCCCTGCTGGAGGATCGCCGCCGCCGTCTTCATCGCCTCCTCGTCGTGGTGCCCGCGGCGCACCGGGAAGACGCCGCCGTGCTTGTAGACGTAGGTGAGCACCGGTGGGCCGAACATCTGTGACTTGGCCATGAAGCGGACCTTGCGGCGCAGGTAGAGGCCGACGAAGAAGTGGTCCATCTGGCTGAAGTGGTTGGGGGCGAGGATCAGCGCGCCTTTCTTCGGCACGTTCTCGACCCCGATCGCCCGCACCCGGTAGATCAGCAGCGTCGGCAGCGAGAGGATGCAGCGAACGAAGGTGTAGGTCCAGCCGACCCCTTTGCGGGCCGAGGCGTGGAACTGGTCGAAGTACTCCGCCGGGCGGTCGTCCTTGTAGTTCTGTGGCTTCATGTCTGCCATGGGCGCGCGACGGCCTGCGGCCGTCGCTACGCGGTACCCCCGCCCAAGGCGAGGGTTACGGCTCCTCTTTGCCGGGCTCGGGCGCGGCCCAGCCCTTGGCCCGATCGAGTGCGCGGTGCCAGTCCGCCAGGAGGGTCTCGCGCTCGTCCTCGCCCATCGCCGGCTCGTAGTTGGCCGCCTCGCGCCACATCGCGTCGACCTGGTCGAGGCTCCAGCGGCCGGTTGCGATCCCCGCCAGGTAGGCGGCGCCAAGCGCCGTCGTCTCGGCGATCTCCGGAACGACCACTGGGCAGCCGAGTACGTCGGCCTGAAACTGCATCAGCCAGCGGTTGGCAACCGCGCCGCCGTCAGCCTTGAGCGCCGCCAAGCGCTCGCCGGCAGCGGCCTCCTGGGCCCGCACCGCGTCGACGGTCTGGAAGGCGGTCGCCTCCAGCGCCGCACGGGCAAGGTGGGCGCGGCCACTGCCGCGGGTGAGGCCGACGATCGTGCCGCGGGCGTAGGGGTCCCAGTGCGGCGAGCCGAGCCCGGTCAGCGCTGGCACGAAGTAGATGCCGTCGTTGCCGTCAAGCGAGGCGGCAAGCGCCTCGCTATCGGCCGCCCGCTCGATCACGCCGAGGCCGTCGCGCAGCCACTGCACGGCGGCGCCGGTGACGAAGATCGAGGCCTCCAGCGCGTAGGCCGGGCTCCCCTCCGTCCCACAGGCGATCGTCGCCAGCAGGCCCTCAACCGGCTCGGGCGCGTCGAGCCCGGTGTTGAGCAGGACGAAGCTGCCGGTGCCGTAGGTGTTCTTGGCGCTGCCGGGCCGGTGGCAGGCCTGACCGAAGAGGGCCGCCTGCTGGTCACCACCGATCCCTGCCACCGGCACCTCGCCACCGAACTCGCTGGTGGTGCCGTAGACGTGGGCCGACGGCAACGCCTCCGGCAGCCGCGCCGGGTCGATGCCGAGCAGCTCGCAAAGTTCCTCGTCCCAAGCACGGCGGCGGATGTCGAAGAGCATCGTCCGCGAAGCGTTGGTCTGGTCGGTGGCGTGGCGGCCGGTGAGCTT
Source organism: uncultured Solirubrobacterales bacterium (assembly GCA_963795765.1). GTDB lineage: Bacteria > Actinomycetota > Thermoleophilia > Solirubrobacterales > 70-9 > VRUE01. The sequence goes on from CAWCJW010000019.1 coordinate 18,512, forward strand.
GAAGAGCAGCCAGGAGTCGATCGTGCCGAAGACCGCCCGCTCCATTCCCTCGGCGTTTTGCAGCAGCCACTCGATCTTGGTCGCCGAGAAGTAGGGGTCGATCACCAAGCCGGTGCGCTCGCGCACGAGACCTTCGTGGCCGGCGGCGCGCAGCTCCGCGCAGCGCTCGGCGGTGCGGCGGTCCTGCCAGACCAGCGCCCGGTGGAGCGGCTCGCCGCTCGCCGGGTCCCAGGCGACCACGGTCTCGCGCTGGTTGGTGATCCCGATCGCCTCGAGCTCGGCCCCCTGGATGCCGGCGTCGACGATCGCCTCGACGGCAACGCGGCGGCTGACCGCCCAGATTTCGGCTGCGTCGTGCTCAACCCAGCCTGGGCGGGGGAAGTGCTGCTCGAACTCTGAGTAAGCGCGGCCGGCGATCCGCCCCTCCGCGTCGAAGACGAGGCAGGTCGTCCCCGTCGTCCCCTGGTCGATCGCCAGGATCAGGGAGTTACCCCACGCACGACCGTGAGCAGGCTTGCGGCGACGCCCGAAGCGTCCTCCCCGGTTGCGAGCCGGCGCAGGCCCATCCCGTACATCAGCGCCACGATCGTGCGCGCGTGCTGGCCCGGCTCCGGCACCTCGAGCATCTCCAGCGCCGCGGCGGCCACCCCTTCGTAGGCCTCGAAGCAGCGCAGCGAGGCCTCGCGCAGGGCCGGATCGCGGGCCGCCTGCAGGTGCAGCTCGATCTCCGCCAGTTGCTGGATCCGGTTGCTCGACTCCGCGATTACGCGCTCGACCTCGGCCGCTACCTGCTCGACGCTTGGTTCGCCGCGGCGCAGCTCCGCCGCGATCTCCTCCTGGCGGGCGACCTCTTCGCCGACGAAGAGCAGCAGGCTCTCGCGCAGCAGGTCGACCTGGCTGGGGAAGTGGTAGGTGAGCGAGCCAAGCGCGACACCAGCGGCGCTGGCGACGCGGCGGTTGGTCACGGCGGGGACCCCCTCACCACCGATCAGCTCGACCGTGGCATGGAGGATTCGCTCGCGGGTGTCGGAGGAGGCGACGGTGGCCAAGAAGCGCCAGCCTATCCGTTTCGCTTATCGTTCGTTCGAACGAACAAGAGGCGACGGCGAGGGAGGCAAGGTATGGCGACGACAACGACTTCACCCACTGGGCTGCAGGAGCAGGCACTGCTGCTGCGATCCGGCGAGACCACATCGCGCGAGCTGGTCGAGGCGGCAATCGAGCGCGCCGAGCAAAGCCAGGAGACCCTGAACGCGTTCCGCGTGATCTGCGCCGAGGAAGCGCTGGCCGCCGCCGAGGAGGCCGATCGCCGGCTCGGTGAGGAGGACGAGGCGCCGCTGCTCGGCGTCCCGGTCGCGATCAAGGACGACGTCGACCTGACCGGCCACACCAGCCCCTTCGGTTGCGGCGGCGGGCGGGCCGCCGTGCGCGATGCCGAGGCGGTGCGGCGCCTGCGCGAGGCCGGCGCGATCCCGATCGGCAAGACGCACGCGCCGGAGGTGGGCCTCTGGCACTTCACCGAGACGCCGCTGCACGGCGCCACCCGCAACCCCTGGAACACCGACCACACTCCCGGCGGCTCCAGCGGCGGTGCCGCGGCGGCGGTCGCGGCGGGTGTGGTCCCCGCGGCGATCGGCTCCGACGGCGCCGGCTCGATCCGCATCCCCGCCGCCTGGACCGGGCTCGTTGGGCTGAAGCCGCAGCGCGGGCGGGTCTCGACTTGGCCCGATCCCGAGGCCTTCAACGGGCTCAGCTGTTACGGCCCGCTGACCCGCACCACGGCCGACGCGGCCCTGCTGCTCGACGCGGTGCACGGCAACGTCCCGGCCGACCTGCACCGCCCGCCGGCACCGCCCGAATCCTTCGCCGCTGCAGCGGCGCGTGAACCGGGAAGCCTGCGCGTGGCGATCTCCTTCGCCACGCCCTTCGGCGTGCCCGCCAAGGTCAACGCCGAGCACCGAGCGGCGATCGAAGCCTTCGCCGAGCGACTCGGCGAGCTCGGCCACGAGGTCGTCCGCACCGATCCCGACTACGGCCTGGTCGGTCCGACAATCGTCGCCCGCGGCGAGGCGGCGGTGGAGGAATGGCTCTGCGCCCACGGTGAAGACCGCGCCAACCTGGAGCCGCGTACGCGGGCAGCCGCTCGCATCGGCAAGGCGCTGCAGGGCGTGCCGCTGCGCATCGCCCGCGCCGCCGAGCCGAGCCTGCGGCGCCGCATCGGCCGCGTCTTCGAGCGCTGCGACGTCGTCCTCACCCCGACTACGGCAAAGCCGCCCCCCCGCATCGGCGCGCTCGAGGGCGAGGGCTACTGGAAGACCGGCAACACGGCCAGCGCCACCTGCCCCTTCGCCTTCGCCTGGAACGTCGTCGGCTGGCCCGGGATCAGCGTCCCCGCCGGCTTCACCTCAACAGGGCTGCCGATCGGCGCCCAGCTGCTTGGCCGCGAAAACGACGAGACCACGCTGCTCTCCCTCGCGGGGCAGGTTGAGCGGGCCGAAGGCGGCTGGCCGCAGCCGAGCTGAGGGGTCGATCCCGGTAGGGGTTTCGCTTAACTTTTTCGGTGGAGACGCGGGGGCTGGCGCCGCGAGGGATTGCCGAAAAAGTGCAAGACGCTTCACCCCTACCGGGATCGACCCTGAGCGCGAACGCGGTAAGCGCCTACGAAGTCGAACAGCTGGCGGCCGCGATGGAGGAAGCCGCGGAAGCTGCGGCCGGTGGCGCGATGGGAAAGGTCCAGCTCGTACTCGCTGACCTGATAGCCGGCCCGCACGGCGTCGACGGTCATGCCCAGCTCCATGCCGTAGCCAGCAGCGAAGGGCAGGATCTCGCGCAGGACCTCAGTTCGCATTGCTCGCTGACCGGAGATCGGTGCCTTAGCGTCGAAGCCGCAGAGGCGGTGGATCGCCCAGTGGGCGAATCCCAGGGCCAGGCCGAAACCGCCGCCGACACGACTCGCAAAGGTCGCCACCGCGAGGTCGCAATCGCCTCGCTCCACCGCCTCCACGAGCGGCACCAGCTGATCCGCCGAGTCGCCGAGGTCGCCGTCGCAGAGCAGGATCAGGGCCGGTGGCTCGTCCTCGCTCAGGGCTGCCTCGGCTGCTGCCCCGACGTTTCCGCCCTTGCCATGAGAGCGGCCGCGGCTGACTACTCGGGCGCCGGCGCTCATCGCGACCTCGGCAGTGCCGTCGCTCGAGGCGTCGTCGGCGACCCAGATCACCGCGGAGGGCAGCGCCTCGCGCAGGGCCTTGACCGTCTCGCCGATCCGGTCGGCCTCGTTGTGGGCGGCGACGATTACCGCCAAGGAGTCGGGCACGGCGGATATTGTCCCCCGCCATGAACATCGAGGCTCACATCACCGGCAACGTGTGGAAAATCGAGGTCGCCGTCGGCGACACCGTCGAGGACGGGGACACGGTCGCGATCCTCGAGTCGATGAAGATGGAGATCCCGGTCGAGAGCGAAGACGACGGCACCGTCAAGGAGATCCGCTGCGAGGAGGGCCAGTCGGTCAGCGAAGGTGACGTCCTCGTAGTGCTGGAGTGAATGCACAAATCGACACGGTGACCTTCGGGTATTCGGGTCCGGGTCGATTTGTGCTGGAACGCGGTGTTCGATGAGCGAGCAGCTCGCCGGCGGCAAGCTGCTCCTCGACTCGCCGGCCGAGGCGGTCGTCCGGCTCCGCATCTCCAATCCGGAGCGGCGCAACGCACTCGACCACGAGATCCTCGACGCCCTCGCCGAGACGCTGCCGCGGCTCGACCGGGGGATCGAGACGCGCTGCCTGCTGATCACCGGCGCCCCACCGGTCTTCTCGGCTGGCTACGACATCTCCGCGATCCCCTCCGAGACCTTCGAGCGCGACGCCGAGGCGCTTGTCGCTCACCCCTTCCACGCCGCGATGGAGGCGCTGGCTCACCACCCCTGGCCGACCGTTGCCGCGATCAACGGGCACTGCATCGGCGGCGGGCTCGAGCTGGCGATCACCTGCGACCTGCGCATCGCCAGCGCCGAGGCCAAGCTCGGCATGCCGCCGGTGAAGCTCGGCCTCGTTTACGGCCACACCGGCCTGCGCAAGTTCCTCGACACGATCGGGCTGGCGCGGACCAAGGAGCTCTTCCTCACCGGTCGCAACTTCGAGGCCACCCGCGCCGCCGAGATCGGCCTCGTCCACGAAGTCGTGCCCGAGGCGCAGCTGGAGCAAACCGCGATCGCCTTAGCGGCCGAGATCGCCGCCAACGCGCCGCTCTCGATGCGGGGCAACAAAAGCGCGATCGACCTGCTCACCGCCTCGCCGATCCTCAGCCCGCAGCAGGAGGCTGGCCTGATCGCCCTGCGCGAGTCCTGCTTTGCCTCCGAGGACCTGCGCGAGGGGATCGAAGCCTTCGCCGAGAAGCGCAAGCCCGAGTGGAAGGGGCGATGAGCGCCAAGGCGCGCAAGCAGCTAGCCGCCAGCGACCCGACGATGGCGGCGCTGATGGAGCGGGTCGGCAAGATCGACCTGGCGACGCGGCTGAACCGACGCAAAGAGGAGCGCCCGCCCGATGCCTATGGCGCCCTGCTGCGGGCGATCGTCGGCCAGCAGCTCTCGACCAAGGCGGCGCGAACGATCTACGGCCGCGTCATCGACCTCTTCAATGGCACCACGCCCTCGCCCGAGCAGCTGCTCGAAGCCGACGAGTCCGACCTGCGCGCCGCCGGCCTCTCCGGCCGCAAGGTCGAGTACATCCGCGACCTCGCCTCGCACGTGATCGAGGGTGAGCTCGAGCTCGACCGCCTCGATCAGCTCGAGGACGCGGCGGTGATCGAGGAGATCGTCGCCGTGCGCGGGCTCGGCGTCTGGACCGCGGAGATGTTCCTGATGTTCCATCTCGAACGGCCCGACGTCCTCTCCGGCGGCGACCTCGGCATCCGCAAGGCGGTGCAGATCGAGTACGGCCTCGAGGAGATGCCGCCCCCGGCCCAGGTGCTGGAGATCGGGGAGCCCTGGCGCCCGCACCGCAGCCTCGCCTCCCTGTACCTGTGGGAGTCGCTTGCAAACGCGCCCGTAGATTGAGTCGCGGCGATCTGCCGCCGACAATAGATCCATGCGCTTCCGTTTCTGGCTTGGCTTCGCCGTAGTCGCCGCGATCGCGGTGGGATCGATCGCGGTGGCCCTGGTCGTCCACGGCCGCGAAAGCGACAACTTCGAGGCGCGCCAGCACGGCGAGGCGCTGCGCGCCGCCCACCAGACAGAGGCCCTGGCGGCGCTCTCGGTCGGCCAGCTCTCCAGCGCCTCGGCCTTCTACCAGGCTGAGGGCCATTTCAACCAGCACGAGTTCAAAGTCGTCGCCGACTCGCTGCTGCGCCCCGGGGCGCTGCGGGCAACCGCCTTCATCGCCTCGGTCTCCGCCGCGCAGCGGCCCAGCTTCGAACGCAGTCACGGCATTCAGATCCTCGAACGAAGCCCGCTCGGCAACCTTCGCCGCGCCCGCGCGCGCAGCCACTACTTCCCGATCCTCTACGTCGCCGCCCGCGGCCTCACGGTGCAGGCCCCGATCGGCTACGACGTCGGCTCGGACAAATTGCGCGGGGCCTACCTGCTGCGGGCGCGCGACAGTGGCAAGCCAGCGGCGACGCCGGCGCTGCGCCTGCCGGTCGGCGGCACCGGGATCAACGTCTTCCGCCCGGTCTTCCGCGACGGCGCGCCGACCGGCACCGTCGCCGAGCGCCGCGCCGCCCTGGTCGGCTTCGCCGCCGGTTCCTTCCGCGTCCCCGACCTGGCCGCGGCAGCGGCCACCGCGTTGCCCGATCGCGTCGCCGCCTCGTTCATCGAGCGCGGCAGGACGGTGAGCGGTCCGCAGCTCGCCCGCAACGAAAGCGCCACCGCCCCGATCCGCATCGCCGATCGCAGCTGGTTGCTGGTCGTGCGCGACCCGAGTCGTCCGGGCGTCGACCTGGCGGTGATGATCGCCCTCGTCGGCCTCTCCCTGGCGGCACTGCTGGCGGCGCTGGTGCTGGTCTGGAGCCGTCACGAACGGATGCAGGAACTGGCGCTGCAGGCGAGCCAGGACCCGCTCACCGGGCTGAAGAACCGGCGCCGCTTCGAGGAGGAGCTGCGGGCCGAGCTGGCGCGCAGCCACCGCTACGGGGTTGCCGGGGCGCTGCTGATGCTCGACCTCGATCACTTCAAGCAGGTCAACGACACCCTCGGCCACTCAGCCGGGGACCGGGTCCTCGCCGAGATCGCCACAGTCCTGCGCAGCCGGGCCCGCGAGACCGACGTGCTGGCGCGAATCGGCGGCGACGAGTTCGCGGTCGTGCTGCCGCGCTGCGAGCTCGAGGAGGCCGAAGAGGTCGGCGGTGAGATCACCACCGCGATCCGCGAGCGGATGAGCGTCGAGCCGGAGATACCGCCGCTGACAGCCAGTGTTGGCATCGCCGCTTTCGGGGTCGGTGAGCGGCTCAGCTACGAAACGGTGCTGGGCCGGGCCGATGCGGCGATGTACGCGGCGAAGGGATCCGGGCGCGACCGGGTGAAAGTCTTCGATGCCACCACGCCGGAGCCGGGGCTGGGCGAAGTGAAGATCACCGTCGGTGAGCCGCGCTAGCCAACGACAGGGCGTGGCGCGAGCGCAGGACCCTGCCGACTGAGGTTTCGAAGGGTGCCCGGACTTTTGGCGCCCTGCGTAGATGGCTCAGCAGCGCGCGCCCGGCAGCCGCCGCAGCGCGGTAGTCGGTGAAGAGGAGAAGGTCGGTGCCGGCCGCGGTCGCCGCCCGCGCCGCGGTGGCGAGCCCGCCGAAGCTCCGCACGGCGGCCGATTCGAGCGCGTCGGTGATCGAGACGCCGTCGAAGCCGAGGCGCCGGCGCAGCTCACCGTTGGCGATCGCGCGAGCGAAGGCCGCGGGCCGCGGGGAGAAGGCCGGGTAGATCGCCGTGCTCAGCATCACCAGCCCGCCGCCGATGGCGATGAAGTGACGGTAGGGACGCTCGTCGACCGCACGCAGCTCGGGCTTCGAAAGGTCGATGCGCTGCACGGCGAAGTCGGTGTTACCGGCTGCGGCCCCGAGGCCCGGAAAGTGCTTGGCGGTGGCCGCAACACCACCGCCCTGGAGACCCGCGGCGAAGGGCACCGCCGTCGCTTCAACCTCGGCGGCCGTCGAGCCAAAGCTGCGATCGGTGTCCGCGATCGTCCCCCCTGGCCTTGCCACGTCGAGCACCGGGGCCAGATCGACGTTGATCCCGACTCCGCGCAGATTGGCCGCGGTGGCCCTGCTCTGCGCGCGGCTGAACGCCGGCCCGGCCGCGCCCATCTGCGCCGCCGAGGCCGTCGGGGCGCCGTCGAGCCGCTTGACCTGACCACCCTCCTGGTCGACCATCACCAGCAGGGGGTCGCGCAGCCCGGCCGGGCGCCGGATCGACTCGATTTCGGTGACCAGGTGGCGGGCCGCCGAGCGACTGGGCAGGTTCTCGGCGAAGAGGATCACCCCGGCGAGCCCTCCCTGCCTGATCATCCGCCGCAGCGGCGCCGGCGCGGCCGTGCCGTGGAAGCCGGCGACGAGCCGCTCGCCGGCAAGCTGGCGCAGCGAGAGCAGCGATGCCGGACTGGGCGGCGGCGGTGAGCCGCCGCGATCGCTGAGCACGGCACCAAAGGCAAAGGCGGCGATCGCCAGCCCGCTGAGCACGCCGATTGCCAGCCGCCTGCGCCTGGTCCTCCGCCCGCTCACGCGCCTGACCCTACGGGGCCGTTTGGAACGCCGGGCACAGACGCGTCCAGGCGTCCGGGCGGCTGCCTAGCCTTGCGCCCGAATGTCCTCCCTGATCACCTTCGAGGAAGCGCTCGCCCTCGGCGAACTCACCAGCCACGAGGAGATCGGCGACCTGGTCGAGCGCGCCTGGGCCGTACGGCGCGAGAACTTCGGCGACTCGACCGACATGTGCTCGCTGGTCAACGCCAAGTCCGGCGGCTGCGCCGAGGACTGCGGCTTCTGCGCCCAGTCGCGCTACGCCGAGGCGGACACGCCGATGCACGCGATGATGGAGCCGGAGCAGATCCTCGAGCACGCCAAAGCCGCCGAAGCTGCCGGCGCCCACCGCTTCTGCATGGTCACCCAGGGCCAGGGCCTCTCCAAGCGCGACTTCGAGAAGATCCTCGAGGGGGCAGAACTGGTCGCCGAGCAGACCAACCTGAAGCGCTGCGCCTCGATCGGTCACATGTCGAGCGAGCGGGCCAAGAAGCTGCGCGCGGCCGGCATCCAGCGGGTCCACCACAACGTCGAGTCGGCTCGCTCCTATTACCCGGAGGTCTCGACCACGGTCCGCTACGAGGGTCGCCTGCGGACGATCCAGGCGGTCAAGGAGGCTGGCCTGGAGACCTGCGTCGGCGGCATCCTCAACCTCGGCGAGTCGCCGCGGCAGCGGGTCGAGATGGCCTTCGAGCTGACCGAGATCGACCCGACCTCGGTGCCGATCAACCTGCTCAACCCGCGCAGCGGCACCAAGTTCGGCGAGCGGCCGCTGATGGACGCGATGGAGGTCGTGCAGTGGGTGGCGATCTTCCGCCTGATCATCCCCGGTGCCCTCTTCCGCCTCTGCGGCGGCCGGGTCGAGAATCTTGGCGACCTGCAGCCGCTGGCGGTCAAGGCGGGGCTCAACGGCGTGATGATGGGCAACTTCCTGACCACGCTCGGAGCCGAGCCCGAGGACGACCGGGCGATGTTCGAGGAGCTCGGGCTCAACGTCGCCCGCCAGCCCGACAACGGCGCCAATCCGCGGCCCGACAACCGCGACGGCTGGCTCGACGGCGAGACGCCGGCGACACCGATGGACGAGCTGATCGACCACCAGGCCGAGGCCAACTTCTGGGATCCCTCGACCCAGCTGCGGGTGATCAAGAAGACCAAGAAGCCGCCCCCCTATCCGACGCCTGAGCCCGACGCCTCCCCCGCCGCAGCGCAGACGCGCTAGATGACCGAAATCGCAGACCGGCTGGAGGAGCTCCGCGAGCGGGGGCTCCATCGCCGCCTGAGGCTGATCGGCGGTCCCCAGGGGCCGCGGGTGACCCTCGACGGCAAGCAGGTGCTGCTGCTCTGCTCCAACGACTACCTCGGCCTCGCCAACCATCCCAAGGTGCGCGGGGCCGCCGCCGAGGCGGCGATGCGCTGGGGCGCTGGGGCCGGCGCCTCGCGCCTGATCTCGGGCAACATGCAGCCGCACTCGCGCTTGGAGCGACGGCTCGCCACTTTCAAGGGGTACGAGTCAGCCCTGCTCTTCGGCTCCGGCTACCTGGCCAACACCGGCACGATCGCCGCCCTGGCCGGCGAGGGCGAGATCGTCTTCTCCGACGAGCTCAACCACGCCAGCATCATCGACGGCTGCCGGCTCTCGCGGGCGGAGACCTTCGTCTACCGCCACGGCGACGCCGAGCACCTCTCCTGGGGCCTGCGCAAGGCCGGTGAGCGGGCAGCGCTGATCGTCACCGACGGGGTTTTCTCGATGGACGGCGACGTTGCACCGCTGGGCCAGCTGGTCGAACTCGCCAAACGGCACGGCTGCCGCCTGATGGTCGACGAGGCGCACGCGACTGGGGCGATCGGTCCGGGCGGCCGCGGCTCTGTCGCGGCCGCCGGATTGAGCGGCGAGGTCGACGTCGTGATGGGGACGCTGGGCAAGGCACTCGGCTCCTACGGCGCCTACGTCTGCGCCAATCGCGAGACCACCGACTACCTGCTCAACACCGCCCGCTCCTTCGTCTTCTCGACCGCGCTGCCGCCGTCGGTCGCTGCCGCCGGACTGGCGGCGCTCGACTTGCTCGAGTCCCAGCCCGAGCGGGTCGAGCGGCTCGCCGCCAACGCAATGACCTTGCGCAAGGGGCTGATCGCCGAGGGTCTCGCGGTCGGCAGCTCGGAGACGCAGATCGTGCCGGTCGCGATCGGCGAGGCGGAGGCGACGATGGATCTGAGCGAACGGATCCTCGAAGGCGGCGCCTTCGCCCAGGGCATCCGGCCACCGACCGTTCCCGAGGGCTCCTCGCGCCTGCGCTTCACGGTGATGTCGACCCATCGCCGCGAAGAGCTGGAGCGCGCCGCCAAGCTCATTGGAAGCGCCGCCCGCGAGCTCGGCATCGGCGCGCAGCGAGCCACGGTCACCCAGCTCGCTGCCTGATGGCCGTGGCGAAGGGCTTCTTCGTCACCGGCACCGGCACGGAGGTCGGCAAGACGGTCGTGGCGGCGGTGCTGGCGAACGATCTGAGGCGGCAGGGCGCAAACGTGGCCGTCTTCAAGCCGGCGGTGACCGGCCTCGACGAACCCGGAGAGCCCGACCACCACTTGCTACGCCGCGCCGCCGGCTCCGCGCAGAGCGACGACGAGATCGCCCCCTATCGCTACGGCCCCCCGGCCTCACCGCATCTGGCGGCAGCGCAAGCCGGCGAGGAGATCGACTCTGAGCGCCTGCGCAGAGACGCCGGCGAAGCCGCGGCAAGTGCCGAGCGCCTCGTCTACGAGGGCGTCGGCGGCCTGCTGGTTCCGCTCGCCTGGCGAGTTTGTTCCGGTATACGAAACAAACTCGCCAGCGCCTACCTGGTCAGGGACCTGGCGGTCGACCTGGGTCTGCCGCTGGTGATCGCTGCCGCGCCCGGGCTCGGCACGATCAACCACACGCTGCTGACGATCGAGGCGGCCCGCACTGCCGGACTCACCGTCGCCGCGGTCGTCCTCACCCCTTGGCCCGAGCGGCCAAGCGCGATCGAGAGCTCCAACCGAGAGACGATCGAATCGCTCGGAGGGGTAGCGGTGAAGGTCCTGCCGCAGCTCGACCTCGCCGCTCCCGAAGCCTGGCCGGCGCTCAAAATCGAGCCGTAACCAGCGGTCACCAACCCCCCGATCAACCCTCGACGATTACGTCGAGGCTGGTCGGCGTTAGCTCGACCTGGAGGCCAGCGTAAGCCGCAACCGCGGCGACCTCGTCCGGCGTCTTCGGCTCGCGCTTGGCGAGCAGCAGCACCCGCGCCACGTCGCCTCGCGCGGCCTTCGCCATGTGGGAGACCACAACGCGTTTGCCCTTCTCCTCGCGAAAGGCACGCACCGCAAGCAGGGTCGCCTGCTTCGGCTTCCAAGCGCTTGTGTAAGCCCCGGAGCGCATGTCGACGACCGTCTCGCCGGGCTCGTCCGGCATCGCTGCCGCCAGCGCGGGGCGCCACCAGGCCGAGAGCGGCCCGATGCCGTTGAGCTTGGTCGAGGGCGGCAGGCGGTAATAGGGGATCCGGTCCGTCGGTCGCACGAAGCCCCAGAGGGCGCTGGCGATCAAGACGCGCTTCGCCGCCCGCCGCCGCGCGGCAGCGCTCAACTCACCTAGGCCCAGGCGTTGGTAGAGGACCCCGGTGTAGACCTTGGCCGCGGAAGCCGCGGGAGCCTTTCGCAGCTTCGAGTCGACCGCGCGGATCAACGCTCGTCGCTGCTTACTCAACTCAGCGGCGAAAACCAGTGAGTCGAGGTCAACCGGCTCGCCGCCCTCGGGCTCGGCCTTGCCTTCCGAAGGCGGCAGCAGGATCCTCATCGCGCGGCAGCTTTTCAGGCGACGGGATCGCCCGCCGCGACGGGCTCCCGCCCTGCCATGACCTCGGTCCCGGCCAGCTCCTCACCGCCGAAGTTGACCGCCGCCTCGGCGACCTCCCCGCTGAGCGTGTCGCGCTTGGCGCGAATCGCGACGGCACCGATCACGGCGCCGGTGAGGGCGACAAACGAGCAGATCATCATTGCCTGGCCGAGCGCGTCGACGAACTGCTCTGGGCTTGCTTCGGCGAAGTTGGTCGTGCCGACCGAGCCCTGGAAGATCGCGCCGGTGACGGCGACGCCGAGGCTGCCGCCGACCATGCGGAACATCGAGAGCACGCCCGAGGCGATCCCGGCCTTCTCGACCGCGACCGCGTTCATCGCGGCGCTGGTCATCGGCGACATCGTCAGGGCGATGCCGATGCCGAGCAGCATGAAACCGGGCAGTAGGTCGAGGTAGCTGGAGTCGACCGCGATGCCGCTGAAGCTGTAGAGCGAGGCGGCGACGATGCCGAGCCCGGCGGCGATCAGCCAGCGCGGCCCGAAGCGATCGGCGAGCCGACCGGCGACCGGTGCCACACCGACGATCATCAAGGTCGAAGGCAGGAACCTCACTCCCGCCTCGAGCGGCGAGTAGCCGAGGATGTCCTGCATGTAGAGCGCGAGGAAGAAGAAGACGCCGAGCATCGAGAAGGAGACGATCAGGGCGACCACCACCGCGCCGAGGAAGTTGCGATCGGAGAAGAAGCGGAATTCGACCATCGGCACTTTGACCCGCAGCTCGACCGCAACGAAGGCAGCCATGCCGACGGCGGCACCGACCAGCAGGGCGATGATCTCGGTCGATCCCCAGCCCCATTCGTTGCCCTCAACCAGGGCGAGGATCAGCGCCGTCAGGGCGCCGGTGAGCAGGGCGACGCCGGCGTAGTCGACCTCGCGGCCGACGGTGTTGTCGCGCGACTCGCGCACGGCGAAGAGCGACGCGGTCACGGCGCCGATCGCAACCGGGATGTTGAGGTAGAAGATCGCCCGCCAGCTGACGTGCTCGGTGAGGGCACCGCCGACGACCGGGCCGACCGCGAGGGCGAGGGCCGAGACGCCGGCCCACATCCCCATCGCCTTGCCGCGCTCAGAGGCGGGGAAAGCGTCGGTGATGATCGAGAGCGTCGCCGGCATCATCAGGGCCGCGCCGACGCCCTGCACGACGCGACTGGCGACCAGGTCGGTCTGGCTGGCGGCAAGCCCGGCGGTCGCCGAGGAGAGGGCGAAGATGATCACGCCGAAGAGGAACATGCGGCGGCGGCCGAAGATGTCGCCAAGTCGCCCGCCGGTCGCCAGCAGCACGGCGAAGGAGAGCGTGTAGCCGTTGATCGTCCACTCGAGGCCGGAGATCGAGGCCCCAAGGTCTTTCTGGATCGACGGCAGGGCGACGTTGACCACCGTGTTGTCGAGCATGATCATGAACAGCGCGAAGCACATCGCTCCGAGCGTCCACCACTTGCGGTTGTCATCGGTGATCAGGTGGCTGTAACGGGTCAAGCTGGGCCTACCTCCTTCAGGTGTTCGAAAGCTTCCGCGATGTCGTCGCGGTCCATCAGCGAGTCGACGGCGACGTCGAGCTTGCGCCGCTGCGCGGCGGTGAGGCTGGCGGCAAAGGTCTCCATGCCGGCCTGGCGCACGACGACGAGGGTGTCGACCAGCTTCTTGCCCTTGGCCGTGATCGCAACGCGGCGCACGCGCCGGTCCTCGCGATCCTCGACCCGGCTGGCGAGCCGCTTCTTGACCAGGCCGTCGACGGCACGGCTCATCGAGGGCACCGAGACGCCCAGCGTCTCGGCCAGTTCGCTCACCTGCCTCGCCTCCGTCGCCTCGCCCAGCCCGCCCAGCTCCAGCAGGGCCTTCGATTGGGTCATCGAGAGACCGCTCTCCTCGATCACCCGCAGCACGTTGCCGCGGTCATAGAGGAAGAGGTGGCGCAGCAGGGCGCTGATCCGGGCCGCGGTGTCCTGGGCCTCGGCGCTGACCTCCGGCGTCGTCACCTCATCGACGATCGCCGCTATGTCGCTCGCTTGCATACTGGTAATAGTTGCAGATAAACAACCTTTTCTCTACAGGAATAGTTGTTCGTGTGATCAACGTCACGCTCGAACTCAGCTTCCGGTGCGCCTTTGCCTCGCCGATGCGAGCGAAGGAAACAGCGCAAGGTTTCTGGCCGGGCCCAGAGCTAGTCTCGGTTGCGGTGAAGTCGGTGGACCACGCGCAGCTCGATCGGGACCACGTCTGGCACCCGTTCACGCAGCAGCAGGCCTGGCGCGAGGAAGAGCCGCTGATGATCGAGGCCGGCGCCGGCTCGCACCTCGTCGCCAGCGACGGCCAGCGCTACATCGACGGCGTCTCCTCGCTCTGGTGCACCGTCCACGGCCACGCTCACCCCACGATCGACGCCGCGGTTGCCGCCCAGCTCGAGAAGGTCGCCCACACGACGATGCTCGGTCTCTCCCACCCCGGCTCGGCCGAGTTGGCGGGCCGCCTGGTCGAGCTGGCGCCGCCGGGGCTGAGCCGCGTCTTCTACTCGGAGTCGGGGTCGACCGCGGTCGAGATCGCGCTGAAGATGGCCTTCCAGTTCCAGCAGCAGCGCGGTGGCCAGCACCGCCGCCGCACCTCCTTCGTCCACCTGCGCGACTCCTACCACGGCGACACGATCGGCTCGGTCGCGGTCGGCGGCATCGAGCTCTTCCACTCCACCTACCGGCCGCTGCTCTTCCAGACCCACGCCGCCGAGCCCGGCGACGCCGCCGACCTGGAGCGGGTGCTCGCCTGTCACGAAGAGGAGATCGCCGCCGTGATCGTCGAGCCGCTGGTCCAGGGTGCCGCCGGCATGCTCACCCACCCACCCGGCTACCTGCGCCAGGTGCGCGAGCTCTGCGACCGCTTCGGCGTACTGCTGATCTGCGACGAGGTGGCGACCGGCTTCGGCCGCACCGGCAAGATGTTCGCCTGTGAGCACGAGGACGTCGCTCCCGACCTGCTCTGCATCGCCAAGGGCCTCACCGGCGGCTACCTACCGCTGGCCGCGACCCTGGCCACCGAGCGGATCCACGACGGCTTCCTCGGCGCCCCGGAGGAGTACCGCACCTTCTTCCACGGCCACACCTACACCGGCAACCCACTGGCCTGCGCCGCCGCCCTGGCCAGCCTCGACGTCTTCGAGAGCGAGCGCACGCTCGAGCGCCTGCAGCCAAAAATCGCCCTGCTGCGGGAGATGCTTGCCGAGATCGAGGCGATGCCCGAGGTGAGCGAGGTGCGCGGCCGCGGCTTCATGGCGGGCATCGACCTCGGCGCCAACGATCCGGCCCTGCGCATGGGTCACCAGGTGACACTCGCGGCGCGCGAGCGCGGCGCGATCATCCGCCCGCTTTCCGACGTCGTCGTCCTGATGCCGCCACTCTCGATCTCGGAATCGGACCTGCGCCGCCTGCTCGAGATCACCCGCGAGTCGATTGAGGTCGCCTGCGCCGCCGCAGCGCCAGCGCCGCTTGCCCAAGCGGCCTAACCTGCCCCTGTGACAGATCGGCGCTTCGCTCGTAGTAAGGGCATGAGCGAAGCAGCTGTTGCCGATATCGAGAGTCCCCGCCAGGGCGAGCTCGACTTCGAGCGCCTCTACCGCTCCAGCCGCGACGACGTCTACGCCTATGCGGCAGGGCTGCTGCGCGACCGCACGGCGGCGGAGGACGTGACCGCGGCCGCCTTCGAGCGCGCCTACCGCAAGCGCTCTCGCTTCAATGCGGAGAGGGGCAGCGCTCGCGCCTGGCTCTTCGGCATCGCCCGCAACGCAGCGCTCGACGAGCTGCGACGGCGCGGACGCCAGGCCGAGCTCAACACAGACCCGGTCGATGCCGCCTCCCTGCCGGACAGGGGTGAACAGCGCAGCGAGCTGCGCCTGCTGCTGGATGGGGCACTGGGCAAGCTCGAGGCGCGCGAGCGCGAGCTGATCGCGCTCAAGTTCTTCGCCGGTCTCTCCAACGCGGAGATCGGCCGCGTGATCGGCACCAGCGCCTCGAACGCCGGTACGAAGCTGCACCGAACGATGGACAAGCTGAGGGAGGCATGCGATGGAGCGCTCTAGGAACCACGACAAGATCGCGACAGCGTTGGCGGAGGCACGCCCCGCGCCCCGGCAAGCCTTCGCCGAAGAGTTGGATCAGCGCGTCGCTGCGGGCTTCCCGCGGCGCTCGCGCATCAGTCGCTCGCCGCTGGCCGGCCTAACGCAGTGGCTCGGGGCACGCTCGCCGATGCGGTTGTCGTTCGCCGTCGCAGCCGTGGCCCTGGTAGCGATCGCGATTGCCACCGCGGTCATCGCCAACTCGGGTTCGGGACCAAGGCCAATCGCGATCGATTCAGGCCCGATAACCTCACGCCCGAGCACACAGGGCACAGAGGCCGCTCCTAATGTCGCCGCCAAGGGCGCCCCACATATCGCCGCGGGATCATCCGGAGGCGTGCAGTACTCCGATGCCGTCCCCCAGGCCGCCGCGTCCGAATCATCCGCCAACCAATCGTCGAACTCCTCGGCGGTCCACTCATCCGGCGCCGAAAGCAACGCTGCACATTCGCCCGTCCATGGACCCCTCGAAACCAACGGCCTCGCCGATCTCAACGGCCTCGCCGATCTCTCGCGCCACCGCGAGATCGAGCGCTCCGCCGAGATCGGCCTCCTCGCCGCGCCCGCCGACGTGGCCGACGACTCGGCCAAGGTCTTCGCCGCGGTCCACGACGCCAACGGCATCGTCCTGCACTCGACGACCAGCTCGGGCCGCAACGGCAGCGCCCGTTTCGAACTGCTGATCCCCAGCGCCAGGCTCGGCGATGCCCTGGCCGCCTTCTCCTCGATCGACGAGGTCCGCAGCCGCCACGAGGCGACCGATGACATCACCAAGCCGACGGTCACCGCCAGCGAAGAACTGCAGGATTCCCAGGCGCGGGTCGACGGCCTGCTCGCTCAGCTCTCCAGCGCCGAAACCGAATCGGAACGGGAAGCGATCTCCGCCGAGCTGCGCGCCGAGCGCCGCCACGCGGCGCGCCTGCGCAACCAGCTGGCGCGGCTGCACCAGCGCACCGCCTACTCGCGCGTGCTGGTCCGGATCCAGAGCGGCGCCTCGACCGAACCGGGCGGCAGTTGGGGGATCGACGACGCGTTCGGCGACGCCGGCCACATCCTCGGCATCGCGGCGGGCGTCACCCTCATTGGCCTCGCGGTCCTCACCCCGATCGCCCTGCTCTTCCTGCTCGCCTGGCTCGCCCAGCGCCTCTGGCTGCGCTCTCGCCGCGAGCGCGCCCTCGACGCGTAGCCGACATTGACCACACCCCAGTGGGGTGAATGTCGGAAGCGCGCCGATATGGTGGCTCGGTGGCCGAGGAGAGACAGCGCGGGCCGGCCGAGGCGCCAAATCTCGGCGAGCCTTCAGAGCCGCGGCCGGCGGCCTCGGTGGTCCTGCTGCGGCGCGGCGGCAAGCATGCCGACCGGGCGCTCGAGGTACTGCTGCTGAAGCGGACTGAGAAGGCGCGCTTCATGCCCAACGTCTGGGTCTTTCCCGGCGGCGCGGTCGATGACGGCGACGGCGAGGACGAAGCGCGCTTCAAAGCCTGCGCGGTGCGCGAGCTGGAGGAGGAGGCCGGCATCGCCCTACCTGCGGAGGAGGAGCTGGTGCTGTTCTCGCGCTGGATCACCCCCGAGGTGGTCTCGCGCCGCTTCGACGCCTGGTTCTTCCTCGCCCTCGCCCCGGCCCACACTCCGCCCCGCCCCGACGGGGTGGAGACCACCGACGCCGGCTGGTTCGAGCCCGCCGGCGCGCTCGAGGCCCAGGCCGCCGGCGAGATCGCCCTCGCCTTTCCGACGATCAAGCAGCTGGAAGCACTGCTCCCCTTCCGCAGCTCCGACGAGGCGCTGGCCGCCCACCGAGATCTCATCGTCGAGCCGATCCTGCCCAAGGTGATCGGCACCCAGGAGGACAACCGCGTCGTCCTCCCTGACGACCCCGACTACCCGGCCTGACCATCCACGCGCCGTTGAGGAAATAGAACGGCTAGGAGGGCGGAAAGGGCTCGAGGCCGGCGTGCCAGGGACCGGGCGGATAGGTGTGGATCCCGCTCTCGTCCATCTCGCTCTGCAGTCGTTTGAAGAGCTGGCCGGCGTTCTTCAGCATCGCTTTCAGCTCCTCGGCGCTGCGCTCGCGCAGGCGCCAGAGGAACCAGAGCTGACGGTCGTTGATGCCGAAGTCGATCTCGCCGCTCATCGTCGTCGTCCAGCTGAGGAAGCCGGGGCTGAAGAGCTCGCGCAGGGCGACCGGGTCGTACTCCTTCGGCACCGTTGCCGAGAAGCGCTTGTTGAAGTCGATCGACTCGAATTCCACTTTGCGCGCGAAACGCTGGGTCACCACCTCGTGCCCCTCGATCGACTCGACGTTGAAGGCCGGCACGACCTGGGCCAGGTCGGGCATGTGCGCCTTGGCGAGCAGGGCCGTGGGCAGGACCGCCTTGCTGAAGAGACCCCCCATTTCCTTCTCGTCGGCGTCGCAGCACGAACCCCAGAAGCCCTCGCTGAGCTGGCCGGTCAAGCGGTTGCTACCGCCAACGCAGAGAGCCACCGGCCCATCAACGGGGTTGATCCCCCCCACCGGCTCGTATTTGAGCTGGTGCCGCTCGCCGTAGGTGCTGACGATCTCGGCCCATTCCCCGGCTTCTTGCTTGGCGCTCATCGACCTCGATCCTATGCAGTTGGCCGGCGAGCCAAGTAGCATGAGCACATGCTTATCGCCATCATCGTGGTCGTCGCGATCATCGTCATCGCGGTCCTCTACTACATCTCCAAGCGCAACTCGATCATCTCCTCGCGCAACAGCGTCGACGAGTCGTGGAGCGGAATCGACGTGCAACTGAAGCGCCGCCATGACCTCGTGCCGAACCTGGTCGAGACGGTCAAGGGCTACGCCGAGCACGAGAGTCAGACCTTCGAGAAGACGACTCAGGCGCGGGCCGCAGCGATGGCCGCCCAGGGGGTCGAGGAAACGGCCAAGGCCGAGCAGCAGCTGACCCGGGCCCTGGCCGACGTCAAGGCAGTGGCGGAGAACTACCCCACCCTGCGCGCCACCGAGAACTTCCAGCAGCTAAGCCGCAACCTCTCGGAGCTCGAGGACGAGATCCAAGCCTCGCGGCGGATCTACAACTCGAACGTGAAGTCCTACAACACCGAGATCGAACAGTTCCCAGGCTCGATCATCGCCAACCAGGGCGATTTCACCAAACGCGAGTTCTTCGAGATCGAGGACGCCGCGGATCGTGAGCCGGTCGCGGTCAACTTCAGCAAAGACTGAGCGCCCTCTAACCTTGTTGCTATGACAACGGCGACCGAGCAAACGCTGTGGATCTGCGAGAGCTGTGGGTTCATCTACGACCCGGCGATCGGCGATCCCGACGGCGGCATCCCGCCCGGAACCAAGTTCGAGGACATCCCCAAAGACTGGTTCTGTCCCGTCTGCGGAGCCAGGACCTCGGACTTCCGGCCGCTCGAGCCCGGCGAGGCTTAAACCTCCACACCAAAGGCCCGGCGTGAAATACGACTACGACTGGCTGGTGGTTGGATCGGGCTTCGGCGGCAGTGTCTCCGCTCTGCGGCTAGCTGAAAAGGGTTACAAGGTCGCGGTGCTGGAGTGCGGCAGTCGCTTCCGCGATGAGGACTTCGCCGAGTCGAACCTGCGCCACCCGCGTCGCTACTTCTGGTTGCCCCGCCTCGGCTTCCGCGGGGTGATGCGGATGACCTTCTTCAAGGACGTCTTCATCGTCTCCGGCAGCGGCGTCGGCGGCGGCAGTCTCGGCTACGCCAACACGCTTTACCGTGCCCGCCCCGCCTTCTTCGAGGATCCCCAGTGGAACGAGCTGGGCAACTGGGAGCTCGAGCTGGCACCGCACTACGACACGGCCGAGCGGATGCTTGGCGTGGTCGAGTACGAAGGCATCGGGCCGGCGGACAAGCTGCTGCAGGAATACGGCGAGGAGATCGGCGTCGGCGAGACCTTCACCAACACCCGGGTCGGGGTCTTCTTCGACAAGCCGGGGGTCGAGGTCTCCGACCCCTTCTTCGACGGCGAGGGACCCAGCCGCACCGGCTGCATGCGCTGCGGCAGCTGCATGGTCGGCTGCCGCCACGGGGCGAAGAACACGCTGATGAAGAACTACCTCTGGTTCGCCGAGAAGCTCGGGGTCGAGATCCAGCCCGAGCGCCAGGTGACCGAGATCCGCCCGCTCGGCGCCGCCGACGGGTCAGACGGCTACGCGATCAGCAGCGAGCGCTCTGGCTCCTGGCTGCGCAAGCAGCGACGCAGGCAGACCGCGCGCGGGGTGATCGTCGCCGGCGGCGCCCTCGGCACCAACAACCTGCTCGCCAACTGCCGCCACAGCGGCGCGTTGCCGCGAATCTCGGACAAGCTCGGCGCCCTGGTCCGCACCAACTCGGAGTCGATCCAGTCGGTTACCGCGCCCGATGACGAGCGCGACTTCAGCCGCTCGGTGGCGATCACCTCGAGCATCTACCCCGATCCCGACACTCACATTGAGGTCGTCACTTACGGCACCGGCGGCGACGCGATGTCGGGCACCTTCACCGCGATGACCGGCCCCGGCACGAAGCTGAGCCGGCCGATCAAGTGGCTCGCCGCGATCCTGCGCCACCCGCTGCGCACGGTGCGGATGATGATTCCCCACCGTTGGTCGCAGCGCACCGTGATCCTGCTGGTGATGCAGACGGTTGACGCCGCGATGCACTTCCGCCCCAAGCGCAAGATCTTCGGCAAGGGCGTGCGCCTACAGACCGAACAGGACCCCGGCCGACCCAACCCGACCTACATCCCCGCCGCCGAGAAGGTGGCGCGCTGGTTCGAGCAGCGCACCGGCGGCGTCGCCCAGAGCGCGCTCACCGAGTCGATCGGGAACATCCCCTCCACCGCCCACATCCTCGGCGGCGCGGTCGTCGGCGAGGGCCCAGAGAGTGGAGTGGTCGACAGCGGCAACCGGGTCTTCGGCTACGAGAACCTGCTGGTCACCGACGGGGCGGCGATCCCCGCCAACCCCGGCGTCAACCCGAGCCTGACGATCACCGCCAAGGCCGAGCACGCGATGAGCCTGATCCCGCCCAAGGACGGGGTGACACCAGGCCACCTGCCACAGGCGGCTAGGCCGGCGGCCGTCGGGGGCGGGGTCCCCGGGCCGGCTTCGCCGGGAGTTCCCGGGACCCCGCCCCCGACGCCCTGACGAAGTAGGTCCTGCTCAGCCGGCCTCGGCCAACCGCTGAGCTACGAAGTCCCAGTTGACGACGTTCCAGAAAGCGTCGATGTAGTCGGGGCGCTTGTTCTGGTACTTCAGGTAGTAGGCGTGCTCCCAGACGTCGCAGCCAAGTAGTGGAGTGCTGCCGTCGGAGATTGGCGAGTCCTGGTTGGGAGTGGAGACCACCGCGAGGCCGGAGTTGTCCTTGACCAGCCAGGCCCAGCCGGAGCCGAAGCGGGCGATGCCGGCGTTCTTGAACTCGTCCTTGAAGGAGTCGAAGGAGCCGAAGGCCTGCTCGATGCCGGAGGCAAGCTCGCCGCTGGGCTCGCCGCCACCTTCGGGGCTGAGCATCTGCCAGAAGAGCGAGTGGTTGTAGTGACCGCCGGCGTTGTTGCGAACCGGGCCCTGCTTGTCGCCGGGCAGGCTCGAGAGGTTGCGCAGCACGTCCTCGACCTCGCGGTCGGCCCACTCGGTTCCCTCCAGGGCGGCGTTCGCTTTGTCGACGTAAGCCTGGTGGTGCTTGTCGTGGTGAACTCGCATCGTCGCCTCGTCGATGTGGGGCTCGAGCGCGTCGTATGCATAAGGAAGGTCGGGAACCGAAAAGGCCATCTGGCGTCTCCTTTGATCGATATTCGAAGTCGGCGGGAGCCTAACGCCGCCACGCTTTGCGTACCCGGCAGGTAGATGGGCAACCACGCAAGAGGCATGAAGTAACCGGGGTCCGGGTAAACGGCTGTCTGAGCATGACCGACGGAGGGAGAGATTCGGCGGCCGACCTAGGCACGATCGAGACGCGCATTCCATCGCGCCTCGACCGCCTGCCCTGGTCGAAATTCCACTGGATGATCGTGATCGGGCTGGGCACGGTCTGGATCCTCGACGGGCTCGAGGTGACGATCGTCGGCAGCATCGGCCAGCGCCTGACCGAAAAAGGCAGTGGCCTCGTCCTCGACGCCAGCCAAATCGGCACCGCTGCCGCCTTCTACGTCGCCGGCGCCTGCGTCGGCGCCCTCTTCTTCGGCCAGCTCACCGACCGCTTCGGGCGCAAGAAGCTCTTCCTGCTCACCCTCGGCGTCTACATCGCCGCCACGATCGCCACCGCCTTCTCCTTCAGCCCGCTGTACTTCTTCATCGCCCGCTTCTTCACCGGCGCCGGCATCGGCGGTGAGTACGCGGCGATCAACTCGGCGATCGACGAGCTGATCCCGGCCCGGGTACGCGGCCGGGTCGACCTGATGATCAACGGCAGCTACTGGATCGGCGCGGCCGGCGGCGCGATCGCCTCGATCGCCCTGCTCGACACGGCGCTCTTCGCCGCCGACATCGGCTGGCGGCTCGCCTTCGGGATCGGCGCCGTGCTTGGCGTCGGCATCCTGCTTGTCCGCCGCAACGTGCCCGAGAGTCCGCGCTGGCTCTTCATCCACGGCCGCGATGAGGAGGCGGAGGCAATCGTCGGTGAGATCGAGCACTCGGTCGAAGAGCAAACCGGCGAACGGCTATCCGAGGTTGACGAGAGCCTCACTATCAAGCAGCGAGAGCGCATCTCACTGCGCGAGATCGCCAGCACGGCCTTCACCAAATACCCGCGCCGAACGGCCCTCTGCTTCGCCCTCTTCATCGGCCAGGCGTTCATGTACAACGCTGTCACCTTCGACCTCGGCACCCTGCTCGGAGAATTCTTCGACGTCGCCTCCGGCACGGTGCCGATCTACATCGCGATCTTCGCCCTCTCCAACTTCCTCGGGCCGTTCGTGCTCGGCCGCCTCTTCGACACCGTCGGCCGCAAGCCGATGGTGACCCTCACCTACCTGGGCTCGGCTGCCCTGACCGCGGTGCTGGCGATAATGCTGCTGGGCAATTCGCTGACGACCTGGTCCTTCATGGCCTTCGTCCTGGCGATCTTCTTCCTCGCTTCCGCCGGCGCCAGCTCCGCCTACCTGACCGTCAGCGAGATCTTCCCGATGGAGACCCGGGCGCTCTCGATCGCTTTCTTCTACGCGACCGGCACGGCGGCAGGTGGCATCGCCGGGCCGCTGCTCTTCGGCCACCTGATTGCCAGCGGCAGCCAGGACCAAGTCGCCACCGGCTTCTTCATCGGCGCCGTCGTGATGGCGATCGGCGGCTTGGCCGAGCTGTTCTTCGGGGTCAAGGCGGAGCAGAAGCAACTGGAGGACATCGCGACGCCGCTGACGGCCGAGGGCGAGGGCGGCACCGAGGGCGAAGAGGAGGAGCCCGAGCCTCGACCCAAGCAAGAAGCGGAACCGAGCGGCACCACGGTCGCCGGCTCGCGAGGAATGCCACTGTGGTCGCCGGCGGCGAACAAGGCAGACCAGGATCACGAGATCGAGATCATTGAGCGGGCGCTGAGTGAGCGGGGAAGCGCCAACCGCAAAGAGCTGGCGCGCCGGGTGGGCGCTCGCTACTGGGGCCCGGGACGCTTCCGCGGCGCCCTGCGGGAGGCGGTGCTGGAGGGGCGCGTGAAGCGGGTGCGCCATGATCAGTACGCGCCCAGAGAGCCCTGATAGCTTTGTGCAGCAAGTAGCTGCACGGCCTGGGAGGGGGCTCGAGGGTGGCATGTAGCGAGTTGACGCCAAACCACCCTGCTTTAAACCGATGGCAGCTAAACGCGATACCGACGACAGCGCCGTGAGCTCAGCCCCGCTTGGAGCGGGTGAACAGCTGGCCGGAGACCGCGAGCTCTGGGAGCGCTTCGCCCGCGACCGCGAGCCCGCCGTGCGCGAAGAGCTGGTCCGCCGCAACATGGCCTTCGCCAAGCGCCTGGCCCTGCGCTACCGCGGCGCCAGCGAGTCTTTCGACGACCTGCTCCAAGTCGCCAACCTCGGCCTGCTCAACGCGGTCGACCGCTTCGATCCCGAGCGCGGCATCCCCTTCACCGCCTTCGCCTCGCCGACGATCCTGGGCGAGCTGAAGCGCCACTTCCGCGACCGCGTTTGGACCGTGCGGGTACCGCGCGGCCTGCACGACCGCATGGCCGAAGTCGACAAAGCGATCACCGAGCTGACCAAAAAGCTGCAGCGCTCGCCCTCGGTCGGCGAGATCGCGGAGCGGCTGGGGCTGGAGCAGACCGACGTGCTCGAGGTGATGGAGGCAAACCACAACCGCCGCCCGCTCTCGCTCGACCGCCCGGCCGGCGCCGAGGACTCCGACGAGGCGCCTCCCTCGGAATGGGTTGGCGAAGAGGACGAGCGCTTCGAGCTGGTCGAGGGAAGGATCGCGCTCGACGCGGCGCTCCCATACCTGGAGGAGCGCGAGCGGGTCGTCCTGCGCCTGCGTTTCGTCGAGGACATGACCCAGTCCCAGATCGCCGAGCGCATCGGCCACTCGCAGATGCACGTCTCGCGCATCCTGCGCCGCGCCCTGGCCCGGATTCGCAAGCGGATCGAGGAGGAACGCGGCCTTGAAGGGGAACGCGATTAGCTAGGCGGCGGCGAGGCCGGCGAAGCGAACGATCAGGTAATCCCCGTCACTCAGCTCGTCGACTGCTAGCTCGTCGGCGAGCGTCTCGAGCGATCCACCCAGATCCGGCAGCTCGAGCTCGCGGCGAATTTCAGCCGCAGCACCCTTTTCCATCGGCCCGAGGCGCAGCTCCAGCCTGTCCTCGCTCTCGCCGAGCCCGACCCGCACGCGGCCGTCGGCAAAGCGGCCGGGCGCCGCCTCGGCGATCGCGTCGGTGACTAGAACCGCGTCGGAAACACGCTCCACTGGCAGTTCCCGACGAGCAGCAAGTGCCCCAACCAGGCGCGCCAGGACCGGCTCGAGCAGCTCGGCTCGGCCCACGGTCACCTCGGCCCCACTGGTCTCCACCGAGATCTCCGCCTCGCTGGATTCGTTGTCGCCGACACCGCCGCCGTTGAGGGGCAGGCGCATCATCACTTCGGTGCCGCGATCGAGACCACCGGAAATGCTGAAGCTGCTGGAAAGCGCCGCGATCAGCGAGAGGCCGAGTTTGAGGCTGGCGCGTTCGGAGTTGGCCTGGGGGCTGATCCCGGCGCCGCTGTCGCTGACCATCACGGTGAGGCCCTCGCTGTCGGGGTCTGCCTCGACCAGTAGCGGCCCCAGTCCGTCGGGGTAAGCGTGAACGACGACGTTCATACAAGCCTCGGTCACGACCGTCTTCAGATCGGCGACCCCGGCCTCGTCCATGCCAATCTCCTCGGCCAGCCCGGCGAGGGCGTGGCGGATGACGGCGACGTTCTCAGCCTTCGCTGGAAGTCTGATTTGCAGCCCAGTCTGCTTCTCATTGGTCGTGGAACCGTTTGGCATCGTCGCTTCGTCTTCCCGCTGGAGAGCCTGGTCCCCCGCGCACCGCGAGCATAACCGTCTCGTCCTAGGCCAACGCTACCCGTGGGCACTGGCCACAAAACGGCCATTCCGCGAAGTGGAGCGCTCAGGCCGGCGCACGTGCGAAGCGGCTGACCGCCTCGTCGGGGTCGGCAAAGACCTCGCCGCGGACGAAGAACCCATCCTCGAACTGCCAGATCCAGGCGACGGGCATGTCGCGAATGCCGAGCTCGCGGTTGCGTACGAAGACGCGGCCGATGACGAGCAAGCGGTCGTCGCGACGCTCGACCCGGCCCGGTGTGATCAACAGCTCTTCCCAGAACTGTTCGACGTCTTTGAGGTAGTCGCGCAGGCCGTCCGGCCCAACGTAAGGAGCGCTCCGCCCCACCTCCTGCGCGGTGATCGCGAAGAACTCCATGCCGGGAGCGCAGAGCGCGACGATCTCACCGATATCGCGCTGGTTGAAGGCGTTGAAGAGCCTCCCGATCATGGTCTCCGGCGAATCAGCCATCGGCGCTGGAGTCGTACCCGGTCACCAAGGCCGTGGGGACTGCGCCGCCCGCCGAACGGGCGACGGCCAGGATCGCCACATCATCGTCGAGCGCGTCAGCGGTGAAAGCGCGCAGGGCCGCTTCGAGGCGCTGCACGGTGCCAGCGGGGTTGTTCGCCCCGGCGAGCTCGGCCCGTAGCCGCTCCTCGCCGAAGCGCCCATCCTCGCCCTCGGCCTCGACGATGCCATCGGTGGTCATCACCAGTTGCTGTCCCGGCTCGACCTGGCTTTCCCCGATCCGCCACTCGCCGTCGGCGAATGCACCGAGCACCTGGTCGCTCTCGGCCGCCTCGCGGACCTCGTCGCCATCGACGAGCAATGGCGGCAGGTGCCCTGCGACGGCCATCCGCACCGGCTGCCTCGGGTCGTCGCTCAGGGTCAGCGCCGCGATGCTGCAAAGCGAGGTGTCGTGGCGGGCGAGCAGGGCGCGGTTGAGCGTTGCCAGGGCAATCTGCGGATCGTTGGTGAGGGCGGCGGCCGTGCGCAAGGTGTAGCGGGCGAGCGCCGTGATCGAGGCAGCCTGGGCACCCCGCCCCGCCACATCACCGATCACCAGCATCCAGCCGTCGGCGACCGGGAAGGCATCGTAAAAGTCACCGCCGACTTCGTTCTCCGCCCCGGCCGGTCGGTAGAGCGCCGCCAACGACCAACCGGGTATGTGCGGCAACGGCGGCGGCATCAAGCCGCGCTGCAGCGTTTCGGCGATCTCGGCCCGGGCCGCTTCGGCTCGCTCCAGGTCGGAGAAGAGGCCGCTGTTGTCGAGTGTCAAGGCCACCCGGCCGGAGAGGATCCAGGCGAAGCGGACATCGTCGCGCTTGTAACGGCGGCCCGACCAGGCAACCGCCAGGGTGAGCGTGCCCTTGACCTGGCCGCGCGCCTGCAGGGCCAGGGTGATCGCGGAGCGCATGCCGAGGCCGCGCAGGAAAGCGAGGTCGTCGCCTTCGTCGTGAGCGATCTCCCGCAGGTCGCCCTCCGACATCTTTTCGTAGAAGCGCGGTTCCAGCGCGCCGTCCTCGCCACGGACCATCCGCTCCGGCAGGGAGGGCTGGCGCTGCTTCAGACCCTGCTCGGCGCGGGAACCTCCGCCGGGCGCGGCCCGCACGGCAACCCGTTTCGGCTCGCCGTCCTCAATTACGTCGAGCATGCAGAAGTCGGCGACCTCGGGAACGAGAACGTCGCAGATCGCCTCGAAGGTCTCCTCCAGCGAGCCGCCCGACTCCGAGATGGCGGCGACGCTGCCAAGGATCTCAAAGCGCCGCTGCGCTCGCCGCGCCCGTAACAGCAGGACGACGACCAGCCAGGCACAGACGATGGCGAGCGCTGCTGCCACCATGGAAATGTCGATCCAGGCCATCGTCCCCCCGATTGCAGTGATACTGAAAACAACGTAACTCGGGCCTGCTCATAAGTCCATACCCCAGCGGGCTAGGGACCGCTGCGCAGCGCCCTGGCTGAGGCGCGGGGAACTGTGGCTGCATCGCCACCGGTCCAGGCATTGAAGCGGTACCAGGAGGGCTTCGCTTCGCGATTTGTAGTGAGCAGACCGGCCGAGTCGCAGAATTGACAGGAGCCAGCTTGGTCGACCCAGGAGAACCACCAAACGCCACCGATGTGCCACTGGCGGCGGTTGCTGGTCAGCATCGCGAAGGCACGATCGAGTTCGCGCGCCTGCCCCTGCGGGCCACGCTCCCAGCGCGACTCGAAACCGTCTGACCCCCAACCCATCTCGGTCACGTAAAGCGGCGTCGCGGCGTCGCCGTTGAAGCTCATCACCTGCCGCAGGTTTTCGATCTCCCCCTGCAGCGCACCGGCATCGGCGACGTACGGGTGGAGCGCAACGCCGTCGAAATAGCGCTTGATTCCCGGCACCCGGTAAAGGTCGGCGAGGAAACCACCCGACTGGATGTTCGGCGGTGTCTGCAGGGGGCGCCCGAAGAGGCCGCCGAGGATCACGGTCGAGCCCGGCTCTTCGCGGTGCAGGAGGGCACCAGAGATGCGAACCAGGCGACCGAAGCACGCCGGGTCGGGTTCCTTGGAGAAGGTGACGATGTTCTCCTCGTTCCAGATCTCCCACTGGCGAACCGGCATCCGCGGCAGGTCGCGGTGTTCGCGCCAGAAGCTCCCCTGCGGCCCGTAGCGGAAAACCGCCGCATGGAGGAACTGTAGCCAGGCCTGACGCTGACGTGCCGTCGCTACGGGTTCGCCACCAAGCTTGGGCGAGACCCATTCCGGCGTTCCCCAGACGAACATGAAGGGACGCATGCGATTTTCGGCCGCGTACTGCACCTGCCCATCGAGGCTTTCCCAACGGGGGGCGAAGCGGTCGCCGGCTTCCGGCTCGATTTCCGCCCAGTTCATCGGCAGCCGCACCGAGGTAATTCCCGCCTCGCGCATCAGTTCGTAGTCGTTTTCATCGGTCGCGCCCTGGGGCGAGATGCCGATGAACCCGCGCGGAGGAAGCGGCAATGAGCCGGCGATCGCCGGGGTCAGCGCCAGCAGCGCCACGGTAAGCGGAATAAGCAGGAGTCTGCGCATGCGTCCCAACACATGACCCGGCAAATCGGAGGAAGTAGTGCTCCGGTCCGACCCCCCGGGTTACGATCGCCAAATGATCGCATGGATGCAGGCGCGGGCCGCGGCGCTGATCGCCACGGCCCTCTTCGGCGCACCGCTGCTCGCCTTCGTGCTGGTGATCGCGCTGGTCAAGGGCCACGCCAGCGTCGCCTACTACGAAGCGGTCAGCCAGATCATCCCCGTCGTCGTCCTCGCCCTGGCGATCGAGCTGCGCTACTTCTCGCCTAACCGCCAACTCCCCGCTCCGCTGAAAGCGCGCTTCCGCCATCCCGAGCGCGCCCAGCCGCTGACCACGGGCTACGCGGTCGCCACCTTGCTCGCCCTGATCGCCAGCGAGGCGATCGCTTTGGCCGTGGTCGCCTCGGAAAGCTCCGGGCGGCTCGCCCTCAGCATCACCGCCGCCGGCCTCGCCGCCGGCGCCTGCGCCCTGGTCGCGGCGATCCTGCTGCCGAGCGGCGGCGGGTCGGCACCGCCTGGCTGAGGTCAATTACCGCGCGCCCTACGCTTGTAAATCGCAATCACTTGGAGGATGCCGATGCCGGACACCACCTGCCACATGTCGATCTCGCTCGACGGCTTCGTCGCCGGGCCGGACCAGAGCCGGGAGAATCCGCTAGGGAAGCGCGGCCGGGAGGTCCATAGCTGGCACCTCGGCGACGAGCGCGCGAACGAGGCCGACGCGAAGGCAGAGAGCTGGCTGATGCGACCGCGCGGGGCCTACGTCATGGGCCGCAACATGTTCGGGCCGATCCGCGGCGAGTGGGATCAGGACTGGGATGGATGGTGGGGCTCCGAGCCGCCCTACCACGCGCCGGTCTTCGTGCTCACCCACCATGCCCGCGAGCCGATCGAGATGGAGGGCGGCACGAGCTTCCACTTCGTCACCCAGGGCTTCGAGGCCGCCTACGCGCAGGCGCGCGAGGCGGCCGGCGATGATGGCATCGACATCGCGGGCGGCGCCTCGACCGTCCGTCAGGCGCTCGCCGCCGAAGTGATCGACGAACTCACGCTCGACCTGGTCCCCGTCCTCTTCGGCTCCGGCGAGCGGCTGTTCGACGGAGTCGAGTCCCTCGGGTTCGAACCGGTCGAGGCGCTCCACTCTCCGCTCGCCACGCACATCCGCTACCGGCGCGCGGGGTAAGGAACTGATTTGACCCCGGCAGCGGCCCCGCACGGCTTCCGCAGATAGACGCTCTGCATGGCTATGCGGGGCTCTGATCCAATCGGGGCGCCCGGATTTGAACCGGGGACCTCACCGACCCGAACGGTGCGCGCTACCAGGCTGCGCCACGCCCCGAGAGGCGGCGATTATCCCAGACCTGGGCTGCAACTACTTGACGGCCGCGATCGCAGCTTCGATTTCGGCCAGCGAGGGGCCATCCTGCAGGGTTTCGGTGCCGTGCGGGCCGCTGACGATCGCCGCCTGCCCGGTGCGGATTCCGAGGTTGCGCCCAAGTTCGTCATAGCCCTGCAGCTTCTTGCTGATTGCGCCGTCGGAGCCGCCGTTGTCTTCCAGGTATTCCAGCCATTCCGGCTCGTTCAATTCCTCGATCCCCCCCGCCACCGAGTCGAGGAAGTCCTGGTCGATGCCGAACTTTTTCGCTTCGTTCTGGTTGCGGAAGAAGAGGTAGGTGTACTGCCATCCGTAGCCCTGGGCCGCCGCCGCCTCGGCGCCGTAGAAGCCAAGCTCTTGCGGGCTTTCGCTGTTCGAGTAGTGGCGGTAGAGCAGCTTGACGTCGCCGGATCGGGCATAGGCGTTGACCAGGGCCGGGATCGTGCTGAGGAAGTCGTCCTGGCAGCTCGAGCACTGCAGGTCGTTGAAGACCTGGATTGAAACCGGCGCATCCGAGGAACCGAGTCGGTCGCCTTCCTGAGGAACCCCGCCGAAGATTTCCTGGGCTTCGGAGATGCCGGCCAGGTGGACGACGGCGCGGCCGGCCTTCTGGGTCGAGATGTTGACGATCGCGTAGCCAATCGCGCCGAGGGCGATCGCCAGCGCCAACACGATCCAGATCCGACCCCGCCGGGGGATCGGCACGACGGCGGGCTCGGGCCCTTGCTTCTCGGCGGTGGCAGGCATCGCGGCCATTATCGCGGCTCGACACCGCGGGCTGGGCGAAAGGAGCGGTGCATCGTTTGACACGTCCGCCCTCGGGGGTAAATATCTTCCTACCCAGTTTCAACGACCAAGGGAGGTCCGCTGTGGCCAATCACCTCACCCCGTCCGAGCTTGCCGAAGAGCTTCAGATGAAGCGGCAGGAGGTGATCGGCAAGTGCATGCAAATGGGCATCCCGATCTTCCACGGCCGCATCGACCGCTCGCTCTTCGAGACCTCGCTGCGCAGCATGGCCGGCCAGCGCCAGCGACAGCAGGCTCGCCCCCACTAGCTCTTAACTAGACTCCCACCCCGCATGGAGCGGGGAACCAAATCGTCCACCTTGGCGGACCTGCTGCCACTGTCCGCCAAGCACTACGGCAAGGCTCCCGCGGTCCGCTTCAAGCAGGACGGTAAGTGGGTCGACCGCAGCTTCGACCAGGTGCTCGAGGTGGTGCGTTCGCTCTCGCTCGGCCTGATCGACCTCGGCGTCGCTAAGGGCGACAAGGTCTCGATCCTCGGCAACACCCGCCCCGAGTGGACCTACTTCGACTTCGCCGCACTCTCGGCCGGCGCCGTGGTGGTGCCGATCTACCAGACCAACTCGCCCGAGGAGTGCCAGTACGTGCTGGAGAACTCCGACGCCAAGGTCGTCGTGGTCGAGGACGACGAGCAGATGGAGAAGGTCCGCGCCGTCCGCGACCAATTGCCTCTGCTCGAGCACGTGGTGCGGATGACGGGCACCAGCGAGGACGCGATCTCGCTCGAGGATCTCGCCGCTCGCGGCGACGCCCGCGATGCCGCTGAGTGGGAGGCACGCTGGCAATCGGTGACCAAGGAGGACATCTGCACCTTCATCTACACCTCGGGCACGACCGGTCCGCCGAAGGGGTGCATCATCAGCCACGGCAACTACCGGGCGATGCTCGACATGGTCAACGAGACCAGCGTGATCGAGCCCGAAGACGTCACCTACCTCTACCTCCCCCTCGCCCACTCCTTCGCCCTGCTGATCCAGTTCGGCAGCTATGACCTCGGCACCACGATCGCTTACTGGGAGCGGGACCCGCAGAAGATCCTGCCCAACCTGGGCGAGCTGAAACCGACCTACTTCCCCTCGGTGCCGCGCATCTTCGAGAAGATCTACACCGCCGCGACCAGCGGCATGGAGAAAGAGGGCGGGATCAAGAAGGCGATCTTCGACTGGTCGATCGGGGTCGGCAAGCGGGTGCGCGCGGTGGAACGCTCCGGCCGCGAACCGGGCTTCCTGCTGCGCAAGCAGTACGAGTTCGCCGACAAGCAGGTGCTCTCCAAGATCCGCGGCCTCTTCGGCGGCAACCTGCGGCTCGCCGTCTCCGGCGCCGCCCCGATCAGCCCCGAGATCCTGCGCTTCTTCGACGCGGCCGGGGTGCTCGTACTCGAGGGCTGGGGCATGACCGAGACCTCGACCGCGGCGACGATCTCCACCCCCGATGACTTCAAGGTGGGCACGATCGGCAAGCCCTTCCCCGGCTGCGAGGTGAAGATCGCCGAGGACGGCGAGATCCTGGTCAAGGGGCCCAACGTCTTCCAGGGCTACTACAAGAACGAGGAGGCGACCCGCGAGACGATCGTCGACGGCTGGCTGCACACCGGCGACATCGGCGAGGTCGAAGCGGACGGCTTCATCAAGATCACCGGCCGCAAGAAGGACATCATCATCACCGCCGGCGGCAAGAACATCACCCCGGCCAACCTCGAGAACGAAATCAAGCAGCACCCGCTGGTCTCCCAGTGCGTCGTCGTCGGCGACCGCAAGCCCTACCTGGTCGCCCTGGTCACGCTCGATCCCGAAGACGCCGTCGCCTACGCCAAGGAGCACGGCCTGCCCGAGGACCCCGAGCAGCTCGCCGCCAACCCCGACGTGCTGAAGGCAATCGAAGACCACGTGGCGACGATCAACGAGAAATTCGCCCGGGTCGAGCAAGTCAAGAAGGTGGCGATCCTGCCCCGCGACCTCTCACAGGAAACGGGTGAGTTGACGCCGACGCTCAAGGTCAAGCGGGCGGTCGTCGCGAGTAAGCACGAGCGGGAGATCGAGAAGCTCTACGCGAGCTAGCGTGGCCTGGGAGGAGTCGGTTGGTCCTCTGGTCGAATTGATATCGCACGCGCCCGCTTCGCGGTCGCTTAGCGACAATCGAAGAGCGCGGCTGCGCCGCGCCTAGAAACACGAGTGCAGCGGCCGCCTGCGGCGACATTCGCCCATAGAGCCAACCGACTCCTCAACTCAAGCGTCACCTCACGATGAGCGACTTGCCCTAGGAACGTGCGAGCTCACTCCCACGCAAGCTGGCGTTGGCTCTACTACGCCAAGCCTGCTGCTAGCTGGCCGAGCTGGATGGAGGGTCGGGTGCCCCTCCCGCAAAAGCTCAGAGACCACGCACCGAAGCTTCGATACGGACCAGCTGCGCAACGGCTTTTGAGGGAGGGGCACCCGACCCTCTACCCGCTTGGGAACTAGGAGACCTCGCCCGACTGCCGCAGCAGAGCCGAGGTCGTCTGCTCGAGCACGCGGCGCCAGGTGGAGTTTTGCTCGTGCTCCTCTTCTTCGGCGGCGCGCTCCACTACGCGGCTGACGCGGCGGCCGGAGATCTCGAGGCCGTGGCGTTCGGCGATCTCTTGGAAGCTGTCGTAGTCCTTGGCCAGGGTAGCGGTGACCGATTCGAAGCCGTGGCGGGCGATTTTGAGGCGGCGCGAGTAGTCCATGATCGGCGTGCCGAACATCAGCTCGTCGTTGGACTCGGGCTCGACCAGGATGATGTCGACGCCCGGGTAGCGCTCCTGCCACATCTCGACCGCCTGATGCAGGCGGGCGTGGGCGATCAAGCGGAAGGTCTGGTTGGCGATCGCCGGCAGGCCCATGTCGGAGACGCGGCGCACCCGCGTGCCGAAGACCGTCGGGATCGTCTTCTCGAAATCGTTGACGTAAGGCACGAGCGGGTTGACGACGACGATGAATTTGGCGCCCTTTTCAACCGCGATGCTGACGTTGGTGGTTGAGGGGATACCGCCATCGACCATCTGGCGCCCCTTGAGGTCAACCGGCTTATAGACGATCGGCAGCGCGGTTGAGCATTGGATCGCCTTTGAGATTGGAACGTCGTTCCAGCCCTCTTCGCCGAAAACGATCCGCTCACAGGTGTCGAGATCGGTGGCGGTCAGGTAGAGCTCTTTGTCGAGCAGGCGGAAGTCGTCGACCCGGTCGTCTTCGGAGAGCGCTGCGGCGACGTAGTCGGCGATACCGCTGCCCGAGTAGAAACCGGTCGGTAGCGCCTCGGCCAGGCCGACGCCGACGTCCATCGCTGAGAACCGTCCCATCCGCACCAGGCTGCGCGCCAGCTCCAGCGTCCGCAGCGGCAACAGCGCCGACTTTTCGAGGAAGCCGAGGTAGTTGGGCTTCAGCACCTTGCCGAGATCGAGGTCCTCGAGCTCGGAGGGAATGCGGCGGTTGATCACCTGCATCATTTCGTCCGGCGTGACGCCGTTGGCGAGCATCGCAGCGACGAAGGAGCCGGCGCTGGTGCCAACGTAAACGTCGAAGTTGTTGACCGTGCTGTTGACCGCGAGCAGATCGAGGGCGCGCAGGGCGCCAATCTCATAAACGCCGCCGGTGAAGCCGCCGCCACCGAGAACAAGGGCCGTCTTGGACGGGCGTTTGCGGTTGCGGCGGCGACGCGGTTGCGACTCTATGTCCACAACTTTGCCCATAAACATGCATTATCCCACTAAGTGAGGCGTTCCCCGGCAATCCCTGCCGCGATTTGTGCCCTGCTTGCGGCTCTCTTGCTATCCGCGGCGGCACAGGCGGCTACTCGCAACGACCGTTGCGCAACCATGCGTTCTCGTCTCGTGCACGGTGGCGGCAGCTCCAGCGGCCTGCTCGTGATCGACGGCGAAACGGGCAAGATCGTCTGTGCGCGGGCGCCGGGACGGCAGCGCCCGCTCGCTTCCAACATGAAGCTGTTCACCACTTCGACCGCGTTGGCGCGGCTCGGGGCGGAATCGAAGATCACGACCCTGTTGAAGACCGACGGGGGAATCGATCGCAACGGCGTCCTGCACGGCAGCCTCTACCTGGTCGGTGCCGGTGACCCCGCTCTCGGCACGCCCTCCTTCTACCGGCGCTTCCTCGGCGGCCTCGGCACCAACATCTTCCAGCTCAAGCGGCAGGTGCGCGAAGCCGGGATTCAGTCGATCACCGGGCGCCTCTACGCCGACGACAGCGTCTTCGACCACTTGCGCGGCGTCGCCGACTCGGGCTACGCGACCAGCCCCGAAATCGGGCCGCTCTCCGGCCTCTCCTTCAACTCCGGCTACAGCACGCCCAGCGCCACCGGCTTCTCCAGCGACCCGGCGATCACCGCCGCCGCGACGCTGGATGCGAGCCTGCGCGAAGCCGGGGTCAGCATCTCCCCCACCGTCGCGCTGGCTACCGCGCCACCCTTCAGCACCGAACTCGCCCGGGTCGAATCGCCACCGCTCTCGAGCATCGTCAACACCACCGACGTCTACTCGGACAACTTCTTCGCCGAGATGCTGATGAAGCTGATCGGCGCCCGCTTCGGCGGCGCCGGCACCACCGCGGCCGGCGCCCAGGTCGTCCAGGCCTTCTCCCGCGGCCACGAATCCGGCGTGCACGCCGTCGACGGCTCCGGCCTCACCCGCTCCAACCGCGCCTCTCCCGCCCAGGTGGTCGGCCTGCTCAAGTCAATGCGCGGCACGGCGGTTGGCGATGAATTCATCCAGGACCTCGCCCTCGCCGGCCACGAGGGCACCGTTGCCGAACGCATGCACGGCACCGCCGCCTACGGCCGCTGCCGCACCAAGACCGGCACGATCAGCGCCGTCAGCAACCTCTCCGGCTACTGCTTCAACCGCGACGGAAGGGTGATGATCTTCTCGATCCTGATGGGCGGCGTTCGCGACCTCAGCCTCGCCCACGCGGAGCAGGACCTGATCGCCGGCGAAGTCGCGTCTTACTGAGCATGTTTTTTGCTTTTGCGCTGAGCGCGAATATCGAGTCTCGTCCCGATTGCCAAGCCGACGACCATCGCGACCGGCACGGTCGCCTGCATCGCGGCTGTGCTTGAGTTTCTGAACGCAATCACACCGGCGATCACGATGGCTACTGCAACCGCCAAGCCGATGTTCATATAGCGCATGCTCCCCATCTCAACCTCCGCCTTGCAGACAATTCATTACTGAATACCGTAGCGAAGAATGGCGTCCACCAAGGCCAGGACGGCGCCAAATCCGCCACCGAAGTAGCCGCCTTTCAGAGCCCATTCCTCGACCTCACCAATTGGCCTCGCGGTGACAAGTCCCCAAAGACCCATCGCGACACCGCCCAGAACGACACCCGCGCCAACCGCAGCCGCGGCACCCTCGGTGACGGTCGTCAGGAATCCGATTTGAGCAAGGCCCACGCCACGATCCTGTCGGCCAGCGGCTCACGCGTGGCGCGCAAAGCGTGCAGAAATGGTGCCTTCAGATTGGTCATGGGATTCGCCACCTAGAATCGATGCCGATGCGAGTCCTGCTCACCAATGACGACGGAATCACCGCCCCCGGCCTTCAGGCCGCACGGCGGGCCCTGCGCGAGATCGATGGGGTCGAGGTCGACGTGATCGCACCGGACTCCAACCGCAGCGCGACGGCGCGCAGCATCACCACGCGCTCGCCGCTGACGGTCGAGGAGGTTGAGTTCGGCGACGGCGACAAGGGCTACGCGACCGACGGCACACCGGTCGACTGCGTGCGCTTCGCCGAGCTGGGTCTGGTTGGCCACCGACCCGACCTGATCTTCTCCGGGATCAACCACGGCGCCAACCTCGGCGATGACATCACCTACTCGGGCACGGTCGCCGCCGCTTTCGAGGGAATCATCCTCGGCATCCCCGCCGTTGCCTTCTCGCAGCAGTCCTCGGGCGGTGGCATGGGCTACGTCAGCGGCCGCTTCGACTTCGGCGCCGTCGCCCGCTTCGGCGCCGAGCTGGTCCGCCACCTGCTCGGCCAGCCAATGCCGGAGGCAACGCTGATCAACGTCAACTGCCCCGCTGGCGAACCAAAGGGCATCGAGGTAACCAAGCTCGGCAAACGGATCTACAACGACGAGCTGAAGCTGATCGGCGAGACCGATGGACGCCGCCACTATGAGATCTACGGCTGGCAGCCCGGCTACGAGGAGATCGACGGCACCGACCTCAACGCTGTCGCCAGCGGTCGCATCTCGGTCACTCCGATCCACTTCGACCTCACCGACCATGGTGGCCTCGAGAACCTGCGCGGCTGGGGGTTCGACGCGATGCTCGCTGCCAGCGCCCCCACTTCGGTGTGAGCGAGACGCCCGAGCAGCGCGCGGCCGAGCTGCGGCAGGAGCTGGCGGGACACAACCACCGCTACTACGTCCTCGACGACGCCACGATCGGCGATGACGAGTACGACGCCCTGCTCGACGAGCTGCGTGCGATCGAGGCCGACCACCCCGAGCTACGCACGCCGGACTCCCCCACCCAGCGGGTCGGCGCGCCGCCGCTGGAGCGCTTCGAACAGGTCGAGCACGCCGAGCAGATGCTCTCGCTCGCCAACGCCCGCAACGAGGATGAGCTGCGCGCCTGGGAGACGCGGATTCGCAACCACTTCAAACGGCTCGACATCAGCGCCGCCGAGTTCAGCTACACGACCGAGCCCAAGATCGACGGCCTGGCGATCTCGCTCACTTACGAGGAGGGCGTCTTCACCCGCGGCGCCACCCGCGGCGATGGCCGCGTCGGCGAGGACGTGACCCAGAACCTGCGCACGATCGGCTCGATCCCGCTGCGCATCGATGATGCCCCGCCGCTGGTCGAGGTGCGCGGCGAGGTCTACCTGCCGATCGCCGACTTCAAGGCGCTCAACGAGCGACGGGTCGAGGCGGGCGAGCCGGCCTTCGCCAACCCGCGCAACTCGGCCGCCGGCTCGATTCGCCAGCTCGACCCCAACCTCGCCGCCGAACGGCCGCTCTCGGTTTGGTGTTACGGGATCGGGGCGACGCAGGGCCTCGATCTCGCCACCCACAGCGAGGAGGTCGAGTGGCTGCGGGAGCGGGGCTTCAAGGTCAATCCCGACACCGAACACCACCAAGGCATCGAGTCGGTGGTCAAACGCTGCCACTGGTGGGAGGAGCGCCGCGACGAGCTCGACTACGAGATCGACGGCGTCGTGGTCAAGATCGACGAGCGGGCGCTCTGGCGCGAGCTCGGCGTGGTCGGCCGCGAGCCGCGCTGGGCGATCGCCTGGAAGTTCGCGCCGACGACGGCGACGACGAAGATGAACAAGGTGGTCTGGAACGTCGGCCGCACCGGCCACCTCGTCCCCTTCGCGATGCTGGAGCCGGTCCACGTCGGCGGCGTAACGGTCTCCACCGCGACCCTGCACAACGAGGAGGACCTAGCCCGCAAGGACGTGCGGCCGGGCGACGAGGTCGTCGTGATGCGAGCGGGCGACGTGATCCCCCAGGTGGTGGCGCCGCTGATCCAGCGCCAGGAGAAAGGCAAACGGCGCGGGCCGAAACCAAAGCCGCCGGCCAAATGCCCCGCCTGCGACCACCCCACGGTCAAGCCCGAGGACTCGGTCTTCACGATCTGCCCCAACCGGGCGGGCTGCCCCGGCCAGTCCTTCCAGCACGTCAAACACTTCGTCAGCAAGGGCGCGATGGACATCGACGGCCTCGGCGAGAAGCAGGCGCTGCGCTTCCTGCAGGAAGGCCTGATCGCCGACGTTGCCGACATCTACGAGCTCAGTGAGGAGCAACTGGAGGGCCTCGAGGGCTTCGGCGAGATCTCCGCCCGCAATCTGCTCGCCGCGATCGAGGCCTCGCGCTCGCGTCCCTTCAAACGCGTCCTCTACGCGCTCGGGCTGCCGGGGGTCGGCTACGTCACGGCGGAAGCGCTCGCCGACCACTTCGGCTCGATCGACGCTCTGCACACGGCCGACCCCGAGCAGATCGAGGAGGTCGAGGGCGTCGGCCCAATCATGGCCGTGCAGATTGCCGAGTCGCTGGCCGACGAGCGCACCTGGGAACTGGTCGAGAAGCTGCGCGAGAAGGGCCTGCGCCTGGAGCAGGATCCCTCCGAACGGCGGGCTAGCGGCGGCCCGCTGGAAGGCAAGACCTTCGTGCTCACCGGAACTCTCCCCGAGCTGACCCGCGAGGAGGCCGGGGCGCTAATTAAGGCGGCGGGGGGCAAGGTGGTCAGCGCGGTCTCGAAAAAAACTGACTACGTGGTCGCCGGGGAGAACCCGGGGTCGAAGCTGGCGAAAGCCGAGAAATACGAGACCGAGATTCTCGATGAGGCGGGACTTCTCAAGCTGCTTGGGAGCGGGTAGCAATGGCGGGGTGGGACACCTCCCGCTCTGACAAGTGACGCGCTAATTAGCGCGTCAATTTGAGTATCCGCCAGTTCGGGAGGTCTCCCATCCTGCCGTTCCCAATCGCTGCATACTGCTCGCGATGACCAGCGTGCGGTTGGAGATCGAGTACGACGGGACCGGGTTCAAGGGCTGGGCGAAGCAGGCCGGGGTGCGGACGGTGCAGGAGGAGCTGGAGACGGCGTTGGAAACCGTCCTGCGGGAATCGGTGAAGCTGACCGTTGCCGGGCGCACCGATACGGGGGTGCACGCGGAGGGGCAGGTGGCTAGCTTCGTCACCAGCAGCGAGATGCCAGTCCACCTGACGCAGAGACTGAATGGCCTGGGTCCTCGCGACATTGCGGTCACTGCGGCAATGCCCGCCGCGGACGGGTTCGACGCCCGCCGTGACGCGGTCTCGCGCACCTACCGCTACCGCATCCTCGCCCGCCGCAGCTCCAGTCCCTTCGAGGAGAACGGCGCCCTCTGGTGGCCCCACAAAATGGATTACGAGGCCCTGGAAGCCTGCGCAGCGGCTCTGGCGGGAAAGCATGACTTCACAGCCTTCACCCCGACCCAAACCGACCACGTCCACTTCAACCGCAACATCCTCAACGCAACCTGGTCCCGCGAAGGCGATATCACCACCTTCCACATAACCGCCGACGCCTTCATGCGCAACATGGTCCGCATCCTCGTCGGCACCCAACTAGAGGTAGCCAGCGGCCGCCGAACCCTGGACAACTTCAAGCAGCTCCTACGTGGAGCGCCGCGCCCTGAAGCAGGCGAAACAGCCCCTCCCCACGGCTTGTACCTGGAGTCGGTCGCGTACGACTAGAAGCTTCTGTCGAGAGCCGGTATGCGCCTCGGAGGGGCGGGGCATCGCCCGAACTGGCGGATACTCAAAATGACGCGCTAATTAGCGCGTCATTTGTCAGGGCGGGCGATGCCCCGCCCCTCCGAGCCCTAAACCAGCTCGAGATAGACCATCTCGGTCGAGTCCGACTTCCTCGGACCCAACTTGACGATCCTGGTGTACCCACCGGGTCGCTCCACGTAGCGCGGCGCGACCTCCTCGAACAACTTGTGCACGATGAACTTGTCGTTGTGCAGCGTCGCCAACGCCTGACGACGGGCGTGCAGGTCGCCGCGCTTGGCCAGCGTGATCAGCTGCTCAACCTCGGGCTTGACCGCCTTGGCCTTGGCCTGCGAAGTCTTGATCCGTTCGTGCTCGATCAGCTGCTTGGAGAGGTTCGAGAGCAGGGACTCACGATGCGCCGCGTCGCGGCTTAGCTTGTTTCGCTTCTTGCGGTGGCGCATCGAATCTTCAACTCCCCCGCTTAGTCTCCCTGAAGATCGAGTCCGCGTGCGTGCAGGGTCTCGATCACTTCCTCGATCGACTTCTGACCGAAGTTGGGAATTGCGTTCAGCTCCGAGCGCGTCTTGCGCACCAGGTCGCCGACCGTCTGCACTCCCGCCCGCTTGAGGCAGTTGTAGGAGCGCACACCGAGCTCGAGCTCCTCGATCAGGATCTCGTCAAGGCCGTTGTTGCTGGCGATGCCATCGCCGCTCGGCCCCGGCAGCACGTCGGCCGTGTGGCTCGGTACCGGCTCGCGAGCGGTCAGCTCCTCGACCCGGTCGGCGTCGGTGAAGATCGCCAGGCTCTTGATCAGAATCTCGGAGGCCTCGCGCAGGGCAGCGCCGGGCTCGATCGAGCCGTCGGTCTCGAGGTCAAGCGTGAGCTTGTCGAAGTCGGTGCGCTGACCAACACGCGCCGTCGCCACCGCATAGGAGGCGCGACGAATCGGCGAGAAGATCGAGTCAATCGGGATCACACCGATTGGCTGCTCGTCTGACTTGTTCTCGTCAGAGGGCGAGTAACCGCGGCCGCGGCCGATGGTCAGGTAGATCTCGAGCTTGGTTTTCTTCTCCAGCGTGGCGATCGGGGCCTCGGGGTTGAGGATCTCGACGCCCGAGGGCAGGTCGATGTCCTTCGCCTTGACCTCGCCGGGGCCGGTAGCCACCAGCGGCGCCTCGACCTCATCGGCATCGGTGTGCATGCGGACGACGAGGTCCTTGAGGTTGAGGACGATGTCGGTGACGTCCTCCTTCACCCCCGGCACGGTGGAGAACTCGTGCGCGACGCCCTCGATGCGAACGCTGGTCACGGCGGCGCCGCCCAGCGAGGAAAGCAGGACGCGGCGGAGGCTGTTACCGAAGGTGTAGCCGAAGCCCTTGTCGAGCGGCTCGACGGTAAAGGTGCCGCGACGGTCATCGACCTTCTCAGACGTGATGCGAGGGACCTGGAAATCAGTGGGCATGTGTTCCTTGCGTGTGGGTGTTACAGAAACAGGGTCCGGTTACTTGGAGTACAGCTCGACGATCAGCTGCTCCTGTACCGGTGCCGAGATCTCCGCGCGCTCTGGGTAGCGCAGGACCTTGGCGGTAAGGGAGTCGTGGTCGGCCTGCAACCAGGCCGGCACGGTGGAGACGAGCTCCGTTGCCTTGCGAATCGTGTCGCCGGCGGACGAGGTCGACTTGATCGAGATCACGTCCTCGGGACGCACTTGGTAGGAGGGGATGTCGACGCGGCGGCCGTTGATCAGCCAGTGGCCGTGGCTGATCAGCTGGCGGGCCTGGCGCCGCGAGGCGGCGAAGCCGAGGCGGACCAGCACGTTGTCGAAGCGCGACTCGAGCAGGCGCAGCAAGTTCTCGCCGGTGACGCCATCCTGGCGCGAAGCCTTGTCGTAATAAGCCCGGAACTGTTTCTCCAGCACCTGGTAGTAGCGGCGCGTCTTCTGCTTCTCACGCAGCTGCACCCGGTACTCGGACTGGCGCATGCGGCCACGGCCGTGCTCGCCGGGCGGGTAGGAGCGTCGCTCGACCCCGCACTTGTCGGTGAAGCAGCGCTCACCCTTGAGGAAGAGCTTCTGACCCTCGCGGCGGCACTGCTTGCACTGCGGCGCGGTATCGCGGGCCATTAGACGCGCCTCCGCTTCTTCGGCCGACAGCCGTTGTGGGCCTGCGGCGAGACGTCCTTGACGGTGGTGACGTCAAGGCCGGCGGCCTGCAGGGAGCGGATCGCGGTCTCACGACCGGAGCCGGCGCCCTTGGCGAAGACCTCGACCTTCTCGAGACCGTGTTCCATGCCCTTCTTGGCGGCCGCATCCGCCGTCACCTGCGCGGCGAACGGGGTCGACTTGCGCGAGCCTTTGAACCCCGCCGAGCCGGCCGACTCCCAGGCGATCACGTTGCCTTCGGTGTCGGTAAGAGTGACGATCGTGTTGTTGAAGGAAGTCTTGATGTGCGCCTGTCCGTAGGTGACGTTCTTCTTGACGCGGCGCCGGGAGCGCCCTTTGGCGGGTTTTTTCGCTGCTGCCATGAGTCTCCTTAGACCTTGCGCTTGCCGGCGACGCTCATCCGGCGCGGGCCCTTGCGGCCACGCGCGTTGGTCTTGGTCCGCTGACCGCGGACGGGCAGTCCGCGGCGGTGGCGCAGACCGCGGTAAGAGCCGATCTCCATCAGCCGTTTGACGTCCTGCGAGCGCTCGCGGCGCAGGTCGCCCTCGACCTCGCGCTGGTCGACCGCGTCGCGGAGGCGAATGACCTCGTCCTCGGTCAGGTCTTTGACCATCGTGTTCGGATCGACTTTCGCCTCCTCGAGGATCTTCTGGGCCGTCGAGCGACCGATCCCGAAGATATAAGTGAGCCCGATTTCGACCCGCTTGCCGACCGGGACGTTGACTCCTGCGATACGTGCCATGCGCGCGGCCGCCCTAACCCTGACGCTGCTTGTGTCGAGGGTTCTGACAGATCACCAAGACCGCGCCATTGCGGCGGATGATCTTGCACTTTTCGCACATCGGCTTTACAGAAGCTCTGACCTTCATCGCTCCGGTCTTCGTATCGACTACAGGACTCCTGCTAGTCCCAGGAGTTGGACAGGCAGGCACAAAATTTCGGCCGGGTAGGCCGACCGAGAAAGATAGCAGGGGCGTGCTTCCGGGGGTGTCCGGCTGGGAGGGTCGGGGTGGGTTCCCAAAACGCGCGGCAGGAGCCGCGCTTGAGTGTTTTGGGAACCCACCCCGACCCTCCTCCCCACACGCCCCGAAGCACACGCGCGGCAAAGCTCCCGGTGGACCGCGAACCCGAGAAAGCTGAGCGAGCTGCGGCCCACGAGACCAGAAGCTCCCGCGGAGCCGGGGCGAACGACCGGAGCGTCTCGCTCCCTAGCTCGATGA
The DNA here is from genome assembly GCA_963795765.1 of uncultured Solirubrobacterales bacterium. Classification (GTDB taxonomy): domain Bacteria; phylum Actinomycetota; class Thermoleophilia; order Solirubrobacterales; family 70-9; genus VRUE01. The sequence continues at coordinate 61,541 of CAWCJW010000019.1, forward strand.
GGGCACGGTCGGTGTTGAGTTGGGCGGCGGGTGGCCCTCCCCAAAACACTCAAGCGCGGCTCCGCCGCGCGTTTTGGGGAGGGCCACCCGCCGCCCTTCCCACCATCCTCCGTCCTACGACTCTTCGTGCCAGGGCGTGAGAATTCTTGGACCGTCAGCCGTCACGGCGACGGTGAACTCGAAGTGGGCCGCGAGCGAGCCATCCTGCGAGTAGACGGCCCAGCCGTCATCGCCCATCCGCACCATGGCGCCGCCGGCGTTGACCATCGGCTCGATCGCCAGCACCGTCCCCTCCTCCAATACCGGGCCCTTGCCCGGCGCGCCAAAGTTGGGCACCTGCGGGTCCTCGTGCATCTCGCGGCCGATCCCATGGCCGACCAAGGTGCGGATGACTGAGAGGCCCTCGATCTCGACCGCCTTCTGGATCGCGGCGGAGACGTCGCCGAGCTTGTTGCCGGGCTGCATCTGCTCGACCCCGGCGAAGAGCGAGGCCTTGGTCACGTCGAGCAGCTTGCGCGCCTCGGGCTCGATCGGGCCGATCGGCACCGTCATCGCCGCGTCGGCAACCCAGCCGTCCTTGATCACGCCGACGTCGATCGCCAGCACGTCACCGCGCTTGCACTCGTAGTGGCCCGGGATCCCGTGCACGACCATCGAGTTGGGCGAGGCGCAGATTGAACCGGGGAAGCCGCGGTACCCCTTGAAAGCCGGCTCGGCGCCCTGCGAGCGGATCAACTTCTCGGCGGCGAGATCCAGCTCCTTGGTCGTCACCCCGGGCCGCGCCTTGGCCTTCAGCACGTGCAGGCAGCGAACCAGGATCTCGCCGGCCGCCGCCATCTTGTCGACCTGCTCGGGGGTCTTGCGGATGATCATCTTGTACACGCTAGTGCCCTCTTCTTGGCATTCGCTAAATGGCCTCGTCGGCCTCGAGGCGAAGCGTGGCAAGGGTGCGCTGGATCTCGTCGGCGACCGCATCGGGCGCCGCGGAGCCGTCGATCTGTCGCAGCAAGCTCTGGCTGTCGTAGTGCTCGATCAGCGGCGCCGTCTTCTCGTGGTACTGCTCGAGCCGGTGGCGGATCACCTCGGGTTTGTCGTCGTCGCGCACGATCAGCTCGCTGCCGTCGACGTCACAGACCCCCTCTTGCTTGGGCGGGTTGAACTCGACGTGGAAGACGTGGCCGTTCTCGACGCAAGTGCGGCGGCCGCCGAGGCGACGCACCACCTCCTCGTCGCTGACGTCGATCAGCAGCACGGCGGTCAGCTCGCGGCTCAGCTCGCTCAGCTTCGCGGCCAGCGCCTCGGCCTGTGGAGCCGTACGCGGGAAGCCGTCGAGGATGAAGCCATCGGCCGCCTCGCTGGAGTCGATCCGCTCGCCGATCATGCCGACGATCACCTCGTCGGGCACGAGGTCGCCGCGGTCCATGTAGTCCTTGGCCGCCTTGCCCAGCTCGGTTCCCTCGCGAACCGCGGCGCGGAGGATGTCCCCCGTCGCGTAGTAAGGCAGCTCGAGTTCCTCCTGCAGGCGCTCGCCCTGCGTGCCCTTCCCCGACCCCGGGGGGCCGAGCAGGACCAGATTCATCTCCGCCGACAAGCGCTGCAGCCTATTTGAGGAAGCCCTCGTAGTTGCGCATCATCAGCTGCGCCTCAAGCTGCTTCACGGTTTCCAGCGCGACCCCGATCACGATCAGGATCGAGGTACCGCCGAAGGCGAAGTTGGCCGACGTCTGGCTGAGCAGGATCGTCGGTAGCGCGGCGACCGCGCCCAGGTAGAGAGCACCGGGGAAAGTCAGGCGCGAGAGGATGCGATCGAGGTACTCGGCGGTGGGCCGCCCGGGACGCACGCCGGGGATGAAGCCGCCGTACTTCTTCAGGTTGTCCGCCTGATCGACCGGGTTGAAGGTAACCGCCGTGTAGAAGTAGGTGAAGATGACGATGAAGAAGACCTCGCCGACGACGTAGGCCCAGCTACTGGGGCTGAAGAAGGCGGCGAAGTCGAGCGCGGCCGGGGTGTTGAGGAGCTGACCGATCGTCGGCGGGAAGGCCATGATCGAGGCGGCGAAGATGACCGGGATGACGCCGGCCATGTTGACTCGCAGCGGCAGGTAGGTCGAGCCCCCGGAGGTCATTTTGCGCCCGACCACGCGTTTCGCGTACTGCACGGGAATGCGCCGCTGGCCCTCCTGGACGAAGACGATCGCGACGATCACGGCGAGGGCGATGAAGGGCATCATCACGACGAAGACCTGATCGGGGTTTTCCCACCAGGACTGCAGCCCGCGGGGCAGGCCGGAGACAATCGAGGCGAAGATCATCAGCGAGATGCCGTTGCCGATGCCGCGCTGGGTGATCAGCTCGCCGAACCACATCAGCAGGGTGCAGCCGGCGGTCAGCGAGATCACGATCAGCAGCACCTTAGGGCCGCCGAGGTTGCCGAGGAAGTTGTTGCCGCCCGGCCCGGATCCAAAGGACTTGAAGAGGAAGACGTAGCCGAAGGACTGGGCGAAAGCCAGGCCGACGGTGAGGTAGCGCGTGTACTGGGTGATCTTCTGCTGCCCGACCTCGCCTTCTTTCTGCAGCTTCTCCAGCGCCGGCACGACCACGGTCAGCAGCTGCAGGATGATCGAGGCGGTGATATAGGGCATGATCCCCAGCGCAAAGAGCGAGAGGCGCGAGAGGCTGCCACCGGAGAAGGTGTTGAGGAAGTTGAGGATGCCACCGCCGGCGAAGTTGTTCTGCAGTTCCTTGACCGCGTTGAGATCGACGCCGGGGGCGGGGATGTAGGCGCCGAGCCGGTACAGCAGCAGCATCGCCGCCGTGAAGGCAAGCTTCTTTCGAATGTCGGCGACGCTAAAGGCGTTCGCAATAGTCCGGAGCATTAGGGCTCCAGAGTGTGGCAGGAACCGCCAGCCGCTTCTATCTTCTCCTTGGCGGCCGCGCTGAAGCCGTGCGCTTTGACCGTCAACTTCTTCGAGATCTCGCCGCGGGCGAGGATCTTGACCGGGTCCGAGCGCTTGGCCAGGCCCTTCTGCTTGAGGGTCTCGGGCGTCACCTCGGCGTCGGCGTCGAAGCGCTCCTCCAAGTCAGCGAGGTTGACCGGCTGCGACGTGGTCCTGAAGTTCTCGAACGGCATCGACTGCTTTTTGTGCGGGCCGCGAAGCTTTCGCATCCGCATGTGGATCGGGTTCTGACCACCTTCGTAGCCGGGCTTCCGTTTTGAGCCCGAGCGCGAGCCGGCGCCCTTGTGGCCGCGACCGGAGGTCTTACCGAGACCAGAACCCTCACCGCGACCCAACCGCTTGCGCGGCCGCCGCGACCCGGGCTTCGGCCGCAGGTTGTGCAGCCCAATCTCTTCCGAGCGCTCTTTTTTGTCAGCCATCAGCCATCCACCTCGACCAGATGCGTGACAGTCCGAATCTGCCCCTGCAGCTGCGGCGAGTCTTTCCGCTCGACAGCCTTGCCAATCCGCCCCAACCCAAGCGCGCTAAGCGTCGCTTTCTGAGCCGGATTGCAGCCGTTGGCAGACCGAACCTGCTTGATCTTCACCGCACTCACGAACCCTCACCCTCCGAAGCTTTCGCCTCCGCAGGGGCCTCATCAGCTTTCGCCTCAGCGGCGGGCTCTGCCGCAGCCGCCGGGGTCTCGTCAGCTTTCGGCTCCTCGGTGGTTGCAGCTGCAGTCTGCTCAGCCGCCGGAGCCTCAGCGGGTTTTGCGGACGACTCGTCCTTCGAAGTCTCGGACGCTTCGCCTGCGGGTGGCGCCGTAGGGGGGCCCGCCTCCGAGGACGCTTTAGCGACCGGAGGAGGTGGGGGGTCCCCTGCGGCGACAGGACCCGCAGCCGAACCGTTCGAACCCTCGGCCTTCGAACCCTCGGCAGCCGAAGCCCCATTCCCGTTGCTCTTCTGCACCCCAAGCACCTGCGAAACCGTCAGTCCCCGAAGCTCAGCGACCTCCTCAGGCCGCCGCAGCCGGATCAGCCCGTCCATGGTCGCCTTCACAAGGTTGATCGGGTTCTGAGTCCCAATGCTCTTGGTCAACACGTCCTTGACCCCACCGAGCTCGAGCACCGCGCGCACGCCACCGCCGGCGATCACGCCGGTACCGGGGCTGGCCGGGCGCAGGACGACGTGGCCGGCGCCGTAGCGGCCGATGATCTTGTGGGTGATCGTCTGGCCGTATTTGGGGATGCGAATCAAGTCCTTGCGGGCGTTCTCGACGCCCTTCTGGATCGCCAGCGGCACCTCGCGTGCCTTGCCGTAGCCGATCCCGACAACGCCCTCTTCGTCACCGACTGCAACCAGGGCGGTGAAGGAGAAGCGCCGGCCGCCCTTGACCACCTTGGCGACGCGGTTGATCTCGATGACGCGCTCCTGCAGGTCGAGCCCACGCGGGCTCACCGTCTCGACGTTGGTTGTGTCCATTCCCTTCATAAGCGAGCGGTCAAGGTAGCGAACTAGCGCTAGAAGACCAGGCCCCCCTCTCGCGCTCCTTCGGCCAGCGCCTTGACGCGGCCGTGGTACTGGTAACCGCCGCGATCGAAGACGCAGGTCTCAACCCCGGCCGCCTTCGCGCGCTCGGCCAGCAGCTCGCCGGCACGCTTGGACTGCTCGCTGGCGGTGAGCTTGCGCAGCTCCGGCTCGATCCAGTTGACGGCGGCGACCGTCTGGCCCTTGCCGTCATCGATCAATTGGGCGAAGACACCGCGGTTCGAGCGGTAGACGGACAAGCGGGGACGCGCGGCCGTGCCGGTAACGCGGGCGCGTACGCGGCGACGCCGACGCAGGCGGCTCTGCCTTTTGGTGAGCTTTGTCATGCGCGCTTACCCACCTTGCGCATCACGTGCTCGCCGCGGTAGCGGATGCCCTTACCCTTGTACGGCTCCGGCGGGCGGCGCTTGCGGATGTCCGCAGCGACCTGGCCGACGAGCTGCTTGTCGATGCCGCGCACGATGATCTCGGTCGGCTGGGGAACCTCAAACTCGATGCCATCGGGCGCCTCGATCGAGACCGGGTGCGAGTAGCCCAGCGCCAGCTCGAGGTTTTTCCCCTTGAGCTGAGCGCGGTAACCGACGCCCTGGATCTCGAGGCGCTTCTCGAAGCCGTCGGTGACGCCCTCGACCATGTTGGCGATCAGGCTGCGGGTAAGGCCGTGCAGGGCCCGGTGCTCGCCGCGGTTGGTCGGGCGCTCGATCGTCAGCACGCCCTCGGTCTGCTCGATCTTCATGTCGCTGGAGAGCACCTGGGCGAGCTCGCCCTTCGGCCCTTTGACCGCGACGTGGCCGGGGCTGACCTCGACGGTGACGGCGTCGGGCACGGTGATCGGCTTTCTTCCTATCCGGCTCATCGTTTGCTCACCAGACGTAGGCGACAACCTCGCCGCCGACGCCCTTTGCCTTGGCTTCGTGGCCGGTCATCACACCGACTGAAGTGCTGACGATTGCCGTGCCGGTGCCGCCGAAAACGCGCGGGACCTGCTTGTGGTCGACGTAACGGCGGCGACCGGGACGCGAGACGCGCTCCAAGCCAGCGATCACGGGACGGCGATCCTCCGTGTACTTGAGGCGAATCTTGATCTCCTCACCGACGCGCGCCGGTTGCTTGCCGAAATCGAGGATGTAGCCCTGCTCCTTGAGGATCCGCGACATCTCGATCTTCAGCCGCGAAGCGGGAATCTCCACCTCGTCGTGGCCGGAGCCAAGCGCGTTGCGGATCCGGGTCAGGTAATCGGCTATCGGGTCAGTGAGCATCTTCTCGGTCTCTCTACCAGCTGGACTTGGTCATGCCGGGGACGTGGCCCTCGTGCGCTGCCTCCCGCAAGCAGATTCGGCAGAGGCCGAACTTGCGGTAGTAGGCACGCGGCCGGCCACAGCGGCGGCAACGGTTGTATTCACGCGATTTGAACTTGGCCTTGCGGCCCTGCTTCACCTTCAGCGAAGTCTTAGCCATTCTCCTGATTCTCCTCGCCGGCCGCACTCTCGGCCTGCTGGTCGCCCTCGGCGGCGGGCTCTGCGCCCTCCTCGCCATCCTCCTCGGTCTCGGGCTTGGCGTATGCCTCGGGGTTCTCCTCCTTGAGCTGCTCCAGGGCGGCTTCCTCGGCCTCAGCCTTGAGGCGGGCCTCCTCCTTGCGCTTCTCCTCTTCGGCAGCTTCCTGAGCCTCGATGTCGGCGTCGGGTTTGCCGGGCCGGCCCTCTTTGGCAAAGGGCATTCCCAACCCGAGCAGCAGCTCGAAGGCCTCTTCGTCGGTCGCCGCGCTGGTCGTGATCGTCACGTCCAAACCGCGAACCTCGTCGATTGAGTCGTAGTCGATTTCGGGGAAGATCAGCTGCTCCTTGACCCCCATCGAGTAGTTGCCGCGACCGTCGAAGGAGCGCGGGTTGAGGCCGCGGAAGTCGCGGATGCGGGGCACGGCGATCGAGCAGAGACGGTCGAGGAACTCCCACATGCGGGCTCGGCGCAGCGTCACCGAGAGACCAACCGGCATCCCCTCGCGCACCTTGAAGGAAGCGATCGACTTGCGAGCGCGGCGGATGCTCGGCTGTTGACCGGCGATCGTCGCCAGCTGCTCCTGCGCGGCTTCCAGCATCTTGGCGTTCTGCTTCGCCTCGCCGAGACCCATGTTGAGGGTGATCTTCTGCAGACGCGGGGCCTGCATCGGGGTCGAGTAGCCGAACTTTTTGGTCAGCGCCGGCAGGATCTCCTGCTCGTAGCGCTCGCGCAAGCGCGGCGGCGGTGCGGCTTGAGACTGGGCTGTCGCAGTTGCCTCCATTAAAACGTCGCCCCACTGCGCTTGGCAAAGCGCTCGCGCTTGCCGCCTTTGTCGCGGCGCACGCCGACGCGGGTCGGTTTGTTGTCTTTGGGGTCGAGCAGCATCACGTTGGAGACGTGAATCGGCCCCTCCTTTTCAACGATGCCGGCGGCTTCCGGGTTTTTCAGATCGGTCTGCGAGCGCGGCCGTTCATGCCGCTTGATCATGTTGAGGTGCTCAACGTAGACGCGGTTCTTTTTCGGCTCGGTGCGCACCACGCGGCCGGTCTTGCCAGCGTCCTTGCCGCCGATCACGACTACCTGGTCGTCTTTGCGGATTCGCATTCCCTTGGCCATCAGAGAACCTCGGGTGCAAGCGAGATGATTTTCATGAAGTTGCGATCGCGCAGCTCGCGGGCGACGGGACCGAAGATGCGGGTGCCGCGCGGGTTGTTGCTGGCCGGGTCGATCAGCACCGCAGCGTTTTCGTCGAAGGAGATGTAGGTGCCGTCCGGTCGGCCGAGCTGCTTCTTGGTGCGCACGACGACAGCCTGAACGACCTCGCCTTTGCGTACGCCACCCTGCGGGCTGGCCTGTTTCACCGTCGCCGTGATCACGTCGCCGACGCCGGCATAGCGGCGGTGCGACCCGCCCTTGACGCGGATGCAGAGGATCTCGCGGGCGCCGGAGTTGTCGGCAACCTTCAGTCTCGACTCCTGCTGGATCACTTCGCCTTCTCCAGTACCTCAACCAGGCGCCAGCGCTTGGTCTTCGAGAGCGGCCGGGTCTCGACGATGCGCACGGTGTCGCCCTCGCCCGCCTCGTTCTGCTCGTCGTGAGCGTGGAGCGTGCGCGAGCGCCGCACGACCTTTTCGTAAGTCGGGTGCCGGCGAGCGATGTCGATGCGAACCGTGATCGACTTCTCGCCCTTGTTGGAGACGACGATCCCCTGCCGGGTCTTGGCAGCGACCGCGTCCTTCTCGGCGACGGGCGTACCCGTCCCAGCAGTCGTGCCCTCTTTCGCCGCAGCCCGTTCCTTGCGCCGAGACGAAGCCTTGAGCTTGCGCTCCTCAGCGCGCTTGGAAGCTCGTTCCTCAGGAGTGAGCGTGGGGCCAGCCTTATGTGGCTGCCGCGACCGCTGCAGCCTGCGCCGCTCCTTCCAGGGAAGGTCGTCCTCAGGATCAGGCTCCGCCGGCTCAGCGGCAGGGGCAGACTCTTCCGCAGGCGCCTCCTCGGCGGTCTCTGGAGTCTCCTCCTGAGCCTCGGCGGCCTCGGGCGCCTCGTCCTGGGGCGCCTCCTCGGTCGTCGTCTCCTCTGTCACGTCTTTTTTCTCGTCCTCACTCATCTCTTCAGCTCTTTCTCAACGTCGATGCCGCGCTCCTTGGCGACTGTCAACAACTTGGCGATGTCGCGCCGGGCGCCGCTCAGGCGGGAAGTGTTCTCCAACTCTCCCGTCGCCTGGCGGAAGCGCAGGTTGAATGCCTCCTGCTTGGCGTCGATCAGTTTGACGATCAGCTCGTCGTCTTTGAGGTCGTGCACCTCGGCGGCCTTCACTGTGTCTCAGCCCCCTCGCGCCTGACGAACTTGGTCCTAACGGGAAGCTTGTGTCCGGCCAGGCGAAGTGCCTCGCGAGCGAGATCCTCGGGCACGCCGGCCAGCTCGAACATCACCTTGCCCGGCTTGATCACCGCGACCCAGCCCTCCGGGTTGCCCTTGCCCGAGCCCATGCGGGTCTCAGCGGGCTTCTTCGTATAGGGCTTGTCGGGGAAGACGTTGATCCAGACCTTGCCGCCACGTTTGATCTTGCGGGTCATCGCCACACGGGCGGCCTCGATCTGTCGGTTGGTGATCCAACCGCGATCGAGCGACTTCAGCCCGTACTCGCCGAAGGCGACCGTGCTGCCACCCTTGGTGTTGCCGCGCATGCGACCGCGCATCTGCTTGCGGTGCTTGACCCGCTTCGGCATCAGCATCAGCGACCACCTCCGCCGCGCTGGCCACCGCGACCGCCACCTGGACCGCCGCCACGACCACCGGGGCCGCCACGGCCGCCACCTGGACGTCCGCCGCGGTCGCCGCCGCGACCACCACGATCTCCACCTGGACCGCCGCGACCGCCGCGCTGGCCACCCTGCGGGGGACCGCTCTCCTCATCGGTGAGCTGATCGCGGAAGCCCTCGGGCATTACCTCGCCCTTGTTGATCCAGCACTTGACTCCGATGCGGCCGGTCGTCGTGCGGGCCTCGAAGAAGCCGTAGTCGATGTTGGCGCGCAGCGTGTGCAGCGGCACCCGGCCGTCGGAGTAACCCTCGGTGCGGGCCATCTCGGCGCCGCCAAGGCGACCGGAGACCTGGACCTTCACGCCTTTGGCGCCGGAGCGCATCGCCGAGGTCAGGGCGCGTTTCATCGCGCGCCGGAAAGCAACCCGGTTCTGCAGCTGCTCGGCAATCGACTGGGCGACCAGTTTGGCATCGAGCTCGGGGCGCTTGACCTCGCGGATGTTCACCTTCACCGGTTTGCCGGTCAGCTTGTGCAGGTCTTTGCGCAGCGCGTCCACTTCCGAGCCCGACTTGCCAATCACGATGCCGGGACGAGCGGTGTGGATGTCCACCGCGATCTCGCCGTGGCGCTCGATCGTGATGTTCGAGAGGCCGGCGTGGGCGAGCTTGTTTTCGATGTGGTCGCGAATTTTGAGGTCCTCGTTGAGGACGTCAGCGAAGTCTTTCTCCTCGAACCAGTTCGACTTCCAGTCCTGGATATAGCCGACGCGGAATCCGCCCGGATGGATCTTCTGCCCCATCTTCTAGTCCTCTTCTTCCGGGCTCAGGGCCACCGCGATGTGGCAGGTTCGCTTGTTGATCCGTGAGGCACGGCCCAGAGCGCGCGGCCGGTAGCGGCGCAGCGTCGGGCCTTCGTCGACGGTGATCTCGCTGATCAGCATCTCGTCGGCGACAAGGTCGTGGTTGTTCTCGGCGTTGGCCGCGGCCGACTCGAGCAGCTTGCGGATGTCTTCGGCCGCGCCGCGAGGGGAGAATTCGAGCAGCGCGCGGGCCTGCTCGATATGCATGCCGCGCACCTGATCGGCGATCAGGCGGGCCTTGCGCGGGGCCACCCGCACATAGCGGGAGCTGGCGCGAACGACGACGGGGGCTGCAGCCACGCTACTCACCCTTACCCGTACCGGAGTGGGAGCGGAAGGTGCGCGTGGGCGCGAACTCGCCCAGCTTGTGGCCGACCATCGACTCGGAGATGAAGACGGGGACGTGCTTGCGCCCGTCGTGGACGGCGATCGTGTGGCCAACCATGTCGGGGAAGACGGTTGAGCTGCGCGACCAGGTCTTCAGCATCTGCTTGGTGCCGGACTCGTTCATGGCGTTGACGCGCTTCATCAGCGCCTCTTCCACCCACGGGCCCTTTTTAGTCGAGCGTCCCATTAGCGACCCTTCTTCTTTCCGCGACGACGGCCGCGCACGATGTAACGGTCGGACTGCTTGCCCTTCTTACGGGTGCGGTAACCGAGGGTCGGCTTGCCCCAGGGCGTAACGGGGTGACCACCGGGCGTGTGGTGGGCCTCGCCGCCGCCGTGCGGGTGGTCGACCGGGTTCATCGCCACGCCGCGGGTCTGCGGGCGCTTGCCCTTGTGGCGGTTGCGTCCCGCCTTGCCGATCTTGACGTTCTGGTGCTCGGCGTTGGAGAGCACGCCGATGGTGGCGCGGCACTCGGCGCGGACCAGGCGCATCTCCGAGGAGGGCAGGCGCAAGGTGACCATGTCGCCCTCCTTTGCCGCGAGCTGAATCGAGGTGCCGGCGGAGCGGCCCAACTTTCCACCCTGACCGGCCGTGAGCTCGACGTTGTGGACGAGCGTGCCGGTCGGCATTTCGGCCAGCGCGAGCGCGTTGCCGGGTCGGATGTCGGCGCCGGGACCAGACTGGACCTCGTCGCCGACCGCGATCGCGGCGGGGGCAAGGATGTAGCTCTTGGCGCCGTCGGCGTAGTGCAGAAGGGCGATGTAGCAGCTGCGGTTGGGGTCGTACTCAATGCTCGCCACCTTGGCGGGCACGCCGTCCTTGAGTCGCTTGAAGTCGATCTGACGGTAGCGACGCTTGGCGCCGCCGCCGCGGTGGCGGGAGGTGACCCGGCCGTTGGCATTGCGGCCGCCGGACTTGCGCAGGCCCTCGGTCAGCTTGCGCTCCGGGCTCGACTCGGTCAGCTGCTCGCGCAGCGGGTAGGTCGCGAAGCGGCGTCCGGGACTCGTCGGTTTTGTTTTTCGGTTCGGCATTCCTTATTCCCTATGCAGTCTCTGCGCCCTCGAACAGCTCGATCCGTTCGCCGGGGGCGAGCTGGACGATGGCCTTCTTCCAGCCGCGGGTCTTGCCTTGGTGCAGACCACGGCGCTTCGGCTTGGCCCGCACCTTGGAGGTGCGCACGGCGGCGACCTTGACCTCGAAGATCTCCTCGATCGCGTGGGCGATCTGGGTCTTGTGGGCGCGATCGTCGACGCGGAAGGTGTACTTGCCCTCGCCGATCAGCGCGTAGCTCTTCTCCGATACGACCGGGCGGATGATCGTCGTGCGCGCGTCCATCAGACCAGCCTCTCCTGCAGCTTCTCCAGCGCTTTCTCGGAGACGACCAGCGAAGCGGCGCCAATCACATCGGCGACCCCGACAGCGCTGACCTCGGCCACCTCGACCCTGGGGATGTTGCGGAAGCTCTTCGCCGCACCACCCTCCTCGGGGGCAAGCACGATCAAAGTCGAGCGCCTGGCGCCCCATTTGGTCAGTGCCTCAGCGGCGGTCTTGGTCGAAGGGGTGTCGAAGCTGGCGGCGTCGAGCAGGGCGACGCTGTCGCGCTCGGCATGAACTGAGAGCGCCGAACGCAGCGCCTTGCGGCGTGCCTTGCGGTTGACCTTGACCGTGTAGTGACGCGGCTTGGGGCCGAAGGCAACGCCGCCGCCGAAGCGGGTCGGCGAGCTGAGCGCACCGACGCGGGCGCGGCCGGTGCCCTTCTGGCGCCAAGCCTTGGCGCCGGTCATCGAGACCTCGCCGCGGGTCAGCGTCGAGGCCGAGCCCTGGCGCCGCGAGGCGAGATCGGCACGCGCCGCCTCGTCGACCAGCGAGTGATGAAAGGGCTCGTCAAAGAGCTCTTTCGGCAGGTCCGCCTTGGTCGTCTTGCCGAGCACCGCTGCTTTAGCCATCGGTCCTCACCTCGACCATCGCGTTGCGCGAGCCGGGCACCGAGCCTTTGATCAACAGCAGGTTGCGATCGGCATCGACCTGGGCAACTTCAAGCCCCTTCTGGGTGATCCGCTTGTTGCCCATCTGCCCCGGCATCCGCATGCCCTTGAAGACGCGGGCGGGGAAAGTGCTGGCGCCGATCGAGCCCGGGGCGCGCACGTTGTGCGAGCCGTGGGTGACCGGGCCGCGGCTGAAGTTGTGGCGCTTGATCCCGCCCTGGAAGCCCTTGCCGATCGAGATCCCGGCGACCTTGACCTTCTGGCCAGCCTCGAAGGACTCGACCGTGACGTCGTCACCGATCTTGGGGCCCTCCTCGGCGCCGAGGTCCTCGTCGCGGAACTCGACCAAGTGGCGCATCGGCGCCGCGCCGGCCTTCTTCAGATGGCCTTCCTCGGCCTGACTCAGCTTGCCCTGCTTGGTCTCGCCGAAGGCGAGCTGCACGGCGGCGTAGCCGTCACGCTCTTGCTCGCGCACCGCGGTGACCTTGCAGGGACCGGCCTCGATCACGGTCACGGGGATGACCTCGCCGTCCTCGGCGAAGACCTGCGTCATCCCAAGCTTCTTTCCGAGGATCGCAGCCATAACGCTAGAGCCGAATCTCGATGTCAACGCCGGCGGGCAGCGAGTCGAGGCGCTGCAGCGAGTCGACGGTTTTCGGTGAGGGTTGGAGGATGTCGATCAGGCGCTTGTGAGTGCGCATCTCGAAGTGCTCGCGCGAGTCCTTGTCCTTGAAGGGCGAGCGGATCACGCAGTAGACGTTCTTCTCAGTGGGCAGCGGCACGGGGCCGGACACGCTGGCGCCAGTGCGCTCCGCGGTTTCGACGATCTCGCGGGCAGCCCGGTCGATGGCGTCATGGTCATACGCCTTGAGCCGGATTCGAATTTTTTGTGCTGCTATCGCTGCCACTTTTTACGCTTTTCTCTCGTCTTCTCCGCGCGTCTTACCGCGCATAAAGGGCGGGGCCCCATTTGGTGGGGCGCCGCCCCGGTCGTATGTCTTTGCAGTTGTCTCGCTGCCCAGCCGGCAGCGAAAGGGTGGGCAGGTGCCCACCCTTTGGTGAATCGCCTACTCGATGACCTCGGCGACGACCCCCGAGCCGACGGTCCGGCCACCCTCGCGGATGGCGAAGCGCAGGCCCTGGTCCATCGCGCCGCGTGGATCCACCTGACCGATGTCGCTAGCGAATGACCAGGCAGAAGAGATGGCCGGCCGGGTCGCGGTAGACCCTCCATGGTACCGGCTCGCCGCCGGGGCCCGGCCGGGGCGAGACGTACTCGCCGGCCGGCGTGGCGCCGGCCTCGATCACCCGGTCGTGGGCGGACGCCAGGTCCGCGACCAGGATGTCGAAGTGGACCCGGGCCGTGTCCGGAGGCAGGCGAACTGGCCGTCGCCTGGAAGGAGAGCCGCTGACCGTTCGGCGGCGGCTCGAGCGTGACCCATCCCGGGTACCACTCCACCGGCGTGCCGCCGAGCAGCCCCGCCCAGAAGCGCGCGAGTGCCCAGGGGTCGGCACCGTCGAGTACCACTTCGGAGATCCAGCCGATGGCCAGGCTC
>CAWCJW010000020.1:0-31323 GCA_963795765.1 uncultured Solirubrobacterales bacterium
CGTCGTAGTCGAAGCGGGTGACGAGGCGGTCGTCGCGGCCGCTCTCCTCGGTCTCGATCCCGTAAACGACACCCTGGTTGAGGTCGGTGGCGCGCAGGCCCCAGGTGCGGCAAGCGAAGTGGATGTTGGTCGAGTCGTGGACCTTGGAGCAGTGGTAGAGCGAGGCCGGCAGCTTTGGGAAGGGCAGGGTGTCCTTGCGCCCCTTGTGCTCGATCTCGATGTAGCCCTCCTCGATGTCGATCTCGGGCTGGCCGTACTCGCCCATCGTGCCGAGCTTGACCAGGTGGCAATCGGGCACGTGATCGCGGATCGCGAAGAGCAGGTTGAGGTTGCCGATCACGTTGGCGTACTGGGTCTCGACCGCCTTCTCGCGCGAGGCCATCGAGTACGGGGCCGAGGCCTGCTGGCCGTAGTGGACGACCGCCTCGGGGCGGGTCTCGGCGACGACGCCATCGAGGAAGTCGCCGTCCTGAACCGGCCCGACGAAGCTGCGGATCTCGTCGCCGGAGAGCTCCTTCCAGGCGGCAATGCGCTGATCGAGCTCGGCGATCGGCGTCAGCGAGCCGGTGCCGGCTTCTTCGTGCCAGCGGCGGCGAGAAAAGTCGTCGACGACTGAGACCTCGTGACCGCGGGCCGAGAACCTCATAGCCGTCGGCCAGCCCAGGTAGCCGTCGCCCCCAAGAATGAGAACGCGCATAGGTCGCGGCAGCGTAGCGGAGACTCCGGATAATGCGGAGCGGTCCGGTATATGCGGACCGCTCCGCTTAAGCCGGACCACCATACGATCCCCGCCACGATGAGCGGCTTGACAGAGCGAAATGGGGGCCGAGCCGGCCTGGCCGCGCTGGTCGTCATCCTGGTCCTGGGACTGGGCCTGCGGGTGAACGAGGCTTGGGACGGCCGCGCGCCTGTCTTCGACGCCGCTGCCTACGCGACGATCGCCGCCAATCTCGACCACAACCAGGGGTTCACCCTTGGCGACAACGCGACCCAGCCGGCAAGCAACTACTCCCCCGGCCTGCCGCTCTTCGTCGCCGGCATCTACAAGCTCAGTGGCGGCGTGCACGAACGGCTGGCGCGGGTCATCCTCGCGCTCCTTGGCGCCCTCGCGGTGCTCTTCACCTACCTGATCGGGCGCAGGCTTGGGGGACCAGCGGCGGGACTGATCGGTGCGGCCGCTATTGCCGTCTACCCAGCCCTGCTCGAGTACCAAGGCATGTTGATGGGCGAGCCGCTGGCGGCGACCCTGTTGTCCGGGGTAGTCCTAGCGATGCTCTGGGCAGACCGTCCGAGACAAAGCGATCCGGCGCACGGGTCCTGTCGTGGGGCGGGGGGGCCTGCGGGCAGTCCACGGGCTGTCCTCGACCCCCCCGCCCCACGCCACCCGCGCGTCAGATGGGTATTGCCAGGCGCCCTGCTCGGAGCGTTGGCGCTGGTGCGACCGGAGTACATCGGGGTCGCCTTTCTCGTCAGCTTGGTGGTGCTTCTGAGGCAGGGGTGGCGTGGCCGGTCGCAGACGTGGGTTCAAGCCCTGTTGGTACTCGCCGGCGTGGCGGTGATCGTGTTGCCGTGGACGGCGCACAACGCGGTTGCCCTCGATCGGTTCGTGCCGATCTCTACGGGAGGTGGCCAGGTGCTCTTCGCCGGCACATATCTGCCCTCGAATGGCGATCCCGAACAGGTCGGAGCCGAGGTGGTCGAACGGCATCCCGGGCTGTTCGGCCCGAACGCGGTGCGGGAACTGCGGCTGGAGCAAATCTTGGCGCGGTTGGCCGCGCAGCGGTATCCGGGGATGGAAACCGATAGGGCACTCTCGAAGATGGGCAAGGAACAGCTCTGGGATGACCTCAGCGAAGAGCCGCTCGGATACGCCGGCTTCGTCGCCAAGAAGATCGCCCGGATCTGGTCGCACGGCCCGCGCGAGGTGATGCACGAGCCGGGCTGGGAGCTTCTGCACTGGGCGCTTCTCGCCTTCGGCTTTATCGGCCTGATCGTGCTCGCGATCCGGCGCCGCTGGGAGGCGCTGCTGATCGCGGTGATCTTCCTCGCGATCACCGCGATCAGCGCTCTCCTGGTGGCCTCGCCCCGGCGGGTGCTGGTGATGATGCCGCTGCTCGCCGCGCTGGCGGGAGTCGGAGCTACTGCCTGCTGGCAGCAGTTGCGCCTCAGTCTTGGTCGTACGTGACTTTGAAGGTGAGCTTGACGAACATCGGCGTGTCGGCGCCGCGGAAGAGGCACTTGTAGGAAACGACGTCGGGTTCGGTCGAGTGGACGGTCGGCGTGCAGTAGTAACCGGCGACGCTCTTGGGCTCCTCGATCCGCAGTGAGAGCAGCTTGTTCATCGCCTTCTTCGCCTGGCCGCAGGTCGCGTACTGGGCCTGGACCGAGTTGACGTTGTTGGCGACGAGGGTCCCCTTGACCGACTTGCCGATGACGTTTTTCGAGCTCGTGCCGCAAGTCTTCGGCTGGCTCTTGGCGGAGGCGCCAGGGACGATGCCGAGGGCAATTACCGCGATCGCGGCGGTGAGAAGGGAGATGCGGCGCATCTGGTGTGCTCCTTTGTGTCGGGGAAGCTTGTCGGGGCGAAATTCTGCGCGCGGCCGGGATAGCCTGCCGCGATGGGCTCCCTGAAGAAGTGGCTGCGCGGGCTGCCCGAGCGCCACGGGCGCAAGACGCTGATCCTGCTGGCGGCGATCCTCCTGCTCGGCTTCGGCCTGCGCGCCTACCGCGTGGTCGAGCCGCTGCCGACCCCAGGCGACGACGCCCACGCCTATTACGCGCTCTCGAAGTCGCTCTATACCGAAGGCAGCTTCGGCGGGCCGACTTTCAAAGACCCCAGCGACTGGTCGCCGGGCGCGCCCCTGCTCTACGCCGCCGGCTTCTACGCGACTGCGGGCGCCCGCGAAGGGACGGCGCGCATCATCGAGCTCCTGCTTGGCCTGGCGACGATTGTCGTCGCCTACCTGCTCGGTTGCCGCATCGCCTGTCGACCCGCCGGCCTGCTTGCCGCCGGCGCAGTCGCCGTCTACCCACCCTTCATCCACTCCGTCGGCGCTCTCTACAGCGAGCCCCCCGCGATGTTCACCCTGCCGGCAGCGGTGCTCGCCTTCCTCTGGGCCGGGGACGAGCTGAGCACCCGCTCCTCACCCGCCAGGTGGCTCCTCCCCGGCTTCCTCTTCGGCCTCACAGCCATGTTCAGGCCCGAGTACCTGCTCGTCGGGGTGGCGTTCGCGCTGCTTGCCCTGATCAGGATCGGCCGCGCCCGCGGCTGGAAGCCGGGACTGGCGGGCGCCGCGCTGCTCGTCGCTGCCCTGCTGCTGCCGATCGTCCCCTGGGCCATCCGCAATCAGGTCGTGCTGCACCGCACGGTGCCGATCTCGACCGGCGGCGGCAAGGCGCTCTACGTCGGCACCTTCCTGCCCGCCGATGGTGAATACCAGCGGGTCAAGGCGATCCTCGCCAAGCGCTACCTGCAGCGCGAATACGACCCGCACTCTCAGGCGCTGGAAGAAGTCAACCCGACGCCGCTGTTCAACCGGGTCGCCGAGCGTTACCCGGACCTACCGCGCGACTCGGCCCTGGGCAAGATCGGCAAGCAGAACTTCTCCGACTATTTCGGCGAAGACCCAGTCGAATACCTGGCGATGACCGCGCGCAAGGCCTGGCGGATGTGGAGCGCCGGAATCGGCAAAGCAATGGAAAGCACGGCCGGGCGCATCGTCCAGACGCTGATCGTCGTCCTCGCCCTCGCTGGCTTGATCGTGCTCGCCTGGCGGCGCTGGTGGTGGGAGCTGGTCGCGATGGCAACCCCGATCGCGCTCGTCACCGTCATCGGCGTCATCTCGCTGGCCGCCCCGCGCCGCAACGAGGTGCTGATGACGCTGATCTTTCCCCTTGCCGCCGCGGCCCTCTCACGGGGGACGGCAGCCCTATTGTCCAAGCGGTAATGGCTCCCTATGCAGGCATCTTTCCGGCCGAACTGACGGCCCTGCGCAGCGTCGGGCTGATCGGCGGGATCGCGCTCGTCATCTACGCCGTGGCGCGGCGGCGCTCACTGCGCAACGCCGACGTACTGATCCTGCTCGCCGCCGGCCTTGGCCTGGCGCTGGTCTCGGGCACGGAAATCACCGACAAGCTGCTCTCAGCCTTCTCCTTCGAGAAGGGCAACGGCGGCCGCATCCTCGGCCTCGCCGTCTTCGCCATCTTCGTTCTCTTCCTGCTGATCCTGCGAGCCCTTTCTCAGGGCTCGCGCAATTCGCGCCAGCTCGCGGCGGCGCTCGAGGGCCTCGCCTGGGAGGAGTTCCGCCAGGCCAAGTTGCCGGAACGCTTCCGGGACAAGATCGCGATCCTCGTCCCCGCCTACAACGAGGCCGAGAACATCGGCTACGTCCTCGACCTGATGCCGAGCGAGGTCTGCGGCGTGCCGACCGCGGTACTCGTCGTCGACGACGGCTCGCGCGACGGCACCGGCGACGTCGCCGCCGAGCATGGCGCGGCCGTCGCCCGTCACGTGA
This sequence comes from uncultured Solirubrobacterales bacterium, assembly GCA_963795765.1. GTDB lineage: Bacteria > Actinomycetota > Thermoleophilia > Solirubrobacterales > 70-9 > VRUE01. Next base: position 4,515 of record CAWCJW010000020.1, read on the forward strand.
CCAACCGCGGCGGCGGTGCGGCCCTGCGCACCGGCTACCGGCTGATGGTCGAATCGGGCGCCGAGATCGTCGTCACCCTCGATGCCGACGGCCAGCACCTGCCCGCGGAGATGGAGCGCCTGGTCAAACCGGTGCTCGACGGCGAAGTCGACGTCGCCCACGGCTCACGCGTGCTCGGCCAGGCCGACCGCAACCACTTCGCCCGCGAGCTCGGCATCGTCTTCTTCAACCGCCTCGTCTCGGCGATCACCCGCACCCACGTAACCGACTGCTCCAACGGCTACCGCGCCGTGCGCACCACGGTCCTCCCCCAGCTCGTCCTGCGCCAGGAGCAGTTCCACACTTCCGAGTTCATGATCGAGGCGATCAAGCGCGAAATTCCGGCTCGCGAGGTGCCGATCACGGTCGAGCAGCGACTGCACGGCCACTCGAAGAAGCCCGCCGTGTTCCGCTATGGAATGGGCTTCGCCAACGCGATCGTCCGCACCTGGCTGCGCTAAGGCTGCTTCGGCGGCAGCAACTGCAGCTGCTCTGAGCCGACGCGCTCGCCTTCATCACCAAGGCGAACGAAAGCACGGATCGGCGTCGGTTTGGCAACGGTGAGCAAGAACTGCCCGCGGCAATGGCCGTCAAGTCGTTTGCTGGCGAAGCTCTTACCGTTGCGGCTCAGCTGCACCGGCAGACCGCCGTCACCCTGGCATGGGTCGAGCCGGACCTTGACCCTGAAGCGCGTGCCACCGGGTCGCAGGCGCTTGGCAGAGAGCAGCAGGTGACCTTTCTTTGACCCCGATGACGTCCGCGGAGCAAGCCCAGACGAGGATGTCATCGTCGCCGAAGCCGACGGAGTTCCGGAATTCGCCGGAGTCATGCAGTCCGCCGGGGCCGGCCCTTCCAGGCGATAGACCGGACCATTGTCAGAGGCGACGTAGATTCGCCCGCAGGAGTCCTCACCGAATGAGGTTGGCTTTTCGACCGTCAAGCCCTCGGAGCGATCGCCGCTGGCAAGGCCGCCGTTGCGGGGCAGGACGAGCGAGCGGATCTCTTCCGAGCAGAAGTCGGTGTAGAGGTAGCGGCCGTAGAGGTCACCGAGGCTGGCGTCGCGGACGACGTAGCCGCCGATGATCGAGCAGCCGAAAGCGGCACCGCCGCCGGGGTCGGCGTGCGGATAGTCGAAGGCCGGATCGGTGAAACCACTCGCGGTCGAGCACGCCGTGGCGGGATTTGTGTAGGCGATGAAGCCCTCACGGCAGTTCCAGCCGTAATTGGCCCCAGCACCACCGACCACACCGGGCACTGGGCTCGCCGCAATGTCGATCTCCTCGCGGGCGCTTTGCCCGACGTCGGCAATAACCATGTCGCCGGTCCCGCGATCGAAAGAGAAGCGCCAGGGATTGCGCAGCCCGTAGGCCCAGATCAGTTCGCTGCCCGCGCTCCCGGCGAGGGGATTGCCAGTCGGGATCGAGTAGGCCGGGACCTGACCTGGATCGGGGTCGATACGAAGGATCTTGCCCAGCAGTTCTTTCGTGTCCTGGCCGTTTTCGAAGGGATCGCCGCCGCCTCCACCGTCGCCGAGCGAGATGTAGAGGTGGCCGTCGGGACCCCACTGAAGCTGGCCGCCGTTGTGGTTGGCTTCCTGCGCGTGGCCGACGCTGAGGATCGGTTCGCGGATCGACGCGCCACCGCTGGGGTTGGGGCGAAAGGAGTCGAGGTGGACGTCGCCTTCAGCGCCGCCGGCCTCTGTCGTGCCGGTATAGGTGGCGTAGATGCGGCCGCTGCTTTCGAAGTCGGGTGCCGGCGCGATCGAGAGCATGCCCCGCTCGATGTCGCAGCAGCTGACCAGTTCGCTCAGATCGAAGAGCTGCTGGGTTCCGCCGGCGCCGCGCTCGACGATCGTGCCTTCGCGCTCGACGATCAGCAGCCGTTCGGGATTGGTCGGGCTCGAGGTGACGTAGACGGGCTGGTCGAAGCTGCCGATTGGCTGCAACGAGGCCGCCTGTGCCGACCCACAGCCAATGGCGAAAATAGCTGCAACTACGGGGATGAAGCGGCGCAAACGATCCTCTCGTCGGGGGCGCTCACCTTCTACCCAGCGCTACGCCTAGCGAACCCCCGGATGCCGGACCGCTGCCGGGTCGGGCAGGTAGAGATCGGTACCGCAACCAGGGCAGACCTGGACGTAGAGCTTGAGCGCCTTGCGGCAGTTCGGGCACTGGCGTTCGGGTTCGTTCTTCTCGGTTCGGTAGAGGATCACCGCAATCAGGCCCAACATCGGCAACACACTCCCGATCACCAGCCAGAGCCAGAAGGAGCTGCCCTTGCCCTTGCCGATGATCGCGGTGGCTAGTCCGAAGAAGAAGGCGATGAAGAGGTACTCGAATCCCATGGTCCTATTGTCGCCTCCAACGCCTTCGGGTGCCCAATCGAGCCGACCTCGGAGATATCGCGGCGGAAGGGCAGGCTGGCGGTCCAATCGATCACCGCACGCGTCTTGCGAGCCGCGCCCGGAATCTGGCTCATGTGGTAGGTGCGGGCCATCCACCAGGCGGGGAAGCCGCGGAAGGTGCGACCGCCGACCTTGCCGACCGCCTTGTAGCGGCCGAGGTTGACGAAGGCGGCGTTGCCTTTGTAGGTGAAGGGACTGGCGCTGCCGATGCCCAGCTCGGCGGCAATGTTGCGGGCGGCGACGGGGCCTTGGCGCACCGCGTGCTGGGCGGTCGGCGGACAGAGGCCGCCGCGGGGATCGGGGGCGGCGGCACAATCACCGATTGCCCAGACCGAGTCGAGGCCCTTGACGCGCAGGTGATCGTCGACCGGCACGCGGCCGCGATCATCGAGCGGCAGCGAGAGCTGGCGCAGGCTCGGGTGCGGAGCGACGCCCGCGGTCCAGACGACGGTGCGGGTCGGCAGCGTCTCGCCGGTGGCGATTCGGGCGGAATCCGCGCGCACCTCCTCCAGGGTCGTGCCGAGGCGAACGTCGATGCCGCGACCGCGCAGCTCACGCAGGGCGTAGTCGGCGAGCTCGGCGTCGATCTCTGGCAGCACCCGATCGCTGGCCTCGACCAGTACCCAGCGCATGCCGTGCAGCCGCGCCCGCGGGTAGCTCTCGATCGCGTCGGCGGCGAAGTCCTGCAGCTCGGCCAGCGCCTCGAGGCCGGCGTAACCACCGCCGACGAAGACGTAGGTCAGCAGCTCGTCGCGACGAGCGGCGTCCTCGGTCGCGTTCGCCGCCTCCAGCGTCTCGATCACGTGGTTTCGCAAGTAGATCGCGTCGGCCAGGCTCTTGAAGCCGACCGCGTGCTCGGAGAGCCCGGGTACCGGCAGCACCCGCGAGACCGAGCCGAGTGCGAGCAACAGTTGGTCGTAGGGAAGCTGCTCGACGTCACCCTCGCGCGTGCGCAGCTCAACCGTCTTCGCAACCGGATCGTGAGCGGAGATCGAACCGAGGCGCAGATAGGTGCGCTTGAGGATCTCGCGCAGCGGCGTGACCACGTGCCGCGGCTCCAGCGTGCCCGCAGCCGCCTCGGGCAGGAACGGCGTGTAGAGCATGAAGTTGGCGTCATTGACCAGCACCAGCCGGGTCGACTGCCGCGGCAGGATCCGCTCCAGCTCACGGGCAGCCATCGCTCCACCAAAACCTCCACCGGCGATGACGACATTCCAGGCCATGGACTGAACTTAGCACTTTGTAACAAGATGTTACAAAGTGCTGGATGGCACGAGTGTGTACTTGACACAGGGTAGGAATCCGTCGCTAGCCGCCAGGACGGCGCGCGAACACCCCTACCTGGCATTGAAAGTCAGGCTCTCCGATGCAGGAACCCACATCCCGCGTCACTTCCAATTGATCCATGATGACCTCGAGGGTTGTTGATGCCGACAAGTCCCGTATCGGTATTGACGCATACTCTGTCACGGGAATGCCGACCGACCCAGGGGAACTAGAGGACGAGATCATCTCCGACGTTGACGAGAATCCGTCATCGGAGAAGCTTGAGCGCGACCTTGAGGAGGCCAAGGCGCACCTTCAAACGGTTCAGGAAAAAGCGGCCTCCGAACGAGAAGACGGCGAGCTAGACGATGCCCTCTACGAGGCGTCCCTCGGGTGGCTCAGGTTCAAATGGGGGGAAGAAGGCAGGGCGCCGTTTTGCCCCTATTGCGGCGAGCGCAATTGGGCAATTCAGCCACCTCTCGAACTCGTTGTTAAAGAAAATCCACTGCCATCAGCCGTCTTCCCGGTCATCTGCAATGAGTGCGGTCATACGACCTTTGTCACCGCGTTGGTTGCCGATTTGCCGTACGGAGAGGGAAGGTCGTCGCTCGAATGAATACCCAGCCGGCACCACCCCCGGACTACAAACCCGGCGAGACCATCGCGCGCCGGAAAGCACGGCACAAGGCGGAACCAAAGGATCTAATGATGGGTGAGCTTCAAACTCACTACGAGCGGCTCTGCCGAGTCGGGAATGTCGACTTCTGGAAGCTGCTTTTCTCCGCCGCATGGCAGGTTTTCGTCGGCGGGTTCATTGGCGCGGCAGTCGCGTCGGCTTCGGCGCTCGTTCTTTTGCCCCTCGGTGTCGCCGCTCTTTGTACCTTCGTGGGTTGGATCGCCGTAAAGGACACCGAGGCGGAAACCGTCGAGGGCATACGGGCCGACTACAAGAGGGACATTCTCGACAGCTACGAAATCATCGATGGCGAGGATGCCCTACCGAAAGCAATTCGCAGCACCTAGGACGCTTTCTCGTTCGCGCTCAGATCTAGCGACCCTGAACGTGCTTGGCGACCAGGGACACGCCTTTCAAAATCGCTTCCATCTCTCCAATGGAGCTTCGCCGGAGTTCGTTCCCCCAAGCTCTCATCTTCTCCAGATTTTCGACCTCCTCGCCGGCCTCTTCTCGCTCCGCGATCCTTTCAAAAGGGCGATTTTGTCTCTCTCGCTCCTGGCGGCGAGCCTCATTCGTGCCCTCGGCTAGGTCGTCCAAGAGCGATCGCTTGTCGTGGTCGATCAGAAGTTGCCTAGCCTCGCCAAAGAAATCCCACGCTTCCTCTTCCTGTTCGTTCCACGGCCCCACCCTCTGTGGCTCGGCCTTCTGCGCCGCAACCATCTGGTCGAGCTTGTCCATCCCTTTCTGAAGCAATCGCTCCATCGCGCTAGTGAGATCGCGTTCACGCTCCTTGCTCTTTTCTTGGAAACGGTGGAAGCTCCAAAAGGACGCCCCTACGAGGGCCAGCGCCGCGAAGAACAGCCACATCCAGAAGGCCTGGCCCTTGACCGCCTGAACTAGGCCTATTGCCGTCGCCAAGGCACTCACCGCTCCGGCGATTCTCCACACTGGCCCCTGAATAAAGACCTTGGCGCTTCCCCACATCACCCAGAATCATACCTGCGTAAAGGGATAACCCCCCCGGGATAGCACTAGGATGCGGCTGCGATGCCGCTGCATTTGGAGCCCGGGAAAACGATCAAGCGAACCAGCTTGCACAAGCGTTATGGCGGCCAAACCCAAGGCGGCATCGGCATTTCGCGTAAATCGGAAAGCGTTTTCCTTTTTACCGACGACGAGCGAGGCGAGGAACACGGATACATCTTTGACGGAGAAGTCAAAGGTGGCCTCTACGACTACACCGGCGAAGGGCAGACCGGTGACCAGCTAATGACCCACGGCAATCGTGCAATCCGTGACCACCAAGCCGCGGGCCGCGAGTTGCACCTCTTCGAGGTAAAAGGGAAACAGCTCACCTACATCGGCCAGTACGAGTACGTCCGCCATCGCACCGCGGACGCGCCACAGAAAGGGAGTCTCGAAGATCGGTCGGTATTCGTGTTCCGCCTTCGCCCAGTGGGCAAGCCGGCTCCGGTTGCCACTTCCTCGGTCGAAAAACTTAAACGCCGCTTGGCGAAAGCCATTCCGGTTGAGCGACAGCTAACAGAGGAGACTCTGGTCGAGCCGAAATCCGCCCCCTACAAGGCGATACGTCGCGAGCAGAAGCTCGTACTCAGCTATGAAGCAGTGCTGCTCGCCGAAGGGCACGACATCTGCCGTTTAGAACTCTGGCCTCCTGGAGAGCCCGCCCCCTTTCGCACGGACATGTACGACCGCACGACCAATACCTTGATCGAGGCGAAGGGGAGCATCGCCAGACCAGCGTTCCGAATGGCGATAGGCCAGCTGGTCGACTACGCCCGCCTCGTCAAGCCACCGCCGGCAAAGGCGATCCTGCTGCCCGAAAAACCTCGCGCCGATCTGGTCAAGCTGGCAAAAAGCCAGGGGATAGGTGTGATCTGGGCTGACGGCAGCGGTGGCTTTGCCGTCAGCTCCCCAGCTTCTCCCTGATCAGCCGGTTGACCTCGCCGCCATCGGCGCGGCCCTTGGTCTCCTTCATCACGGCGCCGACGATGGCGCCGATCGCCTTGCCGTTGCCGGCGCGGATCTGCTCGGCGGCCTCGGGGTTGGCGTCCACGGCCGCGGCGACGATCGCCTCGAGCTCACCGCTGTCTGAAATCTGGGCGAGGCCCTCGCGCTCGACGATTGCCGCCGGATCGCCACCCTCGGCGACAAGGGCGGCAAGCACGGTCTTGCCGCTGCCATGGGAGATCTTCTTCTCCTGGACCATGGCGACGAGGGCCGCCAGGGCCGTGGGCTCGACCTTGGACTCCGACGCGGCCGCGTCGCCCTCTTGGCGCAGCGCCGCGGCCAGCTCGCCGGTGACCCAGTTGGCGACGACCCGGGGCTCGACGCCCTCCACCTGCTTCGAGGTCGCCTCGAAGTAACTGGCGGTCTCGGGGTCGGCCGCCAGCAGCGCCGCCACGTCATCCGATAGGCCGAGCTGCTCGCGGTAGCGCTCGGCCCGTGCCGCCGGCAGCTCCGGCAGCGACTCGCGCGCCTCGCGCAGCATCGCCTCGGTCGGCACGATCGGCACCAGGTCGGGCTCGGGGAAGTAGCGGTAGTCGTGCGCTTCCTCCTTCGAGCGCAGCGGATGCAGGCTGCCGTCCTCGGGGTGGAAGTGAAGGGTCTCCTGCTCGACCCTCCCCCCTGCTTCGATCAGGCCACGCTGGCGGGCCAGCTCAGCTTCGATCCCGCGCTCGAGGAAGCGGAAGCTGTTCATGTTCTTCAGCTCGGTCTTCGTCCCCAGCTCATCGCTGCCGGCCGGTCGCACCGAGATGTTGCCGTCGACGCGCAGGCTGCCCTCCTCCATGTTGACGTCGGAGACGCCGAGCTGGCGCACCGTCTCGCGCAGCAGGCGAGCCCAGGAAGCCGCCTCGGCGGCGCTGCGCAGGTCGGGCTCGGTGACGATCTCGACCAGCGGCGTGCCGCCGCGGTTGAAGTCGACCAGCGAGGCGCCGGAGCCATGGATCCGGCCCGACTCGCCGACGTGAATCATCTTTGCCGCGTCCTCCTCGAGGTGGGCGCGGTGGATGCGGACGTCACCGAGCCGTCCGGCACCGGCGATCGGAACGTCGTACTGGCTGATTTGGTAGGCCTTCGGCGAGTCGGGATAGAAGTAGTTCTTGCGGTGGAAGATCGAGCGCGGCGCCACCTCACACTCCAAAGCGGCGGCAATCTGCAGGGCGAAGAGGACCGCCTGCTCGTTGACCACCGGTAGCACTCCCGGGTGGGCGAGGCAGACCGGGCAGGTGTGCAGGTTGGGCTCGTCGCCGAAGGAGAGCTCGCAGCCGCAGAACATCTTTGTCTTGGTCGCCAGTTGGACGTGGATCTCCAGCCCGATGACTGCCTCCAGCTCAGCCATTCGGCACCCCCTCTGGACGAGCGTCGAAGCCAATCCCCTGCTCCAGCGCGTAGGCGGCATCGAGCAGCTTCTGCTCGCCGAAGGCCGGGGCGGCGATCTGGAAGCCGACCGGCAACTCCGGACCACCGCCGGCGGGCTGCGCCAGGCCGGCGGGAATTGAGATCGCCGGAATGCCGGCCAGGCTCATCGGCACGGTGAAGAAGTCGTTGAGGTACATCGCCAGCGGGTCAGCGGTCTTCTCGCCGAGCTTGAAGGCAACCGAGGGCGAGGTCGGGGTGACGACGAAATCGACCTGGTCAAAGGCGCTCTTGAAGTCGCCGGCGATCTTCGTTCGCACCTTCTGCGCCTGCCCGTAGTAGGCGTCGTAGTAACCGGAGGAGAGCGCGTAGGTGCCGAGCATGATCCGCCGCTTGACCTCGGCGCCGAACCCCTGCGCCCTGGTCTGCTCGTACATCTCGATCACGTCGCCGCTGGACTCTGCCCGCATTCCGTAACGAACGCCGTCGTAGCGAGCCAGGTTCGACGAGGCCTCGGCCGGAGCGATCACGTAGTAGGCGGAGATGCCGTGTTCCGCGTGCGGCAGCGAGACGGTGTCGACCTCACCGCCGAGACGCTCGATCTTCTCCAGCGTCGCCTCGAATACGGCGCGGACGCCGGCGTCGAAATCCTGGCTGGTCAGGTCGCCGGGGACCCCGAAGCGCAGGCCAGAGAGGTCCTCGCGGTCGGGCAGGCGGGGTGATTTGGGCAGCCCGACCGAGGTCGAGTCGCAGGGATCGCCGCCCTGCAGGATCGCCAGCATCAGGGCGGCGTCGCTGACGTCGCGGGTGAGCGGCCCGCACTGGTCCAGCGAGGAGGCGAAGGCGATCATCCCGTAGCGCGAGATCGCGCCGTAGGTGGGCTTGAGCCCGACGATGCCGCAGAGCGCCGCCGGCTGGCGGATCGAGCCGCCGGTGTCGGTGCCGATCGCCCAGGGCGCGAGTCCGCCGGCGACGACCGCGGCCGAACCGCCGGAGGAGCCGCCGGGAACGCGCTCGCGGTCCCAGGGGTTGAGCACCGGGCCGTAGCCCGAGTTCTCGTTGGAGGAGCCCATCGCGAACTCGTCCATGTTGGTCTTGCCGAGGATCGGCGCGCCGGCCTCGAGCAGGTGGCGCACGGCGGTCGAGGTGTACGGCGGCCGATAGCCCTCGAGGATGCGCGAGCCGGCCGTGGTCGGCACGCCCTCGGTGCAGAAGATGTCCTTGACCGCGACCGGGGCGATGCTCGGCTGCTCAACCGCGATCGCCTCCCCGCCGCCATCCTGATCGCGCCAGAGGTAGGCGTTGAGCTGATCGCCCGCAGCAGCCTGCCGCCAGGCGTCGGCGTACTCGCCCGCATCGAGCTCGCCCGCGACCATTGCTTGATGGGCCTCGAGGGCCGTCAGCGCCAGCAGCTCGGTCATCTATTCCTCGGCCTGGGGCGAAGGGACGCGGAAAGCGCCCTCGGCGGGATCGGGCGCGGAGGCAAGCGCCACCTCGGGCGGCAGGCTCTCGTGCGGGACGTCGGCGCGCAAGACGTTCTCCAACTCGACCACGTGCGAGGTCGGCTCGACGCCCTCGAGATCCAGCTCGGCGATCCGGTTGACGTGCTCGAGGATCCCCGAGAGCTCGCCCGCCATCGTCTCGACTTCGTCCTCGGCAAGGCCGAGGCGGGCCAGCTTGGCCACGTGGAGTACCTGCTCGCGCTCGATCACGGCGGCCGATTCTAGGCGGCCCGCCAGTTAGAGTCAGCGCCGGGATGAGAGGCGAGCGCGCAGAGAAGTTCGTGGTGTTGAACCTGCGGCTGCTGGCGGTCAGCTTTGCGGTCGTCGGCATCCTCTTCATCGCCGTCCCCAGCGGCGTCCTCGATGTGATCTCCGACGTCGGCGAATGGTTCGGCAACGACACCCGGGCCCCGCACACGCAGGAGGACCTCTGGCTGGCGCTCTCCTTCGCCTACATGGTCGTGATCACCGGCATCTGCCTCGTCGCGCAAATGGACGTCGTGCGCTATCGCCCGCTGCTGCTCGTGCTGGCAGCCGGCAAGACCGCCTCTTCGCTCGGCTCGTTCGCCTTCTTCCTGATCGACGAACACGTCTTCATCTACCTGCTTAACTTCCTCGTCGACGGCTTCCTTGCTCTGCTCTCGCTCTGGCTCTTCTCGCTGGCCGGCCGCATCGGCCGACCCGCGGCGCCTGGCTGACAGCGCCCGCCGGGGCTCTCAGCCGCCGAGCAGCGAACCCTGAGCGCGATCTGCGCCGCGATGGCACCCGGCCTCGACGGTCTGCCGGCCGCCGAGCGCGAGATCGACGTCTCCGGCCCGGTCGCCGAGTTCCTGCGCTCGGTCTCGCCCCGGGCCCTGGCGCGGATCAGGCTCGGCCTGCGGGCCTTCGAGTGGCTGCCCTTCCCCTGGCGCTTCAGCCGCCTCGACCCCGCTGCCCGCGAGGACTTCCTACGCGGTATGGAGAAGTCCCGCTTCGGCCTCTACCACGAGCTCTTGCTGATGGCCAAGGTCTTCGCCACCCTGGGCAGCGCCGTCGCGCCGGAGGTCGAGGAGCAAATTGGCTTCAGTGCCAGTTGCCGGCTCGCCGATGGCTCGCTGCCCGAGCCTGCTGGACCCCTGGGCGAGACCGAGCCCGCGGGAGACGGAGAGGAATGCGACGTGGTCATCGTCGGCTCTGGCGCCGGCGGCGCCGTTGCCGCCGCAACCCTGGCCGAGGCCGGGCTCGACGTGATCGTGCTCGAGGCTGGCGAGGGCTTCAACCGCGAGAGCTACCCAGAGGAACCGTTGGACGCGATCGCCAGCCTCTACCGCGATGGCGGGCTGACGATCGCCGAAGGGCGGCCGGCGATTCCAGTGCCGGTGGCGCGCACGGTCGGCGGCACGACCGTGGTCAACTCCGGCACCTGCTTCCGCGCCCCCGATCCGGTGCTGGAAGAGTGGAGCCAGCGCTTCGGCGTCGATTGGGCCACGGATCTGAGTGAGGAGTTCGCGGCCGCTGAGCAGTTCCTGCGAGTGACTCCCCTGGACCCCGAGCAGATGGGTCGCAACGGCCAGTTGGCGATGGAGGGATCGGCGGCAATCGGCGCCAGCGGCGGACCGATCTCGCGCAACGCCGGCAACTGCGTGCAGTGCAGCTCCTGCCCCTTCGGCTGCGAGATCGACGCCAAGCGCGGCATGCACGTCAGCTACCTGCCGCGGGCAGTGGCGGCGGGCGCGCGACTGCGCACCGGCGTCGAGGCGCAGCGCGTCGTGGTCGAAGACGGTCGCGCCACAGGGGTGAGCTGCACAGCCGCTTCGCCGCCTGGTGGCCCCGGACCGCCGAGCAAAGCCCGGCACTACACCGTGCGGGCTCGCCGCGCCACGATCATCGCCGGCGGCGCCCTGGGCACGCCCGAGCTGCTGCTGCGTTCAGGTCTCGGTGGCCGCCAGGTAGGCCGCAACCTCCACATCCACCCCGCCTGCTGGGTCGGCGCCCGCTACGCGGAGGAGGTCCGCGGCTGGGACGGCGTGATGCAGAGCTATTACATCGACCAATGGGAGCCCCAGCGCCTCCTGCTTGAGGCCACCTTCACCCCCCTCGCCTTCGGTGGCGCCTGGCTCCCCGGCGTCGGTCGCGCCCACCAACGCTCAATGCTCGATTTCGGCCACATCGGCTCGATCGGAGTCCACCTCTCCGACCAATCCAGCGGCCAGGTTGACCTCACCAACGCCGGCGAACTACGAGCCCGATACAAGCTGACGAGAGACGACGCCGACCGCCTCACCTTCGGCATAGCCCGCGCCGCCGAAATCCACTTCGCCGCCGGCGCTCATGAGGTCTATCCCAACATTGCCAGGGTCGGCACTCTGACCCCCAACAAACTCGCCGCCTTCGAGTCGACCCGCTTCAAGCCCTCGGAGCTGCGCTTGGAGGCATTCCACCCAATGGGGACCGCCAGGATCTCGGCAGAAAGTGACGGCGTCTGCGCCTCGGATGGCTCGGTCCACGACGCTACGAACCTCTACGTCGCCGACGCCTCGCTCTTCCCCACCTCGGTCGGCGTAAATCCGATGATGACGGTCATCGCCTTCGCCGCCCGCATTGCCGCTGAACTCGCAAAGAGCGCCGGATAGCCCCTGTCAAAACACTCAAGCGCGGCTCCTGCCGCGCGTTTTGACAGGGGCTATCCGGCGCTCCCCACGCCCGTTCAGCTGCCTGCAGGCGGAGGCGGAGGAGACGGCGGCGCCTGAGAACTTGGCGGCGGTGGCGGAGGTGTCGACGCAGGAGGCGGTGGCGGAGGTGGCGCCGAAGTGGTGTGCTGCGGCGGCGATCCTCCACCGGAGAGCCGATCAGCCGCATCGCCAAAGGTGATCCCCTCTTCTTTCATCGTGCTGTAGCCCCCGAAGGCAATACCACCAGCGGCGATCAGCCCGAGGAAGATCCCGACGCTCAGCGTGGCATCAACGGAAACCCCGCCGAAGCTGGCGAAGCTGGGCGGATCGATGATCCGGAAGAGGATCAGCAGAACCGAGATCACGCCGAGCGCGGTGACGATCGTGCTCATCGGAACCGAAGGCTCATAAGGCGAGTCGGCGAGGCGCAAGCCGATCATCACGAGCGCGGCAATGATCGTGATCACGAGGATGATCGGGATGAAGTCGAGCGCGTCCCAGGCGCTGCCGCCGCCACCCGGCACGCTGCCCGAGAACCCGCCGACGCCGGAGACTTCGACGCCGAACCAATCGAAGAACATGAAGATGAAGAGCAGGATCGCCGAGCCGCCCGCGATCTTCTCTCCCGGGCCGAGCTTGTCTAGATGGTCCATCAATCCTCCGGTCGAGCTAGGGGTCGGGGCGACATTACACCCGAGCTCGCGCAGCAGCCAACGTATTTACGAGCAGCATTGCGACTGTCATCGGACCGACCCCGCCGGGCACTGGAGTGATCGCTGAGGCGATCTCCGCGGCGGCCTCGAAATCGACATCACCGACGAGACCAGCGTCCGTGCGGTTGACCCCGACGTCGATCACCACCGCCCCGGGCTTGATCGCGTCAGCGCCAAGCAGGCGGGGCACGCCGACCGCGGCGACAAGCACGTCGGCGCGGCGACAGACCGCGGCCAGGTCACGCGTGCGCGAGTGGCACATCGTCACCGTTGCGTTGGCGGCGAGGAGAAGGCGGGAGACCGGGACGCCGACCAGCTTCGAGCGCCCCACGACCACTGCCTCGGTTCCCTCGAGCTCGACCCCCTCGTGGCGCAGCAGCTCGATCACACCAACGGGGGTGCAGGAAACCAGGCCCGGCATACCCTGAGCGAGGCGACCGGCGTTGACCGGCGTCAGGCCATCAACGTCCTTGCCGGGATCGATCGCGGCGATGATCTGGTCCGGGTCGATTTGATCGGGCACCGGCAGTTGGACCAGGATCCCGTCGACGTCCCGGTCCGAATTCAGCTTTTCGACCAGGGCAAGCAGCTCCCCCTCAGTCGTCTCGGCCGGCAAGCCGTGATGGAGGGAGCGAATGCCGACCTGCTCGCAAGCCCGATGCTTGCCGGCGACGTAGACCTCGGAGGCGGGATCGTCGCCGACGATCACCGTGACCAACAGCGGCGTGCGTCCATGCTCGGCCTCAAAGTCCACAACTTCAGCCGCCACCCGCTCGCGCACCTCAGCCGCAACCGCTTTGCCATCGATGATTCGCGCTGCCATCGTGCCTATCTCCTCCGGATCGGTGCGTAATCGGCCATCAGCTTGCGCTCGCTGCCGTCGCTGGAAAAGCGCACGACGACGACGCCACCTGCCTCGACCGCCGTCACCACGCCCTCGCCGAAGCTGGCGTGGACGACGTCGTCGCCAGTCTGCAGTTCCAAGGTCGGACCGGCCTCGATCGGCGCCGCGGCGTCCTCGCCGGAGTCCCAGCCGATCCCGGCGGCCGCGCCGGGGGCGCTCGAGTGGCGCTCGGTCAACTCCGCGGGCAGCTCGTCGATGAAGCGCGAGGGCAGGTTGCGCTCGGAGCGGCCAAAGAGGCTGCGTTGGCGCGCCCAGGTCATGTAGAGGCGGCGGCGGGCGCGGGTGATGCCGACGTAACAGAGCCGCCGCTCCTCCTCCTCTCCGCCCTCTTCCAGCGCCCGCATGTGGGGAAAGGCGCCGTCCTCGCAGCCGATGATGAAGACCGTGTCGTACTCCAGGCCCTTGGCGTTGTGCAGGGTCATCAGCGTCACCAGTGACTCTTGCTCGCCGTCGAGGAGGTCGTCCTGCTGGGTGTAGAGCGAGATCTGCTGCAGGTACTCCTCCAGTGGGGGAATTTCGTTCTGGCCCTCCTGCTCGCGCTCGATGTCGAACTCGGCCGCGCCGGCGATCAGCGCCTCGAGGTTCTCGGCCCGCCCTTCGGCCTCGATCGTGCGCTCGGCCGAGAGCGCTTCCAAGTAACCGCTCTCATTCAGCACCGCCTCGAGCAGCGCGGCGACGGGTCCTTCCTCCTCAGCCCGTTCGCGCAACCCGGCCATCGTCTCGTAGAAACGGCCGACCGCCTTGATCGCGCCGCCGTTGAGACCCGGCACCTCCTCGACCGCCTCGATCACCTCCCAGATCGTGCGGCCGGTGGTGTTGGCGTGGGAGGCGATCCGGCCCTGGGTGGTGTTGCCGATGCCGCGCCTGGGCGAGTTGACGATGCGGGCGAAGGAAACCTGATCGGCGGGGTTGGCGAGCAGGCTGAGGTAGGCGACGGCGTCCTTGATCTCGGCCCGTTCGTAGAACTTGGTGCCACCGATCACCTGGTAGGCGACGTCGAAGCGATTGAGCGTGTCCTCCAGCACCCGGCTCATTGCGTTGGTCCGGTAGAAGACGGCGACGTCCTCGCGCTTGACGCCGTCCTCCTCGGCCAGGCGCTCGATCTCCCCCGCCACCCAGCGCGCCTCCTCATGCTCGTCGGAGAGCTCGGAGAGCCGCACCGGCTCACCGCCGGCGATCTCGGTCCAGAGCTGCTTCGGGCGCCGCTCGCGGTTGCGCTCGACCACGGCATTGGCGGCGGAGAGAATCGTCTGTGTCGAGCGGTAGTTCTGCTCGAGCTTGACCACCTCTGCCTCGGGGAAGTCGCGCTCGAAGTCGAGGATGTTGCGGATGTCGGCGTGGCGGAAGCCGTAGATCGACTGGTCCTCGTCACCGACCACCATCAGGTTGCCGTGCTCCTCGGTGAGCAACTGCAGCAGTCGGTACTGGGCGTGGTTGGTGTCCTGATACTCGTCGACGAGAACGTGGCGGAAGGTGCGGCGCCAGCGCTCGCGAGCCTCGTCGGAGAGTTCCAGCACGTTGACGGTGCGGACCAGCAGGTCGTCGAAGTCCATCGCGTTGGCCTCGAGCATGCGTTTCTCGTAGAGCTCGTAGACCGCGGCAGCGGTTTCCTCGAAAACGCTGCCCTGAGCCTGGGCATAGGCGGCGACGTCGACCAGCTTGTTCTTGGCGCCGGAGATCTGCGAGCGCAGCGAACGTGGCGGATACCGTTTCGGGTCGACGCCGAGCTCGCTCATCGAGCGCTTGAGCATGCGCAGCGAGTCCGACTCGTCATAGATCGTGAAGGTGCGGGCGTAGCCGAGCTTCTCCGCGTCGGCCCGCAGCATCCGCGCGCAGGCGGAGTGGAAGGTGGTCACCCACATCGCCCGCACCGAGCGGCCGATCAGGGCGCCGACGCGCTCGCGCATCTCGCTCGCCGCCTTGTTGGTGAAGGTGATCGCGAGGATCTCGCCGGGACGGGCCGCACCGGTCGCCAGCAGGTAGGCGATGCGGTGGGTCAGTACGCGGGTCTTGCCCGAGCCCGCCCCGGCGAGGACCAACAACGGGCCCTCGCCGTGGACCACTGCCTGCCGCTGGGGCTCGTTGAGCCCGGCCAGCAACCGCTCTGCCCGATCGGCGCCGGGCCCGATCGGCGCCCCAGCCTCGCTCGACGGGCTCTCATGGTCCATCTTCAGCACCGTTTCGAGCATAGCCATGGGCGCGGCCGGCCCAGTGGGCATTGGGCGACCCCTAACGCGAGCCGACCCCGCTCAGGCGGACGGACCTGAGTCGCAGGTTTCGGCGACTTCTTCCAGCGCCTTTGACCCATTGCCGAAGACCAGTTCTTCGACTTCTTCCTGGGAGCCTTCCTTGAACGCGTCGATGAAGCAGGTCGCGAGCTTGGCGGGGATTTCGCTCGAGTGTTCTTTGAACTGCCCTTCGAGGTATTCGACCAGCTTCGCCTGGTCGAACTTCGTGAACTTGACGACTTCGTTCATCTTCCACTGATCGCCGTCCTTGGTCAGCCCGACTTCTACCGACTGGCCGTTAAGGGTCCCTCCCGTCAGCGCCACGTCAGCGGTCGCGCTCGAGCCGTCGACTTCCACTTCAGAGGTCTCAACCGACTTGGCTCCTTCTTCCTTCTTCGCTTCTTCTTCGCATTCCTTGACGGCGCCCTGGCCACTTTCCTGCGAGGTCTGTTCCATGAACTTCTGGGTCTGCAGCTTCTTGCAGTCAGCCGGATCGGTGGTCGTCGCCGACTTTTCGATCACTTCCTTGACTTCGGCTTCGTCACCGCCGCTACTGCCGCAGGCAGCGAGCAAGATCCCGGCGAGGATCAGAAGGCAGGGGAAAAGCAGAAGCCGCTTACTCAAGGTCGAGTCCTTTCGAGAGCTGGAACGAGGTCGCGCAGGCTACTTCAGCCACCGGCGGTGGAAGGGCCGGTGCGCTCGCGCACGGCGCTCGTCTCGCCGTCGCCACTCGGGGCCTCGCCGCCGTCAAGCTCGGCCAGCCGGCTCTCGAGCTCGCCAATTCGCTGAGAAAGCGACTTGATCGCCTCGGCGATCGGGTCGGGCAGATGAATCCAGTCGACGTCGGGCCCCTCCGGTCGCCTGCCCTCGACCCTGACCGGGTGGCCGGGATTGCCGACCACCGTCGCGCCCGGGGGAACGTCCTCGATCACCACGGTGTTGGCGCCGATCTTGGCGCCCTCCCCGACCGCGATCGGCCCGAGCAGCTTCGCCCCCGAGCCGATCGTGACGTTGTCGGCAAGCGTCGGATGGCGCTTGCCGCGCTGGAATCCGGTGCCACCGAGCGTCACCCCCTGGTACAGGGTGACGCGCTCGCCGATCTCCGCCGTCTCGCCGATTACCACGCCGGAGCCGTGGTCGATGAAGAACTCGCGACCGATCTTTGCCGCGGGGTGTATCTCCACCCCGGTGATCGAGCGGGTCAGGTAGGCCAGCATCCGGGGCGCCACCGGCACCCCTGCCTCGAGCAGGGCGTGGGCGACGCGATGGGCGAGCAGTGCCTGTACCCCGCCCCAACTGAGCAAGATCTCCGCGCTGGAGACTTCCTGCGCCGCCGGGTCGCGGTTACGCGCCGCGGCAACGTCGGTCTTCACCTCGTGGACAAGCCTCTTCCAGCGGCTCATGGTGAGAAGAAGGGTAGGGACACATAGCGCTCACCCGAGTCGCAGACAATCGTCACCACGCGCTTGCCCTCCATCGCCGGCCGCGCCGCCACCTCGAGCGCCGCCTTGACGTTGGCGCCGGCCGAGATCCCGGCCAGGACGCCCTCGCGCTGGGCGACCAGGCGCGCTGTCTCAAGCGCATCCTCATCGCCGACCGAGACGATCTCGTCGATCACGCTGCGGTCGAGGACCGAGGGCACGAAGCCGGCGCCGATGCCCTGGATCTTGTGCGGCCCCGGCACGCCGCCGGAGAGCACCGGCGAGGCCGTCGGCTCGACCGCAACGATCAGGGTCTCGGGGCTGCGCTCGCGCAGGACCTGGCCGACGCCGGTGATCGTCCCCCCCGTGCCGACGCCGGCGACGAAGGCGCCTATATTGGCGCCCTCGGTGTCGCGCCAGATCTCCTCCGCCGTCGTGCGCCGGTGGGCCTCCGGGTTGGCGGGATTGGAGAACTGCTGTGGCATGAAGCCCTTGCGCTGCTTGCAGATTTCCTCGGCCAGCTCAACCGCCTCGGTCATCCCGCCCAGCGAGGGCGTCTCCCGTACCTTGGCCCCGTAGGCGCGCAGCAGCTTGGTCCGCTCGCGGCTCATCCCCTCGGGCAGGGTGAGGATCAGCTCGTAGCCGCGCGCCGCGCAGACCATCGCCAAGGCGATGCCGGTGTTGCCACTGGTCGGCTCGACGATCACAGACTTGCCCGGCTCGATCAGCCCCTCCGCCTCGGCCGCGTCGATCATCGCCACCCCGATCCGGTCCTTAACGGAACCCCCGGGGTTGAGCTGCTCGAGCTTGACCCAGACCTCCCCCGGCAGCCCCTCGCCGAGCCGCGAGAGGACGACCATCGGCGTTTCGCCAACGACCGCTGCAGCGCTGTCCCCAACCGGCATCAGGCCTGAAGCGTAGTGCGCCTACCAGGCGCGCCACCCAACGCTCATCGTCCGCCCCCTCGCCCGCTGATCCAGTTGGCGGGTCCATAAGGAGGCAACAGCAGGACCAGACCGAGCAGGACCCCGGTGGCACCGGCGTAGAGGAAGAGCTCGGCGACCCCGGAGTTTTCCCCGGTCACGTTCTGACCAACGCCGAGCACCGCGAAGGTGAAGATCGCCAGAGCAAGGGCCGAGAGCATGAACGGCTTGCGGCGGCCGGGCATGAACTCCAGCCGGCCCAGGCTGACGACGGTGAGAACGAAGATGGCGAACTCGAGGACCCCGAGAATCGTCCAGGCAGCGTCGACACCGGGGACCGTGGCGAGGAACGTGCCGCTGAACTGCTTTTCGATTCCAGCGGGCGCGCCCAGCCCATCGAAGATCTTCTCCTTGCCCGCGTAAAAGAAGAGAACACCGACCAGGAAGTAGATGCCGGCAAGGATCAGGCCGTAGACCACACCGTCCTCCCATCGCATCGCTGACGACCTCTCCGGCGCCCGGGCGGCCTCGCGTCCCTCCATGACGAACCTCCTGTTTGGAATCGATTACTCAGTACTTCGACCGTAAAGGGGCCCCTCCTGCGCGTCCACGCATAAGATCGGGCCATGTCGTTCACCCACAGGAACCTCAAGCAGGATCTGGAGGACGTTGGGTCCAACTTCGACGGCTCACCGGACCTGGAGTTCCGCTTGGCGACCCAGGCGCTCGAGCTCGAGCAATCCGGCCTGAGCTACCAGCGCATCCCGCCCGGCTACCGCTTTCCGTACGGCCACACGCACAAGAAGCAGGAGGAGGTGTACGTGGTCGTACGCGGGAGCGGGCGAATGAAGCTCGACGAGGAGATCGTCGAGCTCGAGGAATGGGACACGGTGCGCGTCGCACCCGGTACCTGGCGAGGCTATGAGGCCGGACCAGAGGGCCTCGAGATCCTCGTCATCGGCGCGCCCAATCTCGGCGAGAATCCGCGTGGAGACGTCGAGGGTGAGCGCGACTGGTGGGCTGGCTAGCCCTAGAGACAGCGGCGCGGGCTGGCTAAATAAAGTACATGCCGCTGCCCGCGGCCTCGGCCTCGCGGCGGGCAATTTCGGCGATTGTGGTCTGACTGAAGACCTTGCGCAGGGCGGTGACGCCCTCGGCCCAAATACCCCCCGCCTCGTCGGCCTCCTGACCGACCTTGCCGTCGAGCGCCTGCACGACCTCGAGCACCGAGATCTCCTCGGCCGGACGCGAGAGCGTGTAGCCGCCGCGCATGCCGCGGTGACTGGTCAACAGACCGGCGCGGCGCAGGGTCGAGAAGAGCTGCTCGAGGAACTGCTCGGGGATGTCGCGGCGCTCGGCCAGCTCCTTGATCGGCACCGGCCGCTCGCCCGAGCGCGCCAGCTCCGCCATCGCGACTACCGCGTAGCGCGACTTCGAGGTGATCGAGATCACAAGTGTTTTCTACCGCACTGCCCGGACTGGGTTAGGATCGGCCGCAGGGCTCCAGGGCTGACGATGGAGCCATCGCCGAACACCCCAGATATCGGAACCGGTCCTGAGCGAGCGTCCACAGTGCCTTGTCGTTGATGGTCACCCGATCGTCCGCATCGGCGTGCGCCGAGCGCTGCAGGATCGCTTCGAGTGCCAGGAGGTGGCCAGTCGCGAGGAGGCGGTTGACCTCGTCCGCGACGTCGGCAGCATCGATATCGCGATCCTCGACATGCGGCGCCGCCCCGACGGACTCGACCCGGCCCCCCTCGGCGCCACGGAGACGATCCGGATGATGCTCAAATCCGAACCGGCCCTTGGCATCGTCGCCCACGGCGAGCGCGCCGAGCGCCACCTTGCCAACGCCGCGATCAAAGCCGGGGCCAGCGCTTACGTCTCACGCACCGCCAATAGCGAGCTGCTGTTGCGCGCCGCCCAGGCCGCGCTCGCCCAGGAACGCTTCGTCGACCCCGACGTGCCGCCGCGCGGCAGTCGCGGCAAGCTGACCAAGCGCCAGCGCGAAATCCTCCAGCTCCTCGCCAATGGCGAATCGACCACCGTCGCCGCCCGCGAGCTCGACCTCAGTGAGGAAACGATCAAGACCCACACCAAGAACGCACTGGGCCGGCTCGGGGCGCGCAACCGCACACACGCGGTAGCAATCGCGCTGCGCGAGTCGCTGATCGAGTAGGGCCGGGCTTTTAGATCCAGCCGCGATCGCGCGCGGTCAGGACTGCCTGGGCGCGATCAACGGCGCCGATCTTGCCGTAGACGTTGTGCAGGTGAGTACGGATGGTCGAGACGGAGAGCTGCATCTCGCTGGCGATTTGCTTGTAGACCATGCCCTCGGAGAGGTGGCGCAGGACGTCGAGCTCACGCGCCGAGAGCGGGCAAGGCTCAGAGATGCGTGAAACATCGTTGCGAGCGTAGGGAAGCTGGTAGAGCAGGTCACGAAGGGCGTCGGGGCTGAGGCCGCAGCGCTTGGCCGAGGCATGCAGGCGCTCCGGTGAGACCGCCTCGCCCTGGCTGTAGTGGGCGACCATGTCGGCGGTGCCGACTAGGGCCGACAGGCCCTCGGCATCGTCGGCGTGATGGCGCTCGATTGAGACCGCGATCCGCTGCGGCAGGCTCCAGCGCCGTGCAAGCACTCCGCCGACCAGGGCGTGGTCAATGCCAAGGCGGTCGCGTTCCTCGCGCAGGCGCTGCTCGGGAGTACGGGAGATCACATCGAAGTGGCTGCGGTCACCGGGATGAAGATTGGCGATCACAAGGCGGCCGACATCGTGAAGAAGCGAGGCGACGGCGAGTTCGTCGCGGTCCTCCCAGCCAACGGCGCGGCCGATCTCATCGGCGGCTTGCTGGGTGGCGAGGGCGTGAACGCGGAAGCGCTCGGGACGCATCTCGCGCCCGCCGTTGGTCTCGAAGAAGTCGAAGACGGGCGCGGTGCCGGCGATCGCGAGGACGCCCGAGGGCTTGAGCACGTCGATTGCCGCCGGGATCGAGCCAATGCTGGCGACCGGAGTGCTGGAGCGATTGGCGAAGCGCAGCACGGCGATCGCCAGGCCGACGTCGGCCTCAACCGCCTCGACAAGGTCGCCGATGCGGCTGGTTTCCGCGGTGGCAGCCTGCATAACGCGGGCTCGGGACTCGAGCAGCACCGGAAACTTCTCCACTGCCTCGAAAGCCGCGGCGAGGCGAGCGCCGGGCGCGGGCCTACCGCTGGCGTCCTTGCCGGCAGCGCCTGCCTTGGCCTTGCTCTCGATTTTGGGCTTCGTGGTCTCCATTGCGAGAAATGTCCTCGAGTGCCTCATCGGCAGCGAAGGACGCACGGTTTAGCCCGACCATCCACAAAATTAAGGTGCAGAAAAGCGCCATCTGTCCATTTAGGCGGATTTCAGCGGTCGCGCTTGTCCGCTAGGACCGCAAACGCGTGACGGCAGCGTCGATGCGGGCCAGCGACTGCTCGCGGCCGAGCGCTGCCAGGGACTCGAAGATCCCCGGTGAGACCGAGGTGCCGGTAATCGCCACGCGAATCGGCTGGTAGACCTTGCCCGGCTTGGCGTCGAGACGCTCGGGGAGCGGCGTCAGCGCGGCCTCGACCGCCTCGGCATCGAAGTCAGGGGCTCCGGCTAGGGCCTCGCGAGCTCCCTTGAGAGCGGCGAGAGCGCCGTCCTTCATCACCTTCCCCCAAGCCTTCTCGTCCTCGACCGGCGGCTCGAAGAGGAAGCGGATCAGGCCCCAGACCTCAGCGAGGGTCTGGGCTTTCTCTTGAGCGATCTCACAAGCCGCACGCAGACGCTCGTCCGGATCGCGGCCGAGGTGCTTGGCGACGACGGCCGTGTACTGATCCAACGGCAGCTCGCGCATGAATCGACCGTTCAGCCAACGCAGCTTCTTCTCGTCGAAGATCGCGGCGGAGCGACCGACGTCCTCGACCCGGAAGCGACGGACCAGCTCCTCGGTCGCCATCACCGTGGTGTCGTCGTCAGTACCCCAGCCGAGCAGGGCGAGGTAGTTGCGCACTGCCGCCGGCAGGTAACCCGCCTCGCGCAGCTCCTGTACGGAGGCGGCACCGTGGCGCTTGGAGAGCTTCTTACCGTCAGGGCCGTGCAGTAGCGGCAGGTGGGCGTAGCGCGGCGGCTCGTGACCCAGTGCGGTGAAGACGAGTAGCTGCTTCGGCGTGTTCGAGAGGTGATCATCGCCCCTCACCACCTCGCTGATCCCCATCTCGGCGTCGTCGACCGCAACGGCGAAGTTGTAGAGGACCGAGCCGTCGCCGCGGGCGATGACGAAGTCGTCGTAGCTGCGATTGGGAAAGCGGACCGGGCCGCGGATCAGGTCGTGGACGACGGTCTCGCCGTCGTCGGGGACGCGCAGCCGTACCGCCGCTCCGGCGTCGGAGACCGGCTCGCCGCGGTAGCCGCGATCGGCGCCGTGCTCGGCCTTCCAGGCCTCGACGTCCTTGGCGGTGGCGGAGTCGCGGTAGGCGGCGCCGGAGTCGAGCAGCTGCTGCAGCGCCTCGGAGTGGCGCTCCGCTCGCGAGGCCTGCGAGACCGGCCCCACATCCCAGTCGAGCTCGAGCCACTCCAAGGCGTCGAGAATTTGGGCGACGTTCTCCTCGGTCGAACGCTCGCGGTCGGTGTCCTCGATCCGCAGCACCAGCTCACCGCCGCCGTGCCGAGCCGCGAGCCAGTTATAGAGAGCGGTCCGAGCGCCACCGATATGGAGGGCGCCGGTGGGCGAAGGGGCAAATCGGAGGCGGATCGGCGCGTCGTCAGGCACGCGGGGAATCTAGATGAACGAGGCCCACGACCAAGGCCGGCGCCGCCATAGGATGCGCGTCTAATGCTGATCGGCGCGCATGTCTCCACATCTGGCGGCCTCGAGAAGGCGATCGAGCGCGGCGCCGAGCGCGGTTGCGAATCGATTCAGATTTTCAACCAGAGCCCGCGGATGTGGCGGCCGACCAAATACGGCCCGGAGGATTTCGCCGCTTTCAAAGAGGCGATGGCGAACTCGCCGGTCGAAGCCGTGGTGATCCACGCCGTCTACCTGATCAACTGCGCCAGCAAGGACAAAGAGCTGCGTAAGAAGTCACAGGCCTCGCTCACCCACGCGCTGCGGATCGGCGACGAAATCGGCGCCGCCGGCGTCGTCCTGCACCCGGGGGCACAGGTGAAAGAGCCGCTGGGACCCTCGATGAAACGGGCCGGCAAGACAATCGCCGCGGCGCTCAAGGACAGCGACAGCTGCCCGCTCTTGCTCGAGCAAACGGCAGGCCACAAGGGCCTGCTCGGCCGCGACTTCGACCAGACCGCGGAGTTGATTGAGCTCGCCGGCAGCGGCAAGCGCCTTGGCCTCTGCCTCGACTCCTGCCACCTCTTCGTCCAGGGCTACGACATCACCGACGCGGAGCACCTGTCCAAGGTCGTCGACGAAGCCGACGCCAAGGTCGGCCTCGACCGCCTCCAGTGCCTGCACGTCAACGACGCCGCCGCCCCACTCGGCTCCTGCCGCGACCGTCACGCCAACCTCGGCAAGGGCGAGATGGGCAAACAGGGCCTCGCCGCCTTCCTCTCTGAGCCCCGCTTCGAGGGCCTGCCGGCAACGCTGGAGACACCCGGACCCGACAGGAAAGGCGCGGACCGCAAGGAAGTGCTGGCGGCGAAGCGCCTGCGTAAGACCGGCCTCAAGCGTCGCGGCTGAGCTCACCCAGAGGGGAGAGAAATATCGAGCCGCATCGGCTTATGAGGTGGTGCCGACCATCAGCCGCTTCTACGGGATCAAGATCACCATGTACCTCGACGACCACGGCTACCCGCACTTTCATGCCTACCATGCTGATGGTGCAGCCAAGATCCGGATCGACAGCGTGGAAATCATTCAAGGCAACCTCAAGCGTCGCCAACTCCGCCTCGTGCTCGCCTGGGCCGAGCTACATCAAGCAGAGCTGGAAGAAAACTGGCATCGGGCCCGAGCCAGTGAAAAACTACGAGAGATCGAACCCTTGCAATGAGTAGATTCGCCCCGTACATCATCACCAGCGCTTCTGTCGTTCGCCACGGCGTGGTCAGGCTAACGTTCGCCGACGGCCTGAGCGGTGAGGTGGAGATTCTTCAGCGAATGTGGGGACCGGTCTTCGAGCGAGCCCGAACCGAAGAGGGGTTTGCTGAGATGTACCTCGATACCGAGACACACACGATTGCCTGGCCGGGTGAAGTCGACCTCGCTCCCGACACCCTCTACGAGCGCGTTAGCACCGGGAACTGGCCGGAACCGGCTTGGGCTATATGACGCGGATGTCGAGATCAGCTGGCGCCGACCAGCTCGACTCGGTTGCCCCAGGGGTCGGCGGCGTAAAACCTGCGCAGGCCCGGGATCGCGTCGTCCCAACGAACCTCCACCCCTGCCCTTCTCAGCCTCTCGGCAAGCCGATCGAGGTCTGAGGGCGCGACCCGCAGCGCCGGGTGTGCCTTGGTGGCAGGCGCGAAGTCCGGCGTTGCCCCGACGTGGAGCTGATGCGCGCCGCAGGCGAACCAGACCCCACCCCGCTCCCGCAGGGGCTCGGGCTTCTCCAACTCGCCCAGGCCGAGCAGCTCGCCGTAGAACCGCCGCGCCGCCTGCTCGCAGCCCGGCGGCGCGGCAACCTGTACGTGGTCGAGGCCCTGGATCAGGGCTATTTGACGTGAACGCCCGAGATCGCGCGGCTGATGACCAGGCGCTGGATCTCCGAGGTCCCCTCGAAGATCGTGTAGATCTTGGCGTCGCGGTGCATTCGCTCGACCGGGAACTCGCGCGTGTAGCCGTTGCCGCCGAGGATCTGAATTGCCCGCTCGGTCGACCAAACGGCGACCTCGCCGGCCTTCAGCTTCGACATCGAGCCCTCGGCGTTTTCGAATTTCTGACCCGTGCGACCCATCCAGGCGGCCCGCCAGACCAACAGGCGGGCGGCGTCGATCTCCAGCTTCATATCGGCGAGGGTGAAGGCGATCGCCTGGTTCTCGATGATCGGGCGGCCGAACTGGGAGCGCTCTTTGGCGTACTCAAGTGCGTACTCATACGCCGCCCGGGCGATGCCGACCGCCTGCGAGCCGACCGTCGGCCGGCTGGCCTCGAAGGTCTGCATCGCCGCCTGTGACTTTGACTTTTTGCCCTCGCGTACCCGGGCGAGGCGCTCG
This sequence comes from uncultured Solirubrobacterales bacterium, assembly GCA_963795765.1. GTDB lineage: Bacteria > Actinomycetota > Thermoleophilia > Solirubrobacterales > 70-9 > VRUE01. The sequence goes on from CAWCJW010000020.1 coordinate 29,789, forward strand.
TCGAGCTTCTCCTTGCCGCCGAGCAGGCAGGCGCCCGGCACGCGGCAGTCGTCGAGGTGGACGTCGGCGGTGTGCGAGGCACGGAGGCCGTGCTTCTTCACCTTGGCGCCCTGCTCGCAGCCCTTGGTACCCGGCGGGATCACGAAGGCGGCGTGGCCGCGTGAGCCGAGCTCGCGGTCGACCGAGGCGATGACGACGTGGATGTCGGCGATGCCGCCATTGGTGGCCCAAGCCTTCTGGCCGTTGATCACCCACTCGTCGCTGGCCTCGTCGTACTTCGCGGTGGTGCGGATCGCCGAGACGTCGGAGCCGGCATCCGGCTCGGAGGCGCAGAAGGCAGCGACTTTGGGGTCCTCGGGGCTGCCGAAGCACTGCGGGATCCACTCACCGATCTGCTCGCCGGTCCCCTGACCGAAGATCGCGGCGACGGCCAGCGAGGTGCCCATGATCGCCATGCCGATGCCGGCATCGCCCCAGAAGAGCTCCTCATTGGCGATCGGCAGGGTGAGGCCGGTCGGATCGGCGAAGAACTGCCCGAGCGCTTCAAAGCTGTAGAGGCCGATCTTGGCCGCCTCCTGGATCACCGGCCAGGGGGTCTCCTCGCGCTCGTCCCATTCCGACGCGGCGGGACGGACGACGCCCTCGGCGAAGCCGTGCACCCACTCGCGGATGTCCTTTTGATCCTGGTTCAGCTCAAGCGTGAAGACGGGACCCTCTGGGGCTCCCTCTCCACCTGCGACCTCATTCACGATGCTCTCCTTTGCCGCCTCTGCCACTGCCGCTGTATCGCTCACTGACCCTCCATAGGTTCACCCGCATTCACGGCGCGGGATCGTACAGGGATCGGTGTCGAGTAGGTCGCACTCAGACGTCGCGCAGGTCGAAGGCCTTGATGCCCTCGGGACCACTGTCGGAGCAGTCGAAGAAGCGGCGGTTGACGCAGTCATAGGAGTCGCCCTCGCCCTCGTACGCCTGCTCAACCGAGAACTGGCAGTGCGGCAGCGCATCACCGGTCATCTTCACCCCGCCGAAGCCCCCCGGCTGCAGGACCGCCTCGAGATCGACCTTGGCGGCGAAGACGTCCTGCATGCAGCCGACGTACTGGCTGCCGGTCAGCATGTCGACGAAGGAGTAGAGGTAGCGGCAGCGCATTTCGACGCAGCCGCGCGGCTCGACCATCTTGTCGCAGAACGAGCGGCACTGGCGGCACTCACCCGTCTTCTCGCGAGTAGCTGGCATGGATGAAGTCTACGGAGGTGAGACCCTGAAAACCAAGGTCCGAGCTGGCTAGGCAGCCAGGGCAGCGGTCCCGAGCACGTGGTCGAGCTCGCTGCGCAGGCGCCCCGAGGGGCGCACTCGGTATCCCTCGCCGAGCAGGAAACGCCGCGGCTCAGCGGCGCCGTTGCGGATCGCGAGGTGGACCTCGGCCTCGCCCTTGTGGTGCTCGAGCACGGCCTTCAGTTCATCGACCATGGCGAGGGTGAGCATCGCCGCCTCGATCTCGACCTCGAAGGGCCCCGAGGGCCCGCTCGCTA
>CAWCJW010000021.1:0-69952 GCA_963795765.1 uncultured Solirubrobacterales bacterium
GCCACCGCGCTCAACGTAAATGACAGGTGCGCCGTCGCGCATCAGCACGTGGGCGCCGGGAGTGCGGGCGGGACGGCGGCCGCTCGCCGGTTTCGGCCAGGGCAGTGAGGCACCGTACGGGTTGGCGGGATCGGTGGCGGCAAGCAGCTGGAAGGAGCCGTCCTCGTAGGGGAGCGAGCGCAGGCGCTCGACCGCGCCGGGGAGGGCGAACTGGGCGCCGCCGAGCCCCTCGACGAAGTAGCCGCGGCGGGCGGTGCCGAGCAGCTCGAGGTTGCCGAGCTCGGCGTAAAGGCTGGAGAAGCCGCCGGGGATGCCCTCGGCGAGCACCGTCTCGCGGGTGACGATGCCGTAGCGCTCGAGCATCAGCTCGGCCTGAGCACGCAGGCGCGGGCCCGCCGCCGGCGCGTTGTCGAAGAGGGGCGCGGTCAGCGACCAGCGGCCCTGCACGGCCGCGCCACTGGCGCGGCGGCGGGCAAAGCGACGGCCGCGCTGCTCAGACGGCGGCGTGGCGCGGCGGCGTGGCGCCCGCAGCGGCGAGAAAGCGTCGTTGGTCACCTCGCCAGCCCAGGCAAGGTCCCAGAGAGCGGTATGCAGCTCCTCGGGCGGGTGGTCGAGGTCGGCGAGCAGGTCGAGCCAGAAGTCGGGCCCCGCAGCGAGGCGCTCGCGGATCGCGTCGTGGACCTCGCCCGCCGGTTTCTCGAGCTTGAGGTTGGCCGGTGGCGGTCCGGCCAGCCTCACGTCGTCACGGAAGTAAAGGGCGATGCGGCCGTCGCTGCGGCCGCGGGCGCCGGCGCCGATCCAGACCACCTCGCCGCTGGTGCAGAGTTCGTCGAGCCAGGTGGGCGAGTAGGCGCCAAGCCGGCGCGGCAGCACGTCGGCCTCCCACACCTTCGGGGTCAGGGTGACGCCCTGCAGCGGCACCAGCGCCTCGCGCAGCCGGTCCGGGCCGGCGCCGGCGGCGCGGTGGGCGTCGACGTTCTGCCAACTCGGCAGGAAGCGGGCGAAGCGATCGCGGCCGGCGGGCTCGACTTCGCGGCGCAGGTGGGCGAGGCTGGCGCGGCGCACGCGGCGCAGCACGTCAGCGTCGCACCACTCGCGTTCGGCGCCGCCGGGCAGCAGCTCGCCGCGAACGAGGGCGCCAGCGCGCTCCATCTCGCGCAGCGCCGGCATTGGATCGATTCCGTAACGAGAGGCGAGCTGGACGGTTGGGAAAGGCCCGTGGGTGCGGGCGTAGCGGCGCACCAGGGTGGCGAGCGGGTCGGGGTGCTGCTCGAGGAAGGTCTCCAGTAGACCGGCGGGTGGGGGCACGCCGAGCGCGTCGCGGAAGACGCCGGCATCCTCGGCGGCGATGTAGCGCTCCTCGCCGTTGATCCGCACCAGCGCCGCGCGGCGCTCGTCGACCAGCTTCGCCAGCATCGAGGCGGCCGAGTAGCCCTCGCTGACCCGCTCCTCGCACTCGGCCGCAGTGAGGTCACCGACGTTGCGCAGGACCTGCTGCAGGGCGTCGCGGTCGCCGGCTTGGCCGGCCTCGGTGCGGTGCTGGAGCTGCGCCTCGACGCTCTCCAACGCCTCGGGGTCGATCAGCTCGCGCAGCTCCTCCTGGCCGAGCAGCTCGCGCAGCAGGTCGCGGTCGAGGGCCAGCGCCGCCGCCCGGCGCTCGGCGTTGGGCGTGTCGCCCTCATACATATAGGCGGCGACGTAGTCGAAGAGCAGCGAGGAGGCGAAGGGCGAGGCGGTCGCGGTCTCGACTTCGACCAGGCTGAGCTTGCGCGAGTGCAGGTCGCGCAGCAGCTCGTCCAGCGCGGGCAGGTCGAGCACGTCGCGCAGGACCTCGCGGTAGGTCTCGAGCACGACCGGGAAACGGGGGAAGTCGCGGGCGACTTCGAGCAGGCTCTGCGACTTCAGCCGCTGCTGCCAGAGCGGCGTGCGCTTGCCCGGATAGGCGCGGGGCAGGAGCAGCGAGCGGGCGGCGTTCTCGCGGAAGTGGGAGCCGAAGAGGGCCGAGCCGGCGAGCTCGCCGACGATCAGCTCTTCGACCTCATCGGGCTCGATCAGGACCAGGTCGGCGGGCGGCGGCTCATCGGCGTCGGGCAGGTGGATGACGATGCCGTCGTCGGACCAGATCGCGTCGGCCTCGAGTTCGCGCTCGGAGCGAATCTTGGCGGCAAGCGCCAGGCCCCAGGCGGCGTGGACGCGGCCGCCGTAGGGCGAGAGGATGCAGAGCCGCCAGTCGCCGATCTCGTCGCGGAAGCGCTCGACCACGATCGTCTCGTCAGAGGGCACGACCCGGGTCGCGGTCTGCTGCTCGCGCAGGTAGGCGACCAGGTTCTCGGCGGCGCGGCGGTCGAGGTCGTACTCCTTCGCCAGCTCCTGCGGCTCGCGCGAGACCGCCTCGCGGGCGAAGGCGCCGATCGCCTTGCCCAGCTCGGCCGGGCGGCCGATCCCGTCGCCCTTCCAGAAGGGCACGGCGCCGGGCACACCGGGGGCCGGGGTGACGATGACGCGGTCGCGGGTGATGTCCTCGATCCGCCAGGTGGTGGCGCCGAGCAGGAAAGTCTGCCCCGGCCGGGCCTCGTAGACCATCTCCTCGTCGAGCTCGCCGACCCGGCGCCCGTCCGGCAGGTGAACGCCGAAGAGGCCGCGATCGGGGATCGTGCCGGCGTTGGTGACGACCAGCGAGCGGGCGCCTTTGCGGCCGTGCATGGTGCCCTCAGATCGGTCCCAGACGATGCGGGGACGCAGCTCGGCGAAGCGGTCGGAAGGGTAGCGGCCGTCGAGCATGTCGAGCACGTTCTCGAGCTGTTCGCGGGAGAGGTCGTGGAAGGGCTCCGAGGCGGTAACGAGGCGCTCGACCTCATCGATCTCCCACTCATCGAGGGCGGCCATCGCGACCAGCTGCTGGGCGAGCACGTCGAGCGGGTTCTGCGGGATCACCGTCTCCTCGATCGCCCCTTCGCGCATGCGCTTGGCGACGACCGCGCACTCGAGCAGGTCGCCGCGGAACTTGGGGAAGATGCGGCCGCGCGAGACCTCGCCCAGCGAGTGGCCGGCGCGGCCGACCCGCTGCAGGCCGCGGCTGACCGACTTCGGCGACTCGACCTGGATCACAAGGTCGACGGCGCCCATGTCGATGCCCAGCTCTAGGGACGACGTCGCGACCAGACACGGTAGTTGGCCGGACTTCAAGAGCTCCTCGACTACCGTGCGCTCCTCGTGAGAAAGCGAGCCGTGGTGGGCGCGGGCGATCTCAACGGGGGCGGATGGGTCGGGTCCGTCGGGCCGGCTTTCGCCGGGAGTTCCCGACGGACCCGACCCATCCGCCCCAGGCGCGTTCGCCCCCGCATGCTCGGTCGCGGGCAACTCCTGCTCCCCTTCCCCGTTCGCAAGCTCGTTCAAGCGCTTCGCCAGCCGCTCTGCTGCGCGGCGGTTGTTGACGAAGATGATCGTCGAGGTGTGTTCTTGGACGAGTTTCAGCAGCTCCGGGTAAATCGCCGGCCAGATCGATCTCACATGAGCAAGTGGCTCCCCATCCGTTGGATTGCCGTCCTCGTTGGGAAAGGCAGGAGCTCCCGGTTCCGCCATGTCCTCAACGGGAACCACGATCTCTAGGTCCAGCTCCTTGGCGATCCCGGCATCCACGATCTTGCACTCGCGCTTGGGCCCAACCAGGAACTGAGCGATCCGCTCCAACGGCCGCTGCGTCGCGGAGAGCCCGATCCGCTGGATGACATCCGGGGAGGGGTCTCCGGAGCCTCCCCGCTTTTGCTCCGGAGACCCCTCCCCGGATGTCCTAACCAGGTGTTCGAGCCTCTCCAAACTCAGCGCTAGATGAGACCCTCGCTTGCTCTGGGCCACCGCGTGAATCTCGTCGACGATCACGGCCTCGGTGCTGAAGAAGATCTCGCGCACCGCCGAAGAGAGCATCAAGTAGAGCGACTCGGGAGTCGTGATCAGGATGTCGGGCGGGTTTTTCTGCATCGCCCGCCGCTCTTTTTGCGGCGTGTCGCCGGTGCGCAGGCCAACCGTGATCTCGGCGCCGATGCCGCGCAGCGGCGCCCGCAGGTTGCGCTCGATGTCGTAGGAGAGCGCCTTCAGCGGCGATACGTAGACGAGGCGGACTCCGTTGCCGCGATTTTTCTCCCGCGAGAGCTTGTCGATGCCCCAGAGGAAGCTGGCCAGGGTCTTACCCGAGCCGGTGGGAGCGCAGATCAGCGTGTTGGCGCCGCTTGAGATCGCCTCCCAACCGCCGGCCTGCGCCGGCGTCGGCCCCTCGAACGACGCCTCGAACCAGCGCCTGACGGGGGCGCTGAAGGGGGCTAGGGGGTCAGACCCCACACCTTGTTTCGCATCGGCGGCCAACCCACCGATCTTACGCAGCCGCTAGATCGGGCGACGGATCAGGGGGTGCCGCCAGCGAACTTGACGTATTCGAACCAGGACTTCTTCGGCAGGAAACCGCTGCCGAAGAGACCCGAGCCACCGCAGAAATTGCAGCTGCCCGGCTGGTCGTCGACCGAGAACCAGTAGATCCGCTGCAGCTTCCATTTCGCCGCCTTGCTTTCGAAGAGCTTGAAGGCGCCTTTCAGCTGCGTCGCCTGGCCCGCCGGGCCTTTGGCAAACGAGTCACCCGCCGACTTCGGTTCGGAGCTCCAGCCGATCTCGGTGATCCAGAGCTTCTTGCCTGGGTCGTGGTTGGCCTTGAGCACGGTGAGGAATTCTTCAATGTCCGGCGTCAACTGCTGATACTTGGACGTATATGGATGCAGGGCCACGCCGGCGAACTTGCTCTTGATTCCCGGCGTTGAGGTGTAGAGGCGGTCGAGGAAATCGGTGGCGAAGTAGGCCTGCGCAGGCTTGCCTTTGAATTCCGCCTCCTTGGGGCGGGCGAACATCCCGCCGAGGATCAGCTTGGCGCCGGGATCGACGCTTTTGATCGCCGTGTAGGAAACGTTGATCAGCTTGCCGTAGTCGGAGGGGCTGGGACGCACGACGAAGTACTTGAAGTTCTCCTCGTTCCAGATCTGCCAGGTGCGGATCGGGCTTTCGGGCAACCCCGGGTTCGCCGTCCAGAACGTGCCGCCCGGCCCGTAGCGGGCTACCGCGAGCTTGAGGAAATTGGCCCAGGCCGCGCGCTGCGCGCCGGTCTTCACCGGCAGGGTCTTCGGCGCCGTCACCGTGCCATGCGAACCTGGAACCACGGCCGAAGGGACGGCCCATGTGGGCGCGTTGTAGATGAAGGGAAGGACGTTGAGGCCCGCCTGGGCCGCGCCGGCAACGAACGAATCGACATGCGAGAAGTCGGCCGTGCCTTGCGTCGTTTCCACCGCGCCCCATCCAATTGGGATCCGGACGCTGTCGACTCCGCCATTGCGCAGGCGTTGGAACTGTTCGACGCTTGGGGTCGCCTGAGGCGATACGCCCCAGAAATCACCTGGAACCGCCAGCGCCACCGGTGCCGTCGCCATCAGGGCAGCCGCCGAGACCGCTACGGCGATCAGCCAGGCACGAACCTGCCCCAGTGGGCGCTTCCGCTGCTGGACCATGGTCAGTTCGCCTCGGGGGAAGCCGTGGCGGTCGGTCCGCGGCGCTGCCGCTTCTGCCTGATCATCACCACTGCCACCGAGATTGCAGCAAGGACGGCAATCGCGATCAGGATTGGGACCAGCGGCGAGGAGCCGCCGCCGTCAGAGTGCGACTGCGTCGCCGGCGATGCGTTCTGACCGCTGGGGTGCGCTGCATTCTTGGCACCCCCGTTGACGCTGGCGCCTGGGCTACTCTGCCCCGTGCCGCCGCCGTCGTGTTTGGCCGCAGCCACCCCACCTTCCTTCGAAGATGATTCGCCTTCACCAGAACCTTCAGCTTGCGCCGAGCTTTCGGGATTCGAAGAGCCCGATGGCGCAGTCCCGCCGCCGTGATCGGTACTCGAGGTCTTTGCCGGGGTTGGTTGATGGTGGGGCGTCGGCGTGTTTTCGCCTTCGGCCTTCGGGATAGCGTCCGAGTACTGCACGCCACTGGAGTCGTCGGCGTGAGCGAGCACAGGGAAACAAGCCAATGCCAGAGCAATCACTGACACGAGCAGAAGGGCAGAGCGGCCCGCAATTGGGGCCGGGCGATGGCGCATCCCGACGTTCATCGCGGGCAAGACTAGACCAAACGGCGGCGTTGCTTGCGCCAGTTGCCCTGATCGGCGGCTTGGCCCTGGCTGGCGGCGGCTTTGATGTGAGCAGTCGTCACATAGCCGGCCTGGCTGTGTGGCTGGTCGTGGTTGCCCTGCTGGTGTTCGGCGCGGGCGCGGCGATGAAGCCGGAGCGACCGCTGTACTGGGCAGGCGGACTGATCGTCTGTCTGTCGCTTTTGTGTGCACTCTCATCTCTCTGGTCGGGGTCGATTGAGCTGAGCGTCATCGAGGCGGGCCGCGTTGCGGTCTACCTCGGGTTCTTCCTTGCCGCGTTCCTAATCGCCCAAACCGACGAAAGGCGCCAACGTTTCGCTGAAGGCCTGACGATTGCCGTGGCTTTCGTTGTTGTACTAGGGCTGGGCAGTCGCCTCCTGCCCCATGTATTGAATGTTGCAGATTCGCTCGGCACCGGGCCGCGGCTGCGCTACCCGCTCGGCTACTGGAACGCCAACGGGGCGATGTTCGGGATCGGCGTCTCGCTGCTGCTCTGGACCAGCCGCCAGGCGGCCTGGGCGGTCTTGCGCTGGCTCTCGATGGCGCTGATCCCGGCAGCGCTCCTCGCCCTTTACTTCACCTACTCGCGCGGCGGCCTGCTCGCCCTGATCGTCGCCTCGGGCTGCCTGATCGCGCTCTCGCGCGACCGGCTCTGGCTGCTCGCCACTCTGGCGATCGGCGTCCTCGGTGCAGTCCCGGCGGTGCTCGCCGTGCAGTCGCGCCACAGCCTTGCCGACAACCTCGCCACCCAAGCGACGATCGACCAGGGTCTCAGCGTGCTGTTGGTCCTGCTCGCCGGCATCGCCGTCTCGCTGCTGCTGTACGCGGCGCTGCGCTGGGAGGAGCGACGCGAGGGCGCGCTGAGCGGCCGCGCGGTGGCGATCTCCCGCAACCCGCGGGTGCTGCAGGGAATCGCGCTGCTGGGAGTGGTGCTCGCCATCGGCGCCGTGGCCGCGGTCGGCGGTCGGGCCTGGGACCGGTTCTCGAGCCAGGACATCCAGTTCCCGAAAAACCCGCAGGAACACTTCTCGGACTTCTCCGGCGCCGGGCGGCACGACTTCTACAAGGTGGCGATTGAAGCCTTCGACGAAAAGCCGCTGCTCGGTCACGGCGCCGGCACCTACCAGTTCTCCTGGGAGCAGCTGCGCTCGATCGAACTGCCGGTCCACGATGCTCACTCGGTCTACTTGGAGGCGTTTGCCGAGCTCGGAGCGGTTGGCGGCATGCTCGTGCTGGCCCTGATTGGAACGCTGCTCTGGTGCGCCTTCGCCGCCTGGCGTGCGGCTCCCTATCCCGAGCGCGAGCGCTATGCGGCCCTGCTTGCCGCGATGCTTGCCTTTGCCGTCGGCGCCGGCTTCGACTGGTTCTGGGAGATCGCCGGGTTGGGAGCGATCTTCTTCCTCGCCGGCGGGGTGGTCGTCGCCGGGCGCTGTGCCCAGCTTGCCGCGGATCCGCGCCGCGACGGGTCGAAGCAGGATGGTCGCCGCTTTGGCCTGACCGTCACCGCGGTGGTGCTGGCCTGGATATCTGCGGTGGTCCTGGTTGGACCGCTCCTGGTCGAACGCGAGATCGACTCCAGCCAGGCCGCCGCCGCCTCGGAAGACTTCGGAGCCGCCATCGACCACGCCGAAACGGCCCGCTCGATCGAGCCCTGGGCCGCCTCCCCCTACGTGCAGCTCGGACTGCTCACAGAGCGACAGGGCAACTACTCCGCCGCGATCGAACACTTCGGCCACGCGATCGAACGCGAGAGCCGCAACTGGCAGTGGTACTACCTGCGCTCGCGGGTCGAGCACGAGGCCGGAGAAACCGCTGCCGCCCTCGTGGACCTAGAGAAGGCCCGCGAGCTGAATCCGGTAGCGGTATGCCTGCGCGGGGAATGGACCTGCTGATGAGCGCCAAGACCAGCGATAAGGCACAGGGGCGGACCGAGGCGGCGGCCCCCCCGACGGCTACCCGCGCCCAGACCGAGATAGCCAACCGGCTCGGGCTCACCGGTCCGAGCGGCTCGCGCCGGCGCGGCGCGATGCTGCGGCGCCTGCTTGCCGCCGGCGACTGGGTCTCGATCGTCGCCGCGCTCTGCGTGGCCACGGCGGTGACCTCGACCACGGACGTGGCCAAGCTCTTCTGGGCCGCCCTCTTCACCCCGGCCTGGCTGCTGGTGCTGAAGCTTCACGGCCTCTACGACAACGACCACCGTCGCATCCGCCACAGCACCCTCGACGAGCTGCCCTCGCTGATCTCGGCCAGCGCCCTGGGCACGATCGTGCTCGACGGCCTGCTCTGGCTGAGCCCGGGTGGGGCGCTCTCGGCGAAGAGCGCGATCATCGTCGGCATCGGCGCCGTGCTCGCCTGCTTCGTTGCCCGCGCGGTGCTGCGCTTCGTCTGGCAGCGGCTGACCGGGGTCGCGATCGGCATCGTGATCGGACCCGCGAACCTGGTTGATGTAGTCGCGCGGCGGATCTCCACCCACCCGGAGGCGCGCCTGCAGTTGGTCGGCTACCTCTCCGCTCCGCGCTACAAGGACCAGCAAGCATCGCTACCGCGGCTGGGCTCGATCGAAGAGATCTCGCGGGTGGCGCGCGAGCAAAACGTCGAGCGCGTCGTCGTCGCCGAGCAGGAGATGGGCGAGCGCGACGTCGAGCACCTGATCGAGGAGTGCAAGGCAGTCGGCCTCGGCCTCACCTTCCTGCCCAAGCACTACGGCTTGCTGGGCCCCGGCATCGAGCTCAACCGCCTGGCCGAGCTGCCGGTGCTCGACTTTCGCTTCTCCGACCCGCCGCGCTCGACCCTGGCCCTGAAGCGTGGCCTCGACCTGCTCGTCTCCGGCCTGATGCTGACCCTGCTCTCGCCGCTGCTGCTGGCGATCGCGTTGCTGATCGTGGTCGATTCCGGCACGCCGGTCTTCTTCCGCCAGAAGCGCGCCGGCAAGGAGGGCGTGCCGTTCACGATGCTGAAGTTCCGCACCATGGTCACCGACGCCGAGGAGCGACTGGCCGAACTGGTCGACCTCGAGAAGCTCGACGAGCCCGCCTTCAAGATCGTCGACGACCCCCGCATCACCCGCGCCGGCCGCCTGCTGCGCCGCACCAGCCTCGACGAGCTGCCGCAGCTGATTAACGTCCTGCGCGGCGACATGTCGCTGGTCGGGCCGCGTCCCGAGGAGGCGGCGGTGGTCGCCCTCTACGACGAGCGCCAGCGCGCCCGCCTCGCGGTCAAGCCCGGCCTGACCGGGCCGATGCAGGTCTACGGGCGCGGCGACCTCACCTTCGAGGAGCGGCTGGCGATGGAGCGCGACTACCTCGACAACCTCTCGGTCGCCGGCGATCTGGCGATCCTCTTGCGCACGCCGCGGGCAATCGTCCGCGGCGAAGGCGCCTACTAGAGAATCCCAGCCATGTCCGCCTCGCTCGATCTTGAGATCGTCATCGTCAGCCACGGCGCCGAAGAGCTGCTGCGCCGCTGCCTGCGCTCACTGCGCGAGCACCCGGCGAGCGCGACGATGCGGGTGACTGTGGTCGACAGCGGCAGCCCCGACGCGACCCCGGACATGGTCGAGCGGGAGTTTCCCGAGGTGCGGCTGCTGCGCCGCGAGAACATCGGCTTCTCCGCCGCCAACAACGTCGTCCTGCGCGAGGACGAGGCGAAAGCGGTGCTGCTGCTCAACCCCGACACCGAGGTCTACGCCGGCACCCTCGACGCCGCGCTGGCGCGGTTGTACTCGGGGGAGCGGATCGGCATGGTCGGCTGCAAGTTGGTCACCGAGTCCGGTGAGCTGGACCACGCCTGCAAGCGCTCCTTCCCCACCCCGCTCAGCGCCCTCGCCCACTTCACCGGCCTTGGCCGCGGCGACGAGGTCGGCGAGTCGCTGAGCCAGTACCGGGCGACCCACCTCGGCGACGACGATCCGGGCGAGGTCGACGCCGTCAACGGCGCTTTCATGCTCTGCCGCGCCGAGGCGGTACGCGAGGTCGGCCTGCTCGATGAGGGCTACTGGCTCTACATGGAGGACCTCGACTGGTGCCGGCGCTTTTGGGGGGCCGGCTGGAAGGTCTTCTACGAGCCCGCTGGGGTGGCGCTGCACGTGAAGGGCGGCTCCAGCGGCAAGCGGCGGGCGCCCAAACAGGAGATCGCCTTCCACCGCGGCATGGGCCGCTTCTACCGCCGCTTCGACGCGGAGGAGCACAACCCGCTGCTCAACGCCGCGGTTTACGCCGGGATCGGCGCCAAGCTCGCGGTCAGCCTCGGCATCACCGCGGTTCGCGGGCGCTAGACCGGTATGCGCACAGCCACTTCGGTGGCATCGCCGACAGCCTTGGCAAGGCGGCGGTCGAGTGTGACCAAGGGCACCTCCAAGCCCTCGGCGAGAGCGACGTAGAGACCGTCGTAGAAGCTGAAGTTGTGACGCAGCTCCCAGGCCCGCTGGATCAGGCTGATGTGATCGATGCGGCGAAGCGGCATCTGCACGAGATCCAGCAGCGCCGCGTCTGCCCTGCCTTCACTCAGGCGGCCAACCGCGACTTCGCGCCGCAGCGCCTGACCGACCTCCGCATCGATCAGGTGGGGAACCCAGAGGAATCGGTCGGCGCCACCGGTCGCGAGCTGCGCCTCGGCCCAGCGAGCGTGCTCGGCGTCGGCGAGCACGGTAACGAGAACCGATGCGTCGATGACGGGCACGTCCGCTACTCGCCGCGTGATGCTCGAATGCCCGCAACGATCTCCTCGGTGGTGATCGCGGAGCTGCCACGCGCCCGCGCGCGGGCGAAGACATCCGCGAGCGTCAGCTGCCTTGCGAGCTCTTCAAGGTCGCGCTTTATGTAGTCGGAGAGGGAGATCCCCTCTTCGGCGGCGCGCACCTTGAGCGTCTTGTGAACCTCGTCGGGCACGTTCCGGACCTGGATCATCTTGGACATGTGGAGCACACTAGGCCATGTGGATGACATGTCTATGGAGGTTGCGTGGTTCATGGCAGCAATCCTGCGGAGCGCGGACGCAACCGTGGTGCGCTGATCGAGGCGGGTGCCGAGCAGAAACGTGACGGAACGCGCGCTGCTAGAAGGGCAGCGTCTCGCCGATTTCGGCGAGCGTCGGCGCGGTCTTGTCGCGCTCGGAGAGCAGTGGATCGTCAACCGGCCACTCGACCCCGACCCCGGGGTCATCCCAGGCGATGCCCGACTCCGTCGCCGGGTCGTAGGTGCTGGAGCAGAGGTAGGTGACATCGGCGAGGTCACTGAGCACGGCGAAGCCGTGGCCGAAGCCGACCGGGATGAAGAGCTGGCGATGTTGCTCGTCGTCGAGCTCATAGCCCTCCCACTGGCCGTAGGTGGGCGAGCCGCGACGCAGGTCGACGGCAACGTCGAAGATCTTGCCGCGCGGGCAGCGGACCAGCTTCGCCTGGCCCGGCTCGGTCTGGAAGTGCAGGCCGCGCAGGGTGCCTTTGGAGGAGCGCGAGTGGTTGTGCTGGACGAACTCGACCCCGACCCCGTGCTCGGCCCAGAGGTCGCGGCGGTAGGTCTCGACCATGAAGCCGCGCTCGTCGCCATGGACGGCCGGCCCGAGCAGGACCACTCCCTCGAGCTTGGTCGGCAGGCGCTCGAGCACTAGCCGAGGGCCTTGCCGTACTGCTTTTCGTAGTACTCGCGGTACTCGCCGGAGCGGATCGGTCCCCACCAGTCCTCGTTCTCGCGGTACCAGGCGACGGTCTTCTCCAGCCCCTCGGCAAAGTGGACCTGCGCCTCCCAGCCGAGCTGCTCCTTCAGCTTGGCCGAGGAGAGCGAGTAGCGGCGGTCGTGGCCAGGACGATCGGCGACGTACTCGATCAACGACTCGTCTTTGCCGGTCAGCTCGATCACCCGCTTGATCACCTCGATGTTCTCGCACTCGTCGGGGCCGCCGACGTTGTAGGCCTCGCCGGCCACCCCCTTGCCCAGCACGGTGTGGATGCCGCTGCAGAAGTCCTCGACGTAGAGCCAGTTGCGGACCTGCTTGCCGTCGCCGTAGACCGGCAGCGAGTCGCCGTGCAGGGCGTTGAGCGTGATCAGCGGGATCAGCTTCTCCGGGTACTGGCGCGGCCCGTAGTTGTTGGAGCCGCGCACGATCGAGGCGTCGATGCCGTAAGTGTGGACGTGGGCAGTGACGAGCAGGTCGCCGGCGGCCTTGGTCGCCGAGTAGGGCGAGGAGGGGTCGAGCGGCGAGGTCTCGGTGAAGGAGCCCGACTCGATCGAGCCGTAGACCTCGTCGGTGGAGACCTGCAGGTAGCGGCCGATGCCGAGCTCGCGGGCGGCGTCGAGCAGAGTGCCGGTGCCGATCACGTGGGTGCGGGCGAAGGCGTCCTGGTCGTCGATCGAGCGGTCGACGTGGGACTCGGCGGCAAAGTTGACGACGGCGTCGCAGCCCTCCATCGCCTCGCGCACGATCCTCGGGTCCTCGATCGCGCCCTCGATCAGCTCCGTGCCCTCGGGCAGGTTCTCGGGGCGGCCGGCGTAGGTGAGCTTGTCGAGCACGCGGATCTCGTGCTCGGCACCGGCGAGGCGCACGTAGGTGGAGCCGATGAAGCCGGCGGCGCCGGTGACGAGCAGCTTCATGCCGCCGCCTCCTGCTCGGCCGCGCGCTGGGAGAGGTAAGCGGAGAGACCGTCGGTCCACGGCGGCAGCTCGATCGCGTGTTCGCGCTGGCTGTCCAGGGCCGAGTAGGCGGGGCGGGGTGCGGGTCGTCCGAGCATGTCAGTGGTGGCGGAGAGGACCAGGCACTCGACCTTGGCCTGGTCAAAGATCTCGCGGGCGAAGTCGTACCAGGAACAGGCGCCGGAGGCGGCCATGTGGTGGATGCCGAACTCGACTCCCTCGATCAGGCGGACGATCCCGTAGGCGAGGTGCCAGGTGTAGGTCGGCGAGCCGACCTGATCGCGCACGACCAGGACCTCGTTCTGGGTCGAGGCGAGGCGCAGCATCGTCTCAACGAAGTTGGAGCCGCCGATGCCGAAAAGCCAGGAGGAGCGAACGACGAAGTGGCGCTTGTTGGCCGTTGCCGTGGCTTCCTCGCCAGCGAGCTTGGTGCGACCGTAGGCGGAGAGCGGCGCGGTCTGGTCGGTTTCGACATAGGGCGCGCCCTTGCTGCCGTCGAAGACATAGTCGCTGGAGACGTAGACGACGCTGGCGCCGACCCCGGCCGCGGCGGCCGCGACGTTGCCGGCGGCGGCGCCGTTGACCTCGAGCGCCGCCGGCTCGGACTCCTCGGCCCCGTCGACGTCGGTCCAGGCGGCGCAGTTGATCGCCACGTCGGGGCGCTCGAGCTCGAACTTGGCGCTGAGTGCCGCCGGGTCGGTGACGTCGAGCTCGGTGTGGCCGAAGCCGATCACGTCGTGGCCGGCGTTTCCCGCCGCGAGCACGACGTCGCGGCCGAGCATGCCGCCTGCGCCTGTGACGAGGATCTTCACCTGGTCAACAACACGATTTTGACTTCAAGGACTTGCACCTGAATCAGATGATCTTGATCTCGGACTTGTCGCCGACCAGCATCCGCAGCGTCTTCGGCATGCCGTCGCTGCGGGTGAGCTTGACTTCGCGGCCGAGCAGGCTCGCCTCCATGCGGGTACCGAGGTCCTCGACCAGCGAGCCGGCGAGGATGATCGAGTGCTCGACTTCGGAGCGGCGCACGCAGACGTCGTCGCCGATCGAGGTGTAGGGGCCGATGTAGGCGTCCTCGATCTGGGCGCCGGCGCCGATCACGGCCGGACCGCGGATGACGGAGTTGGCCACCACCGCACCGGGCTCGACCACCACGCGGCCCTCGATCTTCGAGGCCTCGTCGACCTCGCCATCGATCTTGGTCTCGATCTCCTCCAGCACCAGCCGGTTGGCCTCGAGCATGTCGGCGAGCTGGCCGGTGTCCTTCCACCAGCCGCTGACCACCTCGGACTTCACCGTCTTGCCCTCTTCGATCAAGCTCTGGATCGCCTCGGTGATCTCCAGCTCGCCGCGCCAGGAGGGCTCCAGCGCTCTCGCCGCCTCGAAGATCGGCGGCGCGAAGAGGTAGACGCCAACCAGGGCCAGGTTCGAGGGCGGGTCTTTCGGCTTCTCGACCAGGCGCACGATCCGCTCGCCGTCGAGCTCGGCGACGCCGTAGGACTGCGGGTCGTCGACCGGGGTGAGCAGGATCAGCGCGTCCGGTTCCTCCTCGCGGAAGGTCGAGACGAGCCCCCGTAGGCCGTCGGCGAGCAGGTTGTCGCCGAGGTACATGACGAAGGGCGAGCCACCGATGAACTCCTCCGCGGTGAGCACCGCGTGGGCGAGGCCGGCGGGCTTGTCCTGAACGATGTAGGTGATCGCGGCGCCGAAGGCCGAGCCGTCGCCGGCCGCCTCGCGGATCTCGTCGCCGGTCTCGGGGGCGATGATGATCCCGATCTCGGTGACACCGGCATCGACCAGCGCCTCGATCCCGTAAAAGAGCACGGGCTTGTTGGCAACTGGAACCAGCTGCTTCGCCGAGGTGTGGGTGATCGGCCGCAGCCGCGTCCCGGCCCCGCCGGAGAGGATCAGGCCTTTGAGGTCTTGCACGTCGCCGGAAGGCTATCGTCGCGCCGACGATGAGCCCGGATGCCCCCTCGCCCGCAATCGATGTCGCGATCGTCAATTGGAACACGGCGGAGGCGGCGATCGCCGCGGCGCACGCCTATCTGGCCTCCGCGGGCGTCGAGGTGAAGGTGACGATCATCGACAACGACTCGCGCCCCGAGCAGCGCCAGCTGCTGCGCGAGGGCTGCCCGGAGAACGTGCGACTCGAGCTGAGCGAGGAGAACCTCGGCTACGGCCGCGCCGCCAACCGGGCGCTGCGCGGCGGCAGCGCCGAGCTGGTCTGCGTCAGCAATCCCGACGTAGCGGCGGAGCCGGGCGCGCTGGCGGCGCTGGCCGAGGTCGCGAGGCAGGAGCCGCAAGCGGGGATGGTCGGGCCGGTCTTCGGCGGCGACACCGACCGATACCACGCCTCCCTGCCCGGCACGGCGACGATGCTGGCGCGGATCTTCGCCGGCTCCTTCGGCGAGCGACCGCAGCCGAGCCCGGCGCCGGGCGCCGTGGCCGAGGTCGGCCAACCCTCGGGTGCCTGCTTCGTCGTCGCCCGCGAAGTCTGGGAGGCGATGGGTGGCTTCGACGAGGGCTTCTTCCTCTGGTACGAGGACGTCGACCTGGCTAAGCGCCTGCACGACGCCGGCTACCGCAACCTGATCGCCGGCTCGGCCAGGGTCGGCCACGCCGGCGCCGAGGCCTTCGTCCAAATCGATCCCCACGAGCAGCAGGCGATCCGCCTGCGCTCGGTCGAGCGCTACATCCGCCTCCACCACTCCCGGGCGATGCCGGTCGCCGCGCCGCTACTTAGGCTCTCCCGGCGCCTTAGAGCGGGCGGCGCCCGATGAACTCCCTCTCCGTCGTCATACCAACCAAGGACCGAGCCGAAGCGCTGGCGCGGACGCTCGACGCGCTCGAAGCCCAACAGGCGGGCGGTGCGGCGCTGGAGGCGATCGTGGTCGACAACGGCTCTAGTGACGGCACGGTCGAGCAGGTGCGGCGGCGGGCCAGTAACTCGGCTTTTGCTATCCGCCTTCTCGAGCAGCCCGATGGAGGCCCTGCAGTCGCCCGCAACGCGGGGGTCAAGGCCTCTACAGGGGAGCTCCTGCTCTTCCTTGGCGATGACACCGAGCCAGCCGACGAGACGCTGCTGCGCGCCCACCTCGATCTGCACAGCGCTCGCCCGGAGTCGACCTACGGGGTTCTGGGGCGGATCACCTGGACCCCGCGCAAGCCAGTCACACCGTTCATGCGCTGGCTCGAGAACGGCGGCCCGCAGTTCAGTTACTCGGCGCTCGAGTCCGGCCCGGTCGACGCGGCGAGCTATTTCTACAGCTCGCACGCGTCGCTCAAGCGGGCGATCTTCGAGCAGGTCGGTGGGTTCGACATCCGTTTCCCGACCGCCGCGGTCGAGGACACCGAGCTTGGCGTTCGCCTCGCCGAGGCTGAGCTCGAGCTCGACTACCACCCCGAGCTGCTCGTCCTCCACGACCACCCGACGACGCCGCAGCAGTCGCTGCGGCGCTCCGTCGCGGTCGGCCAGTCGGCAGCTCTATACAACCGCCTGAGACCCGATCGGCCCCACCCCGGCGTGCAGCCGCCCCGGGGGCTTGCCTGGTCCGCGGTGCGCGCCGCCGCCCCCCTGCTCGGCGCACTCGCCAAGCTGCCCCTACCGACCGGGATTCGGGAGCGCATCTGGCTGGCGATGACGCGCGCCGGCTATGCGCAGGGCTACCGGCTGGGGCCGGCGGAGACCCGATGAAGCGCTTCGCCCAGCTCAACGGCACGCTGCTCTCGCCCCTGCTGACCTTCACCGCGGCTTGGATCTTCGCCGCCCTGCTCAGCCAGTACCGCCTGCTCAACGGCGAGGTGCCCTGGTCGGCGATCGTGCTCGTCGTGGTGGTCGCGGTGCCGCTCGCCTTCGTCGCCGGTGGCCTGATCGGCGAGGGGTTCGCACTGGCCCGGGCCCGGCGTGCCGAAGCCAGCGATGTGCCCAAGGAGAGCAAGACCTACCGGCGGGTCTTGCTCGTCCTGCTTGCCCTCGGCCTGCTGGAGCTGGTGCACCAGTTCGCGAAAATCGGCGGGGTCCCGCTGCTCTCGCCCGGCGGCGGAGCGCTCCGATTCAGCCAGGGGGGACCGACGATCATCCTCACCGACGGACTGACTGTGGCCGCGATCGTGGCGCTGGTCCGCCCGCAACGGCTGCTCAGCCGCGAATCTCGCTTCGAGCTGCTGGTGGCAGCCGCGGCGCTGGGAGGATTCGCCCTGCAAGCCGGTCGCGGCAGCGTGGTCCTGCCGGTCTTCGTCGCGATCGCGGCCCGCTGGCTCTACTGGGGAAGGCCTCGGAACTGGATGTTCATAGCCGGCGCCCTGCTCGGATTCGCGGCGGTCGTCTTCGGCTTCTACCTACGCACGCGGCAGAACCCCTACAACCCCTTCGAGTCCGAACTCTTCGGCGAAATCATTCCCGACACCCCGTTTTTCCTGCAGCCGCTCGTTCCGATCTACCTGGCGATCACGACCAACTTCTTGGCCCTACAGGGAGTGGTCGGCCACTTTCCGACCGGCGAAGCATTCGGCGGCGGGGCCTTTGACGCGATCGGGCTCGACATCGTCTTCCACGGGGCTCGCAATCTCTCCGACGTTTCCGGGACCATCACCCCGCCATGGGTGACGAGCACCGTGGCAGGCCCGTTTTGGGCCGACGGTGGATTCATCGTCCTGATCCCCGGGATGGCGGCGACGGGGTTCATCTCCGCGGGTGCCTTCGCGATGGCGGTCCGCACCCGCACGTTCCGCTGGAGCATGATCGCCGCCTACCTCCTCTATCTCGCGATCTTTGGCCTATACACGAACCTCTGGACCCAGTCCCTCGACTGGCTGCTGGTCGTCCCCCTCCTCCTCATCGTCGGCGCGATTGCCGAAGATCCCGCCTCACCACCAGGACTGACCGGGAGGGCATGGGGCAGAATCCGGCAGATGACCGGGGGAACCGTGGCGCCGAGCCGCCCGACGACGGAGCTGGAGAGCACCGAGCCAAGTGGCAAGGGCGACAAGAAGGTGGGCCGGGGCTTGGTCCTAGTGGGAGTTGGAGTCGTCGCGATCCTGCTTGTCTCAGGGCTGCTGATCCAACCGCTACTGCCGGAACCGTACCCACTGATCTTGTCCCAGCGGCTACCGGGGGGAATCGCCAGCGCAAACGCAGTGATGACCAACAGCGATCGCCCCAGCGACAATGAGCCGCTGCAGTGGGTGCGGGGCAATGGACATCGCCTCTCTCTCTACAGCTACACGCCCGGTCGCCCGCTTTCGGAGGCCGAACGCGTGACCAGGCTCGAAGATTCCGGAGGAAGTCGGACGCTCCGACTTCGACGTCAACGTCTGGCCCCCATGGCGGGCCGAGGCGCTGTTCTCCTTCCAGCAGCTGCCGCGAAACCTCTCGGTCACCGTCACCCCGACCTGGAGCTCCGACGGCAAACCAGAGCATTTTCTCGCGCCGCTCTCCGAACCCCCCGCGGGCACGATCAGGGAATTCTCGATCGCCAGTTGGGGCGGCGACAAACCCGACCTCTTCGTCATCACCCGCGGCGACCCCAGCTCGCGGCCACTGCTGCAGATCCTCTCCGGCGAGTCGGGCTTCCACCGTCAGCTCTACGCCACCCGACTGCCCTATCGCGGCCTCTCCCCGAGCACCTGGTCAATGCAAATCGCGCCGATAGTGGGGCTGCCGAAGAAAGACCCGCAGCGCCTCTTCCAGGGAGAACGGCTCGACCTCGTGCTGATCCACCATGACCCCGGCGAGAAGCACAGCATGGTCAACGTCCTGCTTGGGGAGAGCGGCTTCGAGTGGAACGCGATCCGCCGCGATCTGGACAACTCCGGCTCGATACCCGGGAGCACCAAGTTCCTGATCGGCTCGCGGCAGGGCGCCACGGCGATCTACGAAGTCCAGCGCGGCGCCGCGAACGGGCCCCACCTGAGGGTGTTCGGCCTCACGAATCCACCAGCGCTCCAATAGCCGAGCCGGATCCACAGATAGAGAACTTCGAGGCGGCGGCGCCGCCGGACGGGGCAGCCCTCGGCCAATCCGCCGCGCGAGGCGTCTCCCTCTTGGTCGGCCGCACTCTCGGCTTCCAGCTGCTGACGGCCGGTGTAACCGTGGTCCTCGCCCGCCTGCTCACTCCGGCCGACTACGGGCTCTTCGCGATCGCCCTCTCCGTGCAGCTGGTCGGCCAGAACATCGCCGAGCTCGGCCTCCCAGCCGCCCTGGTCCGCATGCCCGAGCCGCCATCGGCGGAGCTGCAGGCCTCGACCATGGGCTTCCTGCTCGTCGTCACCTCGGCCGCCGTCGCCGCGATGCTGGTGACGACGTTTGCGATCCTGCCCGCGCTCAGCGTCTCCGGCGACGTCCTTCGCGTCGTCTCGATCACCCTGCTGGCACTGCCGATCTACGCCGCCCGAGCGGTGCCGATGGCGATGCTCGACCGCAAGATGAGCTTTGGCCGGGTGGCGGCGGTGGAGGCGGCCGACACGATCGGCTTCAACCTCTTCGCGCTGGCGGCGGCCCTGGCCGGCCTCGGTGTGTTCAGCCTCGCCGGTGCGGTTCCGGTCGGTGCGGTGCTGGGGGCAGCGGTTGCCTGGGTCGCGCCCACCACGGCCCGGGTGCCCCGCTTCGAGCTCTCGCGGGTGAAGCCGCTGATCGGCTTCGGCAGCCGGGTCAGCGTGCTCGGCATGCTGTACCTGGGCCGCGATCTCGGCTACGTGACGCTGATCGGCGCTATCGGCGGGGCGCCGATGGCGGGCTTCTACGGCATGGCAAAGCGCCTCTTCTCCTTCCCCACCGCCCTTGCCGCCGCCGTGGCCCGGGTGATGCTCCCCGCCCTCAGCCAGTCCGGGGCGGAGCGCCCCGCCCGTGCCGCTCGCATGCTCGGTCAGATCGCCCTGATCTGCGGCCTGCCGCTGGCGCTCGTGGCCGGCGCGATCCAGCCGTTCATCAACGTTGTGCTCGGCCCTGAATGGCTGCCCACGACCGACATCGTTCTCTACGGCTCGCTCGCGATGATGCTGGGAGCAAGCGTGGCCTCGACGATCAACAGCTACTGCCTGGCCGAGGGCAAGCCCAACTTGCCCGTGCTGGCGATTGGGGTAGAGCTGGTCGTCGGCTTCCTCCTCGTAGCCGCCCTGGTTGGGGCTCTCGACGAGGCGGGAATCGGCATCGCGATGTCGGTCGGCGCGGCGGCTTCGGCCGCGGTGCTGTTGGTAACGGTCGACCCGCGGGTTCGCGAGGGCGGCGGCAAGCTGACTCGCGTAATCGTGATCACGTTCATCGCCGCCGCCGCCGGGCAGCTCCTGCCGGTCTCCTACGACGCCGGCGGCTTGCTGGCGGCGCTCAGCGCGAGCGCGATCGTCTGGCTAGCGCTCGCGACAGTGGCCCTTCACGACGAGACGACCCGCGTGGTGGGCATGATCCGCGGGCTGTTGCCGGGGAGGGCGCAGTGAGCGCCCCGGCCCCGACGGTCTACATCCCCACGCTCAACGGCGGCGAGAACCTGCGGCGCTGCCTCGCTTCGCTCGAGCGGCAGACCGCGCCGGCTCACGTCGTGGTGGCCGACAACGGCGCCGGCGACGGCTGTGCCGCATTGTTGGGGGAGAGCTTTCCGCGGGTCACCAGGGTCGGGTTTGGGCGCAACCTCGGCTTTGGCAACGCCCTCAACCGCGCCATCCGCGAGGCCGGCGAGGGGCCGATCGTCCTGCTCAACGACGACGCCGTGGCCGAGCCCCAGATGATCGCGGAGCTGGTCGCGGCCAGCGGCCGGGCCGAGATGGTCGCGGCGGCGCTGCTCAGCGAACGCGACCCGACGAAGATCGACTCGGCCGGCGTGGTTGTCGACCAGACGCTGATGGCCTTCGACCATCTCTGCGGGATGGACGCCGGCTGCCTAGAGGAAGCCGGCGATCCGCTGGGGCCGACCGGCGGAGCCGCGCTGTTTGACCGTGAGGCCTTCAACGCGGTGGGGGGCTTCGACGAACGGATCTTCCTCTACTACGAGGACGTCGACCTGGCGCTGCGGCTGCGCGCGCACGGCGCTCGCTGCGTGCTCTCGCCGCAAGCCCGGGCGATCCACGGCTACTCGCTGACGCTGGGCGCGCGCAGCGGGCGCAAGTACGCGATGACCGGCTGGAGCCGCGGCTACCTGCTGCGCCGCTACGGGATCACCGCCTCGCCCTCGCCGGCGCTGCAGGCGCTCGCCCGCGAGGGCGCGGTCTGCGCCGGTCAGCTGCTCCGTGACCGCACCCTCGCCGGCGCCGGCGGCCGGCTCAAAGGGTGGCGAGCCGCCAAGGGGCTGCCGCGGCGCTCGCTGCCGGCGGAGGTCGTGACCTCACTGAGCCTGCGCCAAGCGCTGGCAAGGCGCAGCGGCGGCCACGCGGCCTGAAAGGATGCCGCCTCGATCAGCAACGACTCCGGCCCTCCCCTCGTCTCGGTCGTCACCGCCGCGCTCGACCCACCGCTCGACAAGCTCGTTCGGTGCATCGAGAGCGTCGAAGGCCAGGGCTACCCGCGCATCGAGCACGTCGTCGTCGACGGCGGCTCGACCAACGGCGCCCTCGAGGTTCTTGCCGAGCACGCGCACCTGCGCTGGATCTCCGAGCCCGACCGCGGCCAGTGCGACGCGATGAACAAGGCGTTCTTCAAGCAGTCGACGGGGGAGCTGGTGGTCTGGCTCAACGCCGACGACGTGCTCTATCCCGGCTCGATCGAGCACGCTGCCGCGTTCTTCGCCCAAGACCCCGCTCTCGGCTGGGTCTACGGCAACCTCGACGTCGACCGACGCGGTCACCGGCACGTGATCAAGCCGCCCGCGCAGGCCTCGCGCGAGGCGCTCGACTTCAACAACATCGGCCTGATCGCCCCGGGCACGATGTTCGCCCGCTGGGCGCTCGAAGAAGGTGGGAGACCTCGACGAGGACTTCCACATGGAGATGGACCTCGACCTCTCGCTGCGGCTGCTCGAGGCCGGGGTCCCGTCCCGCTACACGCCGCGCGCACTCGCGTTGCTCGAGATCTACGACGGCACCAAGAGCGGTGAGGTGCCCCTGCGCGACATCGCCCTGGAGCGCCACAAGATCTACCTCAAGCACGGCATGTTCCAGCAGGCCGGGGCGGCGCTGGCCCTCGCCGGTCGCTACGAGATCTCCGAAGAGATCGAGCAGGCGCTGGCGGACGGCCGTTACCGCGACGCCTCGAGGGCGGCGGCAACCGGCCTCCGGTTCATGCCCTCGGTGCTGGAGCGGCACCGGATCTCCTTCTGGCTGACTCGCTTGTTCCCCCGTGGCATGCGGGCCGTCAAGCAAATGCTGAAGAGGATCTGAGGATGGCGGCGACCGAACGGCTGCAATCGATTTTCCACCGGGCCGGCGTCCACGTCGGCCGGCACAGGTACACGCTGGCCGGGGCGCGCGAAGCGCTCCTGCGCAGCGGCGACGTAGAGCTGGTGATCGACGTCGGGGCTCACGAGGGCGAATACGGCAACTCCCTGCGCGCGGCCGGCTACCGCGGCGAGATCCTCTCCTTCGAGCCGGTGGCGCTTCACTACGAGCGGCTGCTCGCGGCGACGGCCGGGGACGACGCCTGGCATTGCCTCAACCGCGGCGGCGGCGCGAGGGCCGAAACGGCGACGATCAACATCTCCGCCAACGACGGCCACAGCAGCTCGTTGCTCGGGATGACCGAGACTCACGAACGGGCGGCCCCCGGCTCCCACTACGAGGGCACGCAGACGATCGAGCTGATCACCGTGGATGAGGCGCTCCAAGAGCGCGGCCTTCAATCTCGTGCCGCCTACCTGAAGGCGGACACGCAGGGCTATGAGCACGAAGTGCTGGCGGGGGCCGGAGAGACTCTGCCGCGCTGCCTGGCGGTGGAGCTGGAGCTTTCGCTCACCCCGATCTACGAGGGCCAATTGCTGCTCGGCGAGATGATCGGGCTGATGCGGGAGAAGGGCTTCCGGCCCACCCACCTCGAGCCGGAGTTCATCGACCCCCACAGCGGCGAGCTGCTCTGCGTCAACGGCCTCTTCCAACCGGCTGCAAGAATCGGCGCCGCAAATGCCTAGCGAAACCAACAAGCGCGCTCTGATCACCGGCCTCACCGGC
This sequence comes from uncultured Solirubrobacterales bacterium, assembly GCA_963795765.1. Classification (GTDB taxonomy): domain Bacteria; phylum Actinomycetota; class Thermoleophilia; order Solirubrobacterales; family 70-9; genus VRUE01. The sequence goes on from CAWCJW010000021.1 coordinate 22,888, forward strand.
CAGGACGGCTCCTACCTGGCGGAGCTGCTGCTGGCGAAGGGCTACGAGGTGCACGGCATCATCCGCCGTTCCTCCAGCTTCAACACTGGCCGCATCGAGCATCTCTACCGCGACCCGCACGAGCAGGGAGCGCGGCTCTTCTCCCACTACGGAGACCTCAGCGACCCTGTCGCGCTGACCCGCCTGATCTACAAGCTGCAGCCGGCAGAGATCTACCACCTGGGGGCGCAGAGCCACGTCCGCGTCTCCTTCGACATCCCGGAGTACACCTTCGACGTCACCGGCGGGGGGACCCTGCGCCTGCTCGAGGCGATCCGCGAGTCGGAGGTGCAAACCCGCTTCTACCAGGCGTCATCCTCGGAGATGTTCGGCGCCACGCCGCCGCCGCAGAACGAGAGCACCCCCTTCCATCCCCGCAGCCCCTACGCCGTGGCCAAGGTTGCGGCCTACTGGGCGACGGTGAACTACCGCGAGGCCTACGGGATGTTCGCGGTCAACGGCATCCTCTTCAACCACGAGTCGCCCCGCCGCGGCGAGACCTTCGTCACCCGCAAGATCACCCGCGCGGTGGCGCGGATCAAGGCGGGGCTGCAGGACAAGCTCTACATGGGCAACCTCGACGCCGAACGCGATTGGGGCTACGCGCCCGACTTCGTCGAGGCGATGTGGCTGATGCTGCAGGCCGACGAGCCCGACGACTACGTGGTTGCCACCGGCGAGAAGCACTCGGTGCGCGAGGCGCTCGAGGTCGCCTTCGCCCACGCCGGCCTCGACCACGAGGAGCACGTCGAGATCGACCCCCGCTACTTCCGCCCCTCCGAGGTCGACTCTCTGCTCGGCGATCCAACCAAGGCGCGAGAGAAGCTCGGCTGGGAGCCGAAGGTCCGCTTCCGCGAGCTGGTCGAGCTGATGGTCGACGCCGACATCGCCGAGCTCGACGACAAGCTCTCCGGAAAGGTCACCTGAGTTGAGCGAGCGCCAGCCGAACGCCGGCTTCTGGCGGGGCAAGTCGGTCGTGGTCACCGGTGGCGCCGGCTTCCTCGGCAAGCCCACGGTGCGGATGCTGAGCGAGCTCGGTGCCGAGGTGCGGATACCGCGCTCGGCGGAGCAGGATCTGACCGACCCGGTGGCCTGCCGCGACGCGCTCGCGGGTGCCGAGGTGGTCTTGCACCTGGCGGCCAACGTCGGCGGCATCGGCTACAACCGGCGCAATCCCGGGCCGCTGATCCGCGACAACATGGCGATGGGGCTGAACGTCTTCGAGGCCTGCCACGAGCTCGGCGTGAGCAAGCTCGTCGCCGCCTGCTCGGTCTGCGCCTACCCCAAGTTCACGCCGGTCCCGTTCAAGGAGGACGACCTCTGGGACGGCTACCCGGAGGAGTCGAACGCGCCCTACGGGCTGGCAAAGAAGATGCTGATCGTGCTCTCCGACTCCTACCGGCGCCAGTACGGGCTGGACTCCTGCGTGCCGGTGATCGCCAACCTCTACGGCCCCGAGGACAACTTCGACCTCGAGGACTCGCACGTGATCGCGGCAATGGTCAACAAGTACGTGACCGCTGCCGCCAACGACGAACCCGAGGTCGTGCTCTGGGGAACGGGCTCGCCCTCGCGCGAGTTCCTCTACGTCGACGACGCGGCGCGGGCGCTTGTCCTCGCCGCCGAGCACGCCGATTCCTCGGCGCCCTTCAACGTCGGCACCGGAATCGAGACGAAGATCCGCGACCTCGCCGAGCTGGTCTCGGCCGCTGCCGGCTTCAAGGGCGAGACGGTATGGGACAGCTCCCGCCCAGACGGCCAGCCGACGCGCTTCCTCGACGTCAGCCGCGCCGCGGAGTCGATCGGGTTCCGGGCAAGGACGCCGCTGGAGGACGGACTGGCGAGGACGATCGAGAGCTTCCGGGCCAGCCCAGGCTAGGCCGGGAAGACGCGGATGCAGTCCTCGGCGACGACCAGGTCCCGCTCAGGCTCCCGCTCTTCGATGAAGGAACAGACGTCGGCAAGCTGTGGCCAGCCTTCCTCGCCGTTGAAGAGACGGGCGTCATCGATGAAAACGACGTGCCTGTAGGGGCTGGCAAAAACGGCTTCGAGCTCGGCGTAGATGGGGTTGGGACGATCGCCGCCGGCGGTCTCGTCGAAATCCTCGTGCCAGGCGCCGGAGTAGTGCGCGTCGAGCCAAAACAGGGCCGGTTCCTCGATTGAGGCCGCGACCTCTTTGATTCGCTCGCTGCTGTCGCCATGGAGAAGCGTGATCTTCGGGTCCCCGGCAAACCTCTTCGTGGCCCGCTCGTAGAGTTCGTCGGAGAGCTCGATCGAGGTCAGGTTGTCGAAATCCTCGCGCATCGCGGCGAGCATGTCGCCGAGGAAGGTGCCGGTCTCGATCAAGCGCTTGAGCCCGTATTGCTTGGCCGCCCCGCGCAGGGCGCGCTGCTTGACGTAGTGAGGCGGCGGCACCGGGCTGCCCTGCAGGCGCCACTGGGCGATCCGCAGTTGCGCTCTGGCGGAGGTCGGCACCACGGCCCGTCCCAGACGCTTCAGGGGTGCGTTGGAACGCCCCACTTCGGTCTCTTCGCCGATCTGTTGGGTGGCAACGATCAAGAGCGGCAGGTTATGCGATGAGGCAGGGGGAAAGAGAGCCGCTCGCGGCGTCGACATCCGGGGCTGCGGATAGCGCGGCCGATGCTGCCCAGGCGACTTGGCGACAGGAGCGCCGAATAGGATCTTGCCCGCTCGGAGAACCCGGGCCAGCTATGAACTTCGAGCGCCTCTACACATACCGCTTCCGCGACATCGATCAGGCCGCCAGGCTGCGCGTCTGGGAAGCGATCGCGCCGCACGTGCACGGCCTCATGGGCTCGCCCCAGACGGTGCTCGACCCGGCCGCCGGCCGCGGCGAGTTCATCGGCTCGATCCCGGCCGCCGAGCGCTGGGCGGTCGACGAGGTCGCCTACCCCGAGGCCGAGCAGACGGCGGGGGTCAAAGTCGTCACCGCCAGCATCATGGACGCCGACCTCCCCGCCGAGCACTTCGACGGCGTCTACGCCTCCAACTTCCTCGAGCACCTGCACGACCAGGAGGCGATCGCCCAGTTCCTCGAAAAGATGCGCGACGCGATGAAAGCCGGCGGCAGGATCGCGATCATGGGGCCGAACTACCGCTACTGCGCCAAGGAGTACTGGGACTGCGCCGATCACTACGTGGCGCTCACCCACGTCGCCATCGCCGAGCACCTCTACGCGGCCGGCTTCGAGCCCGAGCGCGTCATCCCGCGCTACCTGCCCTACTCCTTCCGGGGCGTCCTGCCGCCCTCGCAACGCCTCACCGGCATGTACCTGAAGATGCCGCTCGCCTGGAAGCTGCTCGGCAAGCAGTTCCTGGTGATCGGCCGCCGCTAGCCGGTGCGGGTCCTGGTAACAGGGGGCGCCGGCTTCGTCGGCGGCAACCTCGTCGTCGCTCTCGCCCAGCGCCACCCCGAGTGGGAGATCGTCGCCCTCGACAACCTGATGCGCCGCGGCTCGGAGCTGAACCTCGCCCGGCTGCGGGAGGCCGGGGTCGAGTTCCTCCACGGCGACGTGCGCGAGCCCGCCGACCTGGCCGCGGCGGGCTCGTTCGACGCGATGGTCGAGTGCTCCGCCGAGCCCTCGGTCCTGGCCGGCTTTGCCGACACCTCCTACTCGGTCCAAACCAACCTGCTTGGCGCCTTCAACTGCCTCGAGCGGGCACGGGCCGAGAACGCCTTCCTCGTCTTCCTCTCGACCAGCCGCGTCTACCCGGTCGCGCCGCAGCTGGAGCTGGCCCTGGTGGAGGAGGCGACCCGCTTCGAGCTGGCGGAATCCCAGCCCGTCGGCGGCGCCAGCCCGGCCGGGATCTCCGAGGACTTCCCGATGGCCGGGGCGCGGACGCTCTACGGCGCGACCAAGCTCTCGGCCGAGCACCTGATCGAGGAGTACGCCGATGCCTTTGGCCTGCGCGCGGTGACCAACCGCTGCGGCGTGATCGCCGGGCCCTGGCAGATGGGCAAGGTCGACCAGGGGGTCTTCTCCTGGTGGCTGCTCAGCCACCTCTTCGGCCGGCCGTTGACCTACATCGGCTACGGCGGGTCGGGCAAGCAGGTCCGCGACCTGCTCCACGTCGACGACCTGATCGACCTCGTCGACGAGCAGCTCGGCGACCCCGAGCGCTGGAGCGGCGTCGTTGCCAACGTCGGCGGCGGCCGCGAGTGCAGCCTCTCGCTGCTCGAGACGACCGCACTCTGCCGCGAGCTGACCGGCAACGAGGTGGCGATCGGAACCGAGGCGGAGACCCGCCCCGGCGACGTCCCGGTCTACCTGAGCGACTGCGGTCGGCTGCATTCTCTAACCTCGTGGCGCCCGCGCCGCGGGGCGCGTGACGTCCTCGCCGACCTGCTCGCCTGGTCTACTGAGCACGAGGACGATTTGCGCGCTGCACTTGGTTTCAAGCGATAGCCAAAGGGGGCACCAGAAGCGATGCCAAAGGCGATAGTCACGGGTTCCGGGGGCTTGATCGGCTCCGAGTCGGCGGCAAGGCTGGTCGCGGCCGGCTACGACGTGATCGGGATCGAGAACGACACCAGGGCCGTGCTGTTCGGGCCGGAGGCCTCGACCGCGTCGGTGACCGAGCGGCTCAATCGCGAGCTCGACTCCTTTCGGACGGCCGATCTCGACATTCGCGACGCCGAGGGCATCGATCGCATCTTCGCCGAGGCCGGTAAGGAGATCGAGCTGGTAATTCACACCGCCGCCCAGCCCTCGCACGACTGGGCCGCGAGCGATCCGCAGGCCGACTTCAGCATCAACGCCAACGGCACCCTCAACCTGCTCGAGGCGACCCGCAACCACTGTCCCGAGGCGACCTTCATCTTCACCTCGACCAACAAGGTCTACGGCGACACGCCCAACCACCTGCCGCTGGAAGAGCTGGAGACGCGGCTGGAGCTGCCCGCGGACCACGAGTGGTTCGGTGGCATCGACACGGCGATGTCGATCGACTCCACCCTGCACTCGCTCTTCGGCGCCTCCAAGGCGGCCGCCGACCTCCTGGTCCAGGAGTACGGCCGCTACTTCGAGATGCCCACGGTCTGCTTCCGCGGCGGCTGCCTCACCGGCCCCAACCACGCCGGCGCCCAGCTGCATGGCTTCCTCGCCTACCTGATGAAGTGCACCGTGACCGGCGACCCCTACACCGTCTTCGGCTACGAGGGCAAGCAGGTGCGCGACAACGTGCACAGCGCCGACCTCGTCGACGCCTTCCTGCTCTTCCACGAGGAGCCGCGCGCGGCGGCGGTCTACAACATCGGCGGCGGCCGCGAGAACGCCTGCTCGATGCTGGAGGCGATCGCGATCTGCGAGCGGGTCGCCGGGCGCGAGCTGAAGTGGGAGATGAGCGACCAGGCCCGGATCGGCGACCACCGCTGGTGGATCAGCGACCTCGACGAGTTCGGCTCCGACTACGGCGGCTGGCGCCCCCGGCGCGATCTCGAGCAGATCCTGCGCGAAATCTACGAGGCAAACGCCGAGCGCTGGGTATCCGCGCCCGCATGAAGCTCTCGGTCGTCATCCCGGCTTACAACGAGGAGGAGACGGTCGCTGAGACCGTCGAGGGCCTCGTCTCGACCCTCGCGCGCGAGGAGATCGAGCACGAGGTGATCGTCGTCGACGACTCCAGCACCGACGGGACAGCCGCGGTCGTGCAGAACATCAGCGCCGCGCATCCGCAGGTGCGCTGCCTCCCCTCGCCCTACCGCAACGGCTTTGGCTTCGCCGTAAGGGCGGGGCTGGAGGCGTTCGATGGAGACGCGGTGGCGATCGTGATGGCCGACGGATCGGACAGCCCGGGCGACCTCGTCTCCTACCACCGGCTGCTCGAAGAGGGCTACGAGTGCGCCTTCGGCTCGCGCTTCGTCCACGGCTCGACCGTGCTCGACTATCCGCGCTCGAAGCTGATCATGAACCGGATCGTCAACTTCGGCATCCGCGTCCTCTTCCGCCACGGCTACAACGACACCACCAACGCCTTCAAGGCCTACCGGCGTGAGGTGATCGAAAACGTCCAGCCCTTCCTCTCGCACCACTTCAACCTCACGGTCGAGCTGCCGCTGAAGGCCGTTGTGCGCGGCTACAGCTACGGGATCGTGCCGATCTCCTGGACCAACCGCAAAGCGGGAACCTCGAAGCTGCGGCTCAACGAGATGGGCAGCCGCTACCTTTTCATCGTCCTCTACGTCTTCCTCGAGCATCACCTCAGCCGCGGCGACTACCGCCGCGACGGAATGCCGACGGCCCGGCCGCGCGGGACATGGCGCGGGGGCCGTAAGACGCACTCGAACCTTTAAGCGCTAGGGCACTAGACCAACTTTCTCCGCGGCGATCAGGCGGTCGCAGGAGATGTTCATCGTCCATCCCGCGGGGGCGGTGTAGACGGGGATTTCGTCGAGGTGCCTGACTTCGCATGACCCGGCGGCGGACTTCAGGCTGTCGTCCCACGGCGGCCCGCCGCGGGCCTCTCCAGCGGCCACATCGAAAGAGGTGACGAGGGGAACCAGCAGCACGGCGATGGTCGCCATCTCAATCACGGGACGACCGCTCGACGAGCGGCGGCGAGCATCGATCAGGGCCAGGGCGGCGCCAATCAGCAGCAAGGTTGGCACCACCGTGTAGCGGGCGCCGAGGTTGTTGTAGGCGCCGACCGGCCAGGCCATCCCGCCCAGCCCGCGCTGGTAGCTCGAGGCAAGGAACATCACCACCGAGGTGGCGATTGCGATCGCGGCAAAGAGGCGGCTGGAGGTGGCGCGCAGGGCCAGCACGATCAGGCAGGCGGTGATCGCGACGGTAATCGCGATCAAAAACGGCCATCCCCAGTCGGTCCAAACGGATCCGCTCAATTCGAGCCCCAGGACCGAGCCGCTGACCACGCGCTGCAGGAAAGTGGTGATGATGCCCCCGGTCCAGACGTCGGAGGAGATTCGTGTGCTGTTGAGCACGGCGAATAGCTGGGTCGCCGTGACAAGCGCGAAGGTGCCAACGATCAGCGCGTCGCGGCGATCGCGGATCGCGATCGCGCGCAGGAAGGCGAGCGGAACGAAGAAGAAGATGACGGGCGTGCTGAGGCCAGTGGCAAGGATCAGCCCGGCACTGAGCGCGGCACCCAACATGGTCGCGGGTCGCCAGAGCAGCAGCCAGAAGACCGCGACGGCCATGTACCAGGAGACGTTGGTGGGCGAAACGACCGTCTCGATGCTGCCCACCGGAACCAGGACCGTCAGAACCACCAAGAGCGCCCGCAGGTAGGGGCTGCGGATGTGGGCGGCGCTAGCGAACCAGATGGCGACCCCGCTGAGAGCGACGACGAGGGCGGTGATCAGGTTCATCGCCGCCGGAGCGGCGCGCAGGGGCACCAGTGTCCCCACCTCGGCGATCAGGCTCTGGACCACGACGAGGTATTCGGCCCACGTCGTGGTGAGGGCGCTGAGGAAGTCATGCGTCATCGCCTTTTCGAGGAAGACCGGCCCGTCCTCTGCCCAGAGCGAGTTCAAGGCGCTGGAGGGGCCGACCCTGAGCATCTGCAGAACGATGGCCAGCGCCAGGAAGGAGATCAGGACCACGACCCCCTCCCAGCCCTTGAACCTGAGCGTCGCCGACGGCGAAGGAAGGAAAACCGCCCGATTGAGCACGTCTCGCAGCCGTCTAGTCGTGTCCCCCGCCCAGTCGAGCATCGGCGAGCACTCTAACGTCGGCGACTACACGAATATCGGCGAGCCTCAGCCGGCCTGACTCGCCTGCGGCGAGGCCGTAAGCCGGGCGAGGTCGGCGTCGACCATCAGCTCGACCAGTTGCGCGAAGTTGACCGTGTGGCGCCAGCCCAGCTGCTCGTAGGCCTTGCTCGAGTCGGCGACGACCCGCTCGACGTCGGCGGCGCGGATGAAGGCGGGGTCTTCGCTCACGTACTCGCTGGGATCCAGGTCCAGGTAGCCGAAGGCCGCCTGGACGAGGTCCCGAACCGAGTGCTCCTCGCCGGTACCGACGACGAAGTCGTCGGGCTCGTCGCGCTGCAGCATCAGCCACATCGCTTTCACGTAGTCGGGCGCGAACCCCCAGTCCCGCCGGGCGTCCATGTTGCCGAGGCGCAGCTCCGAGGCCAAGCCCAGCTTGATCGCGGCAGCCGTGCGAGTGATCTTGCGGGTTACGAACTGCGGTCCCCGGCGTGGGCTCTCGTGGTTGAAGAGGACCCCGGAGCAGGCAAAGAGCCCGTAGCTCTCGCGGTAGTTGACCGTGATGAAGTGACCGTAGGCCTTGGCGACTCCGTAAGGGCTGCGCGGGTAGAAGGGCGTCAGCTCGGTCTGCGGCGTCTCGCGAACCCGGCCGAACATCTCGCTGGAGGACGCCTGGTAGAAGCGTGCCCCCGGGCAGACCTCGCGCATCGCCTCGAGCATTCGGGTAACGCCCATGCCGGTGTATTCCCCGGTCAGCGTGGCCTGGTTCCAGGAGTTGGCGACGTAGGACATCGCCGCGAGGTTGTAGATCTCGTCCGGCTCGCTGGCGCGCATCGCCGCGACCAGGGAAGCCTGGTCGCAGAGGTCACCGGTATGCAGGGTGAGGCGCTGGCGGACCGCCTGCAGCCGCTCGAGGTTCTCCTCGGCGGAGTCGCGGACCAAGCCGTGGACGTCGTAGCCGAGCCCGAGCAGCATTTCCGCCAGGTAGCTGCCGTCCTGGCCCGTGATGCCGGTTATCAGCGCCCGCTTGCCCACGCTCGCCATCCTACGGACGGCCTCCGCCAAGCCGGCTCCTGAGCTGGCGCAGCTGATGCCAGGCGATGCCGCGGGCCAGGCCGCGCTCCACCCCGAGCGTCTCGTCGCGGCCGAGGTGGCGCCGCATGCTGCGCAGCTGCAGCCAGGGAACCGCCAGCGGCGAACGATCGGCGACGGCGATGCGATGCGCCGCCCGCCGCTTGGGCGGCGTCATCTGGGGACCGCAGCGCTGCTCCAGCGTCGCGGCCTCGGCGGCGATGCGCAGGTAGACGTCGGCGTAGGCGCTCTGCCAGCGACGCGCCAGCTCACCGCTTCGCAGGCGGGCCAGGGTCCGCCGCCACTCGCCCAGGTCGCGCCGCCGCACGCCGCCGCGGTTGGCGCGTTCGTGGCCGATCGCGGCAGCGCCGTGCTGCACGTAGTCGAGCAGAGGCGCGTCGACGTAGGCGAGGTCGCCAAGTGCCAGCGCCACCAGCGCGATCCAGCGGTCGTGGAAGGCGCCCGTCCCCCCCAGCGGTGGAAAGGGCAAGGCGCAATCGAGCAGCTCGCGTCGAAACATGCAGGCGGTTCCCGAGACCGTGTTGGCGATCAGCAGCGAGAGCAGGTCGGTCGAGTTGTTGCGGCGCCGGTTCCAGTAGGTGTCGGAGATCGTCGCGCCGTCGGCGGCGACGATCCGCATGTCGCTGTAGGCGAGGTTGACCCCGGGGCCGAAGGCGCCGCGCAGGCGGCGGAGCTTCTGCGGGTACCAGCGATCGTCCTGGTCGCAGAAGGCGACGAACCGGGGGCCGGCGGGAATCAGCCCGAGCGCCCGCTCGAAGTTGCGATAGAAGCCGAGCCGCTCCTCACAGGCATGCAGCTGGAAGCGTTCGTCGTCGCCGAGGACGGCCTCGATCTCGGCCAGCAAGCCAGCGTCCGAGCCGTCGTCGCAGACGATGCAGAGCCAGTTGCCGCGGTCCTGCGCTCGGATCGAGTCGACTTGGCGCTCGAAGAGGGCAGGGTCCGGATTGAAGCTCGCCATGCAGATCGCGATCTCGTCCCCCTCGGCCGTCATTCGGCTACTTTAGGCGCGATGGATGAGCAACCGGGAGCGCGCGTCGAGGCCCTGCAGGCGGAGCTGTCGCGAGCGCTCGAGCTGCAGACGAGACTTCAGGAGGCGCTCGCGGTCGCCGATTCCGACCGGGCCGAGCTGCGCCGTGAGGTGCGCATCCTCGACGCCCGGCTGACCCACCTGCACGAAGAGCTGGCCTTCACCCACAGCTCCCAGACCGACCTGCACACCGAGATCAGTGCCGTGCACGCCGAGCGGGTCCGACTCAAGGCCGCTCTCAATGCGGCGCTGACGGCGGGTCCAGGCGAGGGGCACAGCCAGATGTCGGCTGAGGTCGACATCGACGCACCGCTCGCCGAGGAGAAAACGTCGGCAGCAGAGGCCCAAGGGGAGACGGATGCCGGAGAGCCGGCAGAGGACGCAACGGGCACGGAGGAGCCGGTGCGGCTACGCCCGGCGCCAGCGGCGGTCGCGGTCGAAGCGAGGGACCTCCACAAGCGCTTTCATATCCCCGCCCATCAGATGGAGACCCTTAAGGAGCGCCTCCTGCATCCGCTGCGGAATCGTCACGGCGATGAGCTGCTCGCGCTCGACGGAGTTTCTTTCGACGTGGGCGAGGGTGAGTTCCTGGGAATCGTCGGCGCCAACGGCTCGGGCAAGAGCACACTGCTGAAGATCCTCGCCAGCGTCTACGCCGCCGATGCGGGAACGGTGCGGGTAGCAGGACGAGTCGCCCCCTTCATCGAGCTCGGAGTGGGCCTCAACCCGGAGCTCGCCGCCTTCGACAACGTCGTGATGAGCGGCGTGATGATGGGCTTGGCGCCCGATGTCGCTCGCTCGCTGTACCCCGAGATCATCGAGTTCGCCGGGCTCGAGCCTTACACCAAGGTGAAGCTGAAGAACTACTCATCGGGAATGCGGGTGCGCCTCGCCTTCGCCGTCATGGCCCAAGTCGACGCCGACATCCTCCTCGTCGACGAGGTCCTGGCGGTCGGCGACGCCGAGTTCCGCGCCAAGTGCCTGGACCGGCTGCACCGGCTGCGCGACGAAGGGAAGACGATCGTCTTCGTCACCCACGCGATGGACGTGATGAAGGCGCAGTGCGACCGCGCGATCCTGCTCGAAGATGCGCGGATAGCGATGGAGGGCGATCCGGACGAGGTGGCGAAGCGCTACCTTCACCCGCCGGCGCCCGAGCAGGCCGAGCCGGACCCCGTCCTCTCCGTGGTCGAGCAGTGAACGCGCAGCCCGCCGCCTACGAGCTGCGCGAGATCTCCGGCCCGCGCGCGCTCGACTCCAACTGGAGGCGCTTCTGGGACCTGCTCTGGCTCAGCTCGGTCGCCGAGTTCAAATTGATCTACGCCGGGTCCGTGCTCGGCTACGTCTGGACGCTGGCTCGGCCGCTGGCGATGTTCGGGGTGATCTACCTCGTCTTCAGCCAGATCCTCGGCGTCGGCTCGGGCGTCGTCAACTATCCGGCGATGCTGCTGCTCAACCTGCTGGTCTTCCAGTTCTTCGCCGACACCTGCGGACGGGCGATCCGGGCGATGGTCGCCAGCGAAGGGGTGCTGCGGAAGATGGAGTTCCCGCGAGCGGTGATCCCGCTCTCCCTGGTCTTGACCTCGGTCTTCACCTTTCTGCTCAACCTGGTCGCGATCATGGCGATCCTGATGCTGACCGGGCTGCAGCCGCTGCTGACCTGGTTCCTGGTGCCGCTCGTGCTGCTGGCGGCACTCGTCTTCACGGTCGCGATGACGTTCGTCCTCTCCACCCTCTTCGTCCAGTTCCGCGACGTGGCGCAGATCTGGGTCGTGGCCTCGCTCGCTCTCTTCTACATCTCGCCGATCATGTACCCGGTCGAGCGGGTTCCGGCTGACTTTCGCAACCTGCTGATGATCAATCCGCTCGCCCCGATCTTCGAGCTGTTGCGAAAGTGGGCCGTCGACCCCTCCGCCCCGGGGGTGACCGAGGCCGCGGGAAGCGCCTGGGGGTGGATCGGGCCCGGCGCCGTCTTCCTCTCCGTCTGCCTGTTTGCCGTGTTCCTCTTCAAGACGAAGGTGAGAACGCTCGCCGAGCGGCTTTGAGCCTCTCCGTCGTCGTCGTCACCTGGGAGTGCGCCGACCACCTGGCGCGCCTCGTCGCCTCGATGAACCGCCACCTCGGCGCCGAGACCGAGCTGGTTGTCATCGACAACGCCTCCAGCGACCCCCCCCAAGCGGTTGCCGAGCAGTGGCAGGGCAGGGGCCAGTTCGAGCGCCTCGATTCGAACCGCGGCTTCGGCGCCGCCTCTAATCGCGGCGTCGAGCTCGCCACTTCCGAGGCGGTGGTCCTGCTCAATCCCGACACCGAGCTGCTCGACGACCGCCTCCCCCTGCTCGCCGAGTTCGCCATTGCCCGCCAGTGCATCGCCGGTCCCCGCCTGCTCAACCCCGATCGCAGCGTCCAGGCTTCAGCCAGTGGCCCTCCGGCTGGTGCCTGGCCCTGGCTGGGCGCGGTCGTGCCGGGCCGGCTGCAGCCTCGCCCCGCGCGGGCAAGGACAGAGCCCTGGCGGCTCGCCACCGACACCCGAGTCGCCTGGCTCTCCGCCGCCTGCATCGCCGCCCCTCGATCGCTACTTCGCCTGCTCGGCCCCTTTGACCCTGCCATCCACCTCTACGCAGAGGACATGGACCTCGGGCTGCGGGCTGCGGCGGCCGGAGTGGATTCGTGGATCTGCCCAGGGCTGACCCGGGTGGCTCACCGGCGCCGCGGCTCCACCGATCGGCGCTGGGACGACGGCCCCGAGCTGGAGGCGGCTGTCAATCGAAGGTCGGTAGTGCGGCGCGCTTACGGTGAGGCGGCCGAGCGGCGGGCCTGGCGGGCCTGGCGGGTAAACCTGCGACTCAGGGCGAGCGCAAAGCGGGCGCTTCGACAGAATGCGGAGCCGGAGCGGCAGGCGTTGAAGGCTGCTCGCCTGGCTGCCAACCCCCCTCCCTTGTCACCGTTTCCACCACCAGCTGGCTGAACCGCGCGGCCACCGGCTCGGGCGCAAAGCGGCGCAAGGCATCCGCCCTGCCGGTCGAGACCAGCCTGGCGGCGAGCTCGGGCTCGGTCAGCAAGCGCAGCATGCCGGCTGCAAGCTGGTCCGGATCGTCCGGATCGACCAAAAGGGCGCTCTCGCCGTCGCCCAGAACCTCGGGGACGGCCCCCACCCGGGTCGATACGACCGGGCGACCGGCAAGCAGAGCCTCGCATGCGACCCGGCCAAAGGACTCGGGAATGCGGGCCGGGTTGACGACCAAGTCGGCGGCGGCGTAGACGTCCGCCATCGTCTCGACCGGACCGGCGAAATCGACCACCTCGGAGATGCCGAGCTGATTCGCCAGGTTGCCAAGGCGGGCGCGGTAGCCGAGGTCTCGCTCCCGCTCGAAGGGCTCGCCGATGATCAAGCAGCGAGCGTTCGGCAAACGCCGGCGAAGTTTCGCGAAAGCTCGCAACAGCAGGTCCTGCCCGCGGCCGCGGGTGATGTTGCCTACCGAGACCACGCAGGGCTGCTCAGCGCCTATCCCAAAGCGCCCACGCAAGATTTCGCGATCGCCACCGGCAAAGACATCGGCCACTGGGGGGTAAAGCGTCTCGACCGATGAGCCGCTGCCCTTGAACTGGCTGGCGACAGCATCGGAGCAGGCGACTACCAGGCTGGCGCGCTGCCCCGTCCAGCGCAGCAGGAGATTGGCAATCATTTGCTTGGAGACCGAGGGCAGCCGTTCGGAGCTGAGCAGCTCCGAGGCGTGGACCAGCACGGGCAGCCCCGCTTTGCTCGCGGCACTCACAGCCGCGGGAAGCATCGTCGAGGTGGTGATCACCAGGTCCGGGCGAGACTCGGCGAAGTGCTGGCGGAACCGAGCCGACTCGGCGCCGAGGCGAGCGAAATGCCCGCGAGCCCGTGCAAGCGAGTCGGGGAAGGTGAGGGCGGAGAACTCCAGCTCACTGACGGCGCCCAGGTCCGCCAGCTCGCGCTGAGCGGCGCCCGGGCCGGGCACGATGAACTCCAGCTCGGTCTGAGGATCGAGCCCGCTGAGGCGGTCGCGAAGCGAGCGCAAGGCACCGCTCATCCCCTCGTAGTGGAGAACGACCGCTATTTGCATCCCCCGCGGCATCTGCGCCCAGGATAGTGACGCCCTAGCTATTCTTTCCAGCGCTGCTGATGAACGGACGCGTATACAGGTTGGTGGGGATCGTCTTCGCCTTGGCATTGATTGCCGCGATGGCGGGCTGCGCCAGTTCCAAGGGCGAAAGCAGCCAGGTGGAAGGCGTCGCACTCGTTACCGGGCCGCCGCTGCTGAAAGAAGCGCAGGTCAAGGCCCAGCCGGCCGGCTCACCCGAACGCGCAGCGCTGGAATGGTGGTTCGCCGTACAGCAGAACGACCCCGAACTAGCTGCGTCCTTCTACGCCGAAGAACCACCGGTCCCAGCGCTTGCGGGTCAGTTCAATCTGGTCGGCGCAACCCTTGGCGGCACGGTCAAGATCGATTCCGTCAAGCAGTCGGGCAAAGAAGCGACCGTGGTCGCCACCCAGACGATTCCCGGCGCCAAGCCGCCCACACGGGACGTGACCCTAAGGCTGGCCAAGGTCGGCGGCGCTTGGAAGTTGACCGAAAACCTCGTCCTGGACGAGGCGGTCAAACAGGCTCAGGGGGGCTAGGCTCGGCCGGCGCTTTGGCCGGCAGGTGAGCGTCAAGCGCCCGGTCGAGAAGCTGGCCAGCATGCGCGTACAGCTCGCTGTCGAGAGCGGTCCGTTGCAGGATCGCCGCGCGTGTCTCCTCCGGCACCTCGAGTTGGGCGGAGGGAACTGGGTTGACATTTAGCGTCGGCAGCTCCTCGACCGCCTCCCATCCCATCATCGTCGTCAGCAGCCGCACTGACTCCTCCATCCGCTCGGTGAGGCCAACCCAGACGAAGGAGTCGAGTCGTGCCTTTGCCGCGGCCAGCAGCTCACCCTCCTCGAGGGGGACCCCATCGCCGGAGTCCATATCAAGCTGCGGCGGATTGCCAGGGATCCTGCCAGCGATCAGCCGCGTCTGCAGGTTGGCGATCTCCCCCTGGACAAGGGGATGCTCGACGAAGTCGTGCATCGGCATCGTCTCGCCCTCGGCTAGGCCCAGCCACTCGCGCAACCAGTGTTCGTCCCAGCGCATCACGTGCTGGTAGGCGGAGACGGTGCGAGCAACGGGGTCCCGCAGCACGGTTAGGACCAGCGGATCGATCGCGAGCCGATCGTGGATCGCCCGGTCCCCTGGTCCAAACCAGTGGTGGCCGCGGACGCAGCGGACCCGGGCGAGCTCGACCACCGACATTTGGCCAATCAGCCTCTCCGCATCCCTCCAGTCCTGGACCTCGAGGACCGCTCCCGGGGCAAAGTGCGCATCGAGGATCGCGGTGAGGCTGATACCCGCGGTCTTGGGCACATGGAGGAAGAACAGCAGCTCGTTATCGGCCGGCGGCAGCGCCCTCGGCGTCGCGATCGCGGGGTTCTCTGCGGTTGGGAAGGCCATGGGGCGAGGGTATCCAAGTGGGTAGTCTTGCCGGCTCGATGAGGGAGCAACGACTCGCGGGGGCGATCGCCTTGCTGAGCTGCACCGCCGCCCTGCTGGGCTGCGGAGCGCGCGGCGACTCGACCCTGCCAACGGGCAGTGTCCCTACCGCGCCAACCATCGCCGAAACCGGTCAGGAGAAGCCGGGGACGCCGCAATACGCGGCGCTGCGCTGGTGGCAGGCGGTTCAGCTCAACAAGCCAAAACGAGCACAGTCCCTCTATGCCAAGCAGCCGTCCCTGCCCGACTTGGCCGGCCAGTTCAATGTCCTGGGCGACGCCCTCAACGGCGTGCCGAAGATCGAACAGGTGAAGCACGAAGGGTCGCGTACCGTGCTTGTAATCGATTGGACGAAGCGCAAGCAGAGACCGCACTCGATCAAGGTCCAGCTGCGGATGGTGCGAACCGGCGGCAAGTGGCAGCTCGCTGATAACAGGCTGCTCAACGTCCTCCTGCAGCAGCAGGAAGAACAGAATCAGGGCGCTGGACAGTGAACATCTGCACCATCATCGCCAAGAACTACGTCGCCCACGCCCGGGTGCTCGCCGAGTCGTTCAAGCGAGTCGATCCGGATGGAACCTGCCACGTCCTCGTGATTGACGACTTCGCCGGCTGGATCGATCCCGGGCGGGAGCCGTTCGAGCTCGTTGGTATTGACGAGATCGGCCTTCCCGATGCGGAGCGGATGGCGGCCTCCTATGACGTGCTGGAGCTCTCGACCGCAGTCAAGCCGTGGTTCCTGAAATACCTGCTCAAGCGGTCGGAGATCGACGCCGTCGCCTATTTGGATCCGGACATATGGGTCGCCAACTCCCTGCAGGAGATCGACGAGCTCGCCCGTGAGCACGGGATCGTGCTCACCCCACACTTCACCGGTGCCTTGCCACGGGACGGCCTGCGCCCCAACGAGGAGGACATCCTCGTCGCCGGGACCTACAACCTTGGCTTCATCGCGCTCGGCGCGGGTGAGCAATGCGAGCAGCTCCTCGACTGGTGGGCCGAGCGGCTCGAGCACCACTGCGTGGTCGATCCCGAGAAGGGGCACTTTGTCGACCAGCGCTGGATCGACCTCGTGCCCGGGATCTGGAGCAGCGTCCACATCCTCCGTAACCCCGGTTACAACGTCGCCTACTGGAACCTGCCGAGCCGCCACTTCGAACTGCGTGACGGCCACTATCTCGTCGACGGAGAGCCGCTCCGCTTCTTCCACTTCAGCGGCTTCGACCCCTTTCGGTCAAAGGAGCTGAGCCGACACCAGAACCGGATCGACGTCGCTGACTCCGCGGCGCTCACCGCGATCTGCGCGACCCACGCCGAGGCACTCTTGGAGCATGGACACGGCGATGCCAAGGCGTGGCCTTATCAGTGGGAGTCGTTGCCGAATGGGATCAGGCTCGACCGCCCGGCCCGCCGGGTCCACCGGGAAGCGATCGAGGGCGGTCGCCTCAAGGGGTCGGTCTTCTCGCCGCGGGGAGCCAAGCGCTTCGTCGGCTACCTGAACGAATCGCCCAGTGGGAACGGTGGCCTCAGCCGTTACGGAAGAGCGATCAGGGATTCCCGCGAGGACCTGCGCGAGGCGTTCCCCGACATCGAGGCTGACGACGGCGCCGCCTTCGCTCACTGGATGCACGAAAACGCGGCGACCTTGCGCATCTCCGAGCGACTACTGCCGCATCGGGTGCCGGCGGCCGGGACCCACTCCGAAGCCGCCCCCCAGCGCAGCGCGCTCGGGGTCAACCTGGCGGGCTACCTGAGCTCCGAGCTGGGCGTCGGCGAGGCTGCGCGGCAGCTGCAACTCGCATTCGAGTCGGCTGGGGTGCAAACCGCTCCGATCGACATCCCGGTCGAAGCCGCCGAGATGCCGGCCGCCCTCGGCGGCCTCAGCGAGCGCGAGCTTCCGTTCGACTTCAACCTGATCTGCGTCAACGCCGACATGCTGCCCGAGCTCGCCGGCGCCGCCGGCAAGGGGCTGTTCGAGGGCCGGCGCTCGGCCGGCCTCTGGTTCTGGGAGGTGGCGAAGTTCCCGGAGCGCTGGCGCGGCTCCTTCGACCACATCGACGAAGTGTGGGTCGCCTCCGAGCACATCTCGGCGGCGATCCAGCCGCTTTCGCCGGTGCCGGTGAGGACGATCCGGGTTCCGGTCACCCCGGTCGCCCCCGCCAGGCTGAGCCGCGCCAGCCTGGCGATGCCGGAGGGCTTTTGCTTTCTATTTGTCTTCGACTACCGCAGCGTCTTCCGGCGCAAGAACCCACTCGGGGTGGTCGAAGCTTTCCGGGCCGCGTTCAAGCCTGGGTCGGGCGCCTCACTGGTGGTCAAGTCAGTCTCCGGGGATCTGTTCCCCGAGCAGGCAGACGAGCTCGCCGCGGCGGCGGCCGAGCACCCCGATATCCACCTGATCGAGGAGACCGTCGAGGCGGAGGTCAAGAACGCGATGATCGAGAGCTGCGACTGCTACGTCTCGCTGCATCGTTCCGAGGGACTTGGCCTAACGATGGCGGAGGCGATGTACTTCGGCAAGCCGGTGATCGCCACCGCCTACTCGGGCAACCTCGACTTCATGACCGCCGGCAACAGCTACCTGGTCGAGCACTCGATGGCGCGTATCGGGGCGTCCGCGGGCCCCTACCCGGAAGACGCCGAGTGGGCCGAGCCGAACCTGGAGCATGCCGCTGCGCAGATGAGGCACGTCTTCGAGCAGCGTGGGGAGGCGGAGTCCAGGGGTCGGCGGGCCGCTGCCGACATCCGCCGCACCCACTCGCCGCGGGCGGCGGGCGAGCTCCTCGCCCGCCAGCTTGGTAGCGCAGATGGAGCTGCGGCTGCTCCGGCGCGTAATGGCACCGTGGTGGCAAGGCGACCGCGGGCGGCCGTTGCGGACGCCGACCCCGCCTCCGGACGCGCCCAGCTGCACCACCTGCTGCGCTTTGGAGAGCCGCCGCCACGGCCCGGCGCCAGCCGTTTCCGCAGGTTTGTCAAGCGCGCCTTCATGCGTGTCCTGCGCCCCTACACCTCCTACCAGCGGCGGATCAACCTGAGCGCCGCGGCCGCGATCGATGAGCTCGGCACTGTCGTTGCCCAGCTCGCCGAGCAGACCAGCAGGAGCAACGAGGAGGCCGTCCGGGACCTGAGCGGTCAGATCTCCTCTCTGCGGCTGCAGTTGGCCGAGGCGACGAGCGAGACACGCGAAGCGATCACCGCGCACGCGGCCGAGCTGGAGGATCTCCGCAGCTCGACCGGGGAGGCGGTCAACGATGCGCTCACGTCCCAGCGCGCGCTCGCCGAGCGAATCACCGCTTCGAGCGCCGCGCTCGACGATGCCGAATCGCGCTTGGCTGCCGCGATCGAGCAGCGCGAGCAGGTGGCCAAGAAGGGGCAGGAGCAACTGGCAAAGGGGATCGCAACCCTCGAAGGTGAGTTGGCTTCAGCCGGATCGGCGCTGGCAACCGTTCGCGAGGAGCTCAGCGCCGCACAGGGAGGCCTCGACAAGCTGGCAAGCGATGTCGACGGCACCCTCAACCAGGATCGCCATCGCGTCGACGCGTTGGAGCAGGGTCAGCAGGGCTTCGCCGAGGAGATCGCCACCAAGATCGCCGAGCTGGGCGAACGCGCCGATCAAGCTGACGCACTCGTCCGGGCAAGCGCTGCCAAGCCTTACATGGCGACCGACAGCTTCAGCGCTCGACAGCATCCGCTGCTCGGCGAGACGGCCGGCTTCGACGGCAAGGGCGCCGGCGGGTACCGCGGCTTCGAGGACATCTTCCGCGGCTCCGAGGAGCTGATCCGCGACCGTCAAAGCGTCTACGTCGGCCTCGTCACCGGCTTCGGGCCCGTCCTCGACGCCGGCTGCGGACGCGGCGAGTTCCTCGACCTCCTGCGCGAGCACGGCATCGAGCGAATCGGGGTCGACTCAGACCCGGAAATGATCAAGCGCTGCCAGGAAAAGGGCCACGGAGAGGTTGAGAGGACGGACTTGGTCGAGTACTTGGGTGAGCACCCGAAGGATTCCCTGGGGACCGTCTTCAGCGCTCAGGTGATCGAGCACTTGGAGCTGGAGGAGCTGCAGCGCTTCCTCGACCTCAGCCTCGACGCCCTGCGCCCCGGCGGCCTCTTGATCGCCGAGACGGTCAATCCCCACTCTGCCCAGGCGCTGAAGGCATTCTGGGTCGACCCCACGCATCGCCAGCCACTCTTCCCGGAGACGATGCTCGCCCTCTGCCAGCTTGCCGGCTTTGCCTCCGCCGACGTCTTCTGCCCCCTCGGAGAGGGAAACTGGGAGGTAGACAGGATCACGCAGGGGGAGTACGCGATCGTCGCGGTTGCTCCCGAGCGAGAGGTCTAGCCGGGCAAAATGCGCCGCGCTTCCCGGGCTTCGCCGGGCACTGGGCGCACCTTCATTCGGTAGAAGTCGTAGCGAAAGCCCCCGCTAACCCCGACCAGCCTGATTTCAGTGGCCTGGGGGAACTGGGAGTACGGCCCGGGCTGATCAAGCGCGGGGGCGGAGGCGAGCAGCAGCCCGCCGGCGGCGGTGCCGGGAACGAGCCTGTAGTTCGTCGAGTCGCTGAGATAGGCAAAGCGAAAGATCGGCCGCCAGAGCAGGGCGCGCAGCGTTTCCAGGCCGTGCACCTCGATGCCGTGGATGCGAACGAAAACGATTTCCCCAGGCCGTGGCCGGGGCACCCTCACCCGCTCCCCGACCTCCGACTCGACGCTGGTGATCAATCGTTCGGGCCCACAGCGATCGGTTGTCCTTTCCAGTACCTGCCACTGCGAGGTGGTGTGAATCGGGGCGAAATGGCAGAGGATCGCCCGCGCCTCTTCGGGCGGATCCCAGGCGGGGTAGCGAGCTTCGATCGAGCGGCTGTTGGCGAAGGGATCAATGCCGTCGGGGTTCTCGCGAAGGACGATCCGCGGCCCATTCGGGTCGGCAACCTTCTCGGCGTTGAGCTGGTCGAGGTGGGCGGTATAGGCACTGTAATTCTGGAAGACGGGCAGCGGCGACCAGTAGAGGCCGTAGGCCCAGGCCACGCCGATCTCCCAGGGATCGATGTCAACCGGCTTGCCTCGTAGCTCGGCCAGCGTTTCGGGGTCGAGGCGATAAGCGCTCTGCAGCGCCACCCGGCCCTGCTCGATTAGGGCGTCGCGGCGACTGGGGCTGAGCAGGATCTGGGTCTGTTCTTCGAGCACACCGAGGTTGTGGATCGGGTTCAAGCCCGGATAGCCGTTACCGGGGAAGCTGTGCAGGGTGACGGCGCCGATCGCGACCACGCCGATCGCCAGAACCGGCATCCGCGCCCGCGTCCAGGGCAAGATCAGCCAGAGGCCGAGCGCGGTCGAGAACCCGATCGCGAGATGGTTGGTCTCGTAGCGAACGATGCCGTACTTGAAGGTGATGAAAGCGGCAAGGGCGACGAGGGAGATCCCGAACCAGCGAGCCCGGCGATCGCGGTATTTGATCGCGAAGCTCGCCGCGGCAACGAGGGCGATCATGACCAGGAAGGTCAGCGGTGCCTCCCAGCCAGGCGCCGACTTGGTCGCCATCGCTTCGTTGTAACCGGCGACGATCTGCTCGCCGTTGGTCAGGTAGTCGAGGAGCGCGGGCAGCGACTGGGCGGCCAGCAGCCAGAGCCCGATCAGACTGATCAGGAAGACGCCGGCGAAGGTGAGGAGCTGGCGGCGGCTCGCCCGCGCCCCGACCAGCCCGGCGACACAGATCAGCAAGATCGGCGGGCCAAGCGAGAGCTTGACCATGAGCTCCAGGGCGCTGAAGACGGCGCCACCGTAGACGAGCAGCGCGAGCGTGAAGACGGGCCGATCGTCGCGCAGTGCCGCCAGCGCCCAGGCAACGGCGAGCACGAGCGGCAGCTGCTCGAGGCTGGGCGCAGTGGCAAGGAAGGCAAAGACGATAACGGCGGCGCCGAGCTTTCCAACGCTGCGACTGAGGCTCCAGATCGCGGTGCAGCTGAAGGCGAAGATGATCGCCGCCCCGTAGAGAAACGCCCCTATCGCGAGGTCGCTATACCAGAGCCGCGGCTGGGCGAGGAAGCCAAGCGGGCCGTAGCCGAAGACGATTTCCGAGCCGAAGTTGCGACCCTGCTCGGCCGCCATGTAGAGCCCCGCTGACCAGCTCGGATCTGCGCCCACCGCGGGTAGTTGGAAGGCGAGCCTCCAAGCAAGAATCGCAACCAAGATGCCAAGCGCCCAAGGCGGCGCCCCTCGGCGGCCGAGCCTCGCTCGGGTCGCCGCGGCCAGCGCGGCGATCGTTGACGTAGCGGTTCGCGCCAAGGGCGAGGCACCCTATTCAGTCGAATCGAGGAGCGGGCGGCGGCGGGCGCGCAACGACCGCTCAGGGCCGGGCACGGCCGCCGCTGAGGGCGACGAAGGCGCGCCAGGCTGGCTTTGGATGGAAGCGGGCGCCGGCGCGGAAGAGGCCGACCGAGTCGCAGAAGCTGCAGGCCGGGTATTCGGCGGTGTCCTTCCACGAGTACCAGTAGGTGCTCTTGAGGTTGAGCCGGTTGCGGTTGGCGATCAGGTAGGCGTAGGACTTGCGCAATTCGCGGGCCTGGCCCTGGATGCCCTGCTCGAAGGCGACCACGTTGGGGTCGTTTTGAGACCCCCAGCCCATCTCGGTGATGTAGAGGCCAGTGGCGCGATCGTGGTTTTCGACGATGACTTCGCGCATGCCTTCGGTCAGTTCTTCGAGGTCTTCGACGTGGAAGGCGTAGGGGTGCAGGGCGACCCCGTCGAAGTAGCTCTTGATCCCCGGCACCCGGTAGAGAGCGGCGAGGAACTTGTCCGCGTCCATGCCTTTCTTGCCGCCCGGGTTGGGAGCGCCGAAGAGGCCGGAGAGCAGCACTTTCGCGCTCGGATCGGCGGCCTTGATCGCGCCGTAGGTCGGCTTCAGCAGCCTCGCGTAGCGAGTCGGCGAGACCGGGTAGGCGAAGTAGAAGAAGTTCGCCTCGTTCCACACCTGCCAGGTGCGGATCGGCAACGGCTTCGGCACGGCGGGCACGTAGTTGACCCCCGCCACGGCCGGCGCGTGCAGGCTCCAGAATTCCCCTTCGGGCCCGTAGCGTTCGACCGCCGCGGTGACGAAGGCGAGCCAAGCCTTTCGTGCCTGGCCGTTGTCGATCGGCAGCGTCGTCGGCTTATTGGCGATCCAGTGGGGCGTGCCGTAGAGGAAGGGGAGGATCGTCAGGCCGTGCCGCGCCGCCACCGTCACCGCGGCATCGACGCTGCTCCAGTCATAGCCACCCTTCTTGCTCGGCTGGATCAATTCCCAGTTGACCGGCCAGCGCACGCTGCCGATCCCACCCGCCTTCATGTAGGCGGCATCGGTGTCGGTCAGGACCGTCTGCGGGGCGACGCCGAAGAACGTTCGCGGCAGCGCCTGCGCCGCGGTGGGGGCGAGCATGGCGGCGGCGAGGGCCAGCAGCAGGATCGTGGTCTTGGCGGTTCTCAACTCAGTGCTTGGGAGGCGGCGGTGGGTGGGTGCGCGGCGGTGCGGCCCACTTCCTAACACGGCGAAACGGCATCCGTATCGCCAGCAAGTTAACGACTCAGTAGGACCCGCCCAGCTTGCGGTGATCCCAACTGGCGGTGCGGACGGGCTTGAAGTGGATTGCCACGCGCTTCGGTGCCTGCGCCTGCAGGGCAGCCCGGGCATCGCCCTCGACCGAGGAGATTCCCTCGGCGTAGCGCAAGGTCAGCTCTTCGGCGAATTGGAGCACGGTCTCGCCGTCGCGGTGGATCTCCGCCTCGGCCTCGATCATCGCGCCGCGCAGCTCGCCGTACTCGCGGCCGGTCTCGACCAGCACGGTGGCCCGGGGGTCGCGTTCCAGGTTGCGGACCTTCTGCGATTTCGCGTAGGTCCAAATCCAGATCTCACCGTCGCGCGGCACGAACCACATCGGCATCGAGTGCGGCCAGCCGCGGGGCCCGAGGCTGGAGACGATCGCGATCCGCTCCTCACCGAGCAGCGCGAGCAGCTCGGCATCACTGAGCATGATCTGGTCGCGCCGGCTCACCGTTGGAGGGAGCCTGCCCGATCCGGACGGCCGCTGCGTTGAGGTCGAGCGAAGCTCACGCTCGGGCCGG
Source organism: uncultured Solirubrobacterales bacterium (assembly GCA_963795765.1). Classification (GTDB taxonomy): domain Bacteria; phylum Actinomycetota; class Thermoleophilia; order Solirubrobacterales; family 70-9; genus VRUE01. The sequence goes on from CAWCJW010000021.1 coordinate 46,361, forward strand.
GGTGAAGGAGCTCCGATAGGCGCTCGGCGTGGTCGCGGTCACCCGGCGGAAGTGATCGCGCAGCGATGCGGCCGTGCCGAAGCCCGCCTGCCAGGCAACCGCGTCGACGGGCAGGTCGGTCTCCTCGAGCAGCCGCCGCGCCTCCTGCACCCGTTGGTTGAGCAGCCACTGCAGCGGCGTCGTCCCGGTCTCCCCGCGAAAGCGGCGGGCGAAGGTACGGGGGCTGACGCTGGCGTGGTCGGCCATCGCAGCGACGTCGAGTGGCTCGTGCAGGCGCTCGGCCGCCCAGCGCCGGGTCCCCTCAAGGGAGTCCGTGCCGCCCGCCACGGCGGGTCCCGGCCGTTCAATGAACTGCGCTTGGCCGCCCTCGCGGTGAGGCGCGGCGACCATGTGCCGAGCGACGCGGTCGCCGATAGCAGCGCCGCAGTCCTCACGGATCACGTGCAAGCAGAGGTCGATGCCGGCGCTGAGGCCGGCCGAGGTCATCACCTCGCCTTCGTCAACGTAGAGGGCGCCCGCATCGACCTCGATCGTCGGGAAGCGAGCGGCGAGCTCCTCGGCGAAGGCCCAGTGGGTCGTTGCCCGCCGCCCCTCAAGCAGGCCCGCGTGGGCGAGCGCAAACGCACCGGTGCAGACCGAGAGCACGCGAGCGCCGCGATTCGCCGCGGCTCGCAACGCCTCGATCGCCACAACGGGCGGCGGCGAGAAGACGTCGAAGTAGGCGGGTACGACCACGGTGTCGGCGCCCTCCAACGCCTCGAGGCCGGAATGCGGGCGCAGGGAGAACCCCGTCGTCGTCCTCACCTCCTCGCTCCCGACCGAGCAGCTAACGAACTCGTAGCGAGGAGTGGCACGCATCCGACTTTCACCCCCCTCTGGTGTGGTCAATGTCGGATACGCGGCCACCGTGAACGCCTGGGCCGGGATTGCCAAGTCCAAGGCAACTACGCCCTCAAGGCAGAGTGCGACCACACGATGCATGGCAGAAATCTAGCGGATATTGGCATTCCTGCCACTCGACGCGGACAGCCGGGCGCGAGAACCTGCGTTCATGCAAATAGCCATCCTGATCTTCGAGAAATTGACCGCCCTCGACGCGATCGGGCCCTACGAGGTCCTGCGCTCGGTTCCCGGCTGGGAGGTGAAGTTCGTCGCCCCGGCGAAGGGGACGCTGCGCACCGACAACGGCGCGCTCGGCCTCAGCGCCGACTACTCGATCGACGAGATCGAGGCCGCGGACATCCTCCTCGTCCCAGGCGGCAAAGGCAACCGGCCGCTGCTCGGCGACGAGGACGTGCTCTCCTGGCTGCGCCGGATCGACGCCGGCAGCAAGTGGACGACCTCGGTCTGCACCGGCGCCCTCGTGCTCGGCGCCGCCGGCTTGCTCGAGGGCAAGGAGGCGACCACCTACTGGCCGTTCATGGACCAGCTGCGTCAGTACGGCGCCGACCCGGTTGGCGGGCGCTTCGTCGAGGACGGCAAGACGATCACCGCCGCCGGCGTCTCGGCCGGGATCGACATGGCCCTCCACCTGGTCGGCCAGGAGGCCGGGCCCGAGGTCGCGCAGGCCGTACAGCTGGGTCTCGAGTACGACCCCCAGCCCCCTTTCGATTCTGGCGCTCCGGACAAGGCGCCCGCCCCGATCGTCGAGCTGATCGAATCGGTAGCCGGCAGCTCCAGCGAGGAGTGGCTCGGGGCCGCTAGCGCTTGAGCTGAACCGCTCGCGTGGTGCGGGCGTCGGGAATCGCCACCAGCAACTGCGCCTTGAGCAGGCCGCGCGCCGCCAACAGCGGCCGGCCGCGCTCGTTGAGGGCGACGACGAAGGTGTGGGATTTGCCGCCGGCGAGGCGGAAGGTGCGGTGGGCGGCGGAGACGCGGACGACCCTGGTCGGCACCCCGCGGCGGGCGCGCAGCGGCACCCGGGCGTGGGTGCGGAGGATGATCTGCCCAGGGCAGGTTTCGCCTTCGGGCCAGCCGCAACGGACCCAGACCCGCACCTTGCCGCCTTCCGGGCGCACGTGCTTGACCGTCAGCGGAGGCAGTTCGGGCGCCGCGATCGAGGCGCCGACCGTGGCGCCGTCGATGTAGTCGTTGTCAATGTTGATCGTCATCAGGCCGTAGGTCTCGTCGTGGCCGCCGCGGTACTGGTGGATGCGTTGGTGGGCGGGCCAAGCGGTCGAGGGTAGGTAGGGATCAAGCGTGTTCTGCTCGCCGTTCCAGTTGGCGGTCCAGACGTGGTCGGGCAGCGTGTAGGTGCTCCCTACCGCGCGGCCGAGGTCGGCGATGCCGGAGGCGCTGGAGCTGTAGACGCCGGAGACGTAGCCGAGCGCGTGCAGCTGGCTGGTCCAGGAGGAGAGGAAGGTCAGCGTCGCTGAGCTGGCGCTGGTCGTCCGCGTGTAGGCCTCCATGTCGAAGTAGATCGGGCTGCCGGGGCCCATGCCGATCGCGGCCGCGTCTTCAACCGCCCCGATCGCCTCTTCAGCGCCCTGCGCGGTCGCTTTCGACAGGCTCGTGCTGAGCTTGGCGCAGCTGCCGCAGGCGCTGGTCGGCGCCTGCAGGCCGACGTAGGTCGGGATCAGGTGCCAACCCGCGGCGACCTGTTCGCTGACCCAGGTCGAGGTCAGGTTGGGCTGCGAGCAGGCGCGGTTGCCGCCGCCGATGTAGACGCCGATGCCGCGGTAGGGCGAGGAGGCCCAGGCGGTCATCGTCCGTGAGGACGGCGCCGCGCAGGCGTCGAAGCCGAGGCCGGTAAAGGCTTCCGGCGAGGAGACCGAGGTGGGCGGCTCGACCGCGCTGGCCGCCGCCCGCGAGCGGGTCGCCGAACGCGGTTCGATCAGGATCGCGCGCTGGCGACCGATCGCCTGCGAGGGACAGCGCTGGCTGGCGCCGGGCGTGCCCAAGTAGACGGCGCGACGGTCGAGCCGCACGCACATATGCGGGTGCTCGGCCAGGCGGTAGACCGGCCAGCGGGACGGCACGTCGACGGCATGACCATCTGCGTGGATGGTCCTAGCTGGCGCTGACGTGACGAAGAGGCCGAGCAGCACAAGAGCTGCGACGGCTGGACGAAGCAGGCGCATACGTCCCCAACCATTGCAAGGACCGATCGATTCGGCCCGCCTAGGAAAGGAATTGCATGACGTTCACCAGGTAATACGTGTCAAACACGATGCGCTGTGCTCAGGAGGGAACCAGCTCGAGCTTGCGCCAGGGCCCCTCGCCGGCCATCGGCTGGGTGCGTCCCTCAAGCCAGTCCGCCTGCAGGTCGTCGTAGTGACGGCTGGCGGGGTGGCCGGACTGGCCGGTGAACATCTGCCAGCGCGAGCACTCGGGCGCGGTCGGTTCGGCGACCATGCGCCAGCTCGGCGCCCAGACGGCTTTATAGGGGTCGTTGGGGTCGTAGGCGATCTGGCTCACGGTCTCCTGGGCGCCGCCGGCGCGGACCCGCCGGTTGAGCAGGCGCCGCAGCAGCGGGTTGGCCTCGCCGAGCGGGTGCGGGAACTCCATCTCGTGCACCTGGCCCCAGCGCCAACCGGCGGCGTCGGGGCCGAAGCGGTCGCTGAGGTCGTCCAGCGCCCCGCGCAGCGCCTCAAGCACGAGCTCGTCCCAGGGCCGGCCGATCAGCTCCTCGTCGCCTTCCTCCCAGAGCTTCATCAGGTGCGAGTGCCAGCGCCAGGGCGAGGTGACGTGCGGGGTGAAGCCGTTGTCGGCGCGGTCGAGCCAGCGCTCGGAGAGGTCGCGGTCGCCGATCGCGGCGCGGGCTACCTCGCGCGCCAGGCGCAGCAGGAAGGCCTGGTAGATCGTGCCGGCGATCGAGTCCGGGTCGAGCCGCCCGTCCCAGCTGCGCAGCCGCTCGATCGCGCTCAGCTCGCGCTGGCCCGTCGGCGTCAGGCGGCCCAAGCGGCGTGCCGCCTCGATGCCCGGCAGCGAGAGGTTGTCGGACTGCATCGCCTCGAAGCTCTCGAGGTCGTGTTCGTCGCTGGCTCGCAGCAACTGCTCGATCCGCGCCGCGCGAAAGCCGTCGAGCCACTCGCTGGTGATGTGGTGCGGGTAGTCGTCGCCGACGATGCGGTTGTTGGCGGTGACGAGGAAGCCGCTCTCGGGATCGACCGTCTCCGGCAGCTCCCCGTAGGGGATCGTCCCCTCCCACTCGAACTCTCCGCTCCAGCCCGGCTTGGGCAGGTCGGGGCAGCCGCCCTTGCGCAGTGGCAGGCGGCCGATCAGCTTGTAGCCGATCGAGCCGTGGCGATCGGCCCAGATCAGGTTCGAGGCGGGCGAGCTGTGGGCGGCAAGTTTGTCGATCAGCTCCGGCCCGGAAGTGATCTCATGCATTTCGAACATGCCGGCGAAGGCGGTCGGCTGGTCGAGCGTCTGCCAGCGCAGCGCCAGCGGCTCAGCCGCATCGGCGCCGAGCGCTTCGTTGACGATCGGCCCGTGGTGGGTGATCCGCACCTCGAGCACCTCCGGCGCCTCGCGGCCCTTGACCGGGATCTCCTCGCGCACCAGCTCCAGCGGCCGCCACTCGTCTTCGAAGAGGTAGCGATCGCCGTCGAGCCGCTCGATGAAGAGGTCCTCGACGTCGGCCATCACGTTGGTGAAGGTCCAGCAGACGTCGTTGTTCTGGCCCATGTAGACGCCGGGCATGCCGGGCAGCGAGGCGCCGCGGACGAAGCGATCGCCGAGCTTGAGGCCGACTTGGTACCAGATGCCGGGCATGCTCTGGGGCAGGTGCGGGTCGCCGGCGATCACCGGCGAGCCGCTGGCGCTGAGCTTGCCCGAGACCGCCCAGTTGTTGGAGCCGCTCGCCTCGGCGGCGAGGCCGATCGAGCGGCGCACGGCGTCGATCTGCTCGACGATGGCGAGGCCGTCGCCGGACCAGGCTTCCTGGCTGACGATCGGGTTGTCGGCGGGATAGCCGGGGTCGAGCTTGGCCGCCAGCTCAGCGCCGAGGGCGCGCTCCATGTCAGCCCGCAGCAGCTCGCGCTCCCAGTTGGTCGAGAGGCCGAAGGCGAGCAGCTTGCCGAGGCTGAGGATGTCGACCGGGCGCCACGGCTGCCAATCGAGCCGCAGCAGCTGCATCTCAAAGGGCATCGCCTTGGCGTCAGCGGCGGCGGCGTTGACGCCCTCACAGAAACGCTCGAGCAGCGCCCGTAGCTCAGGGTCGAGCTGCTCGGCCTCGCGCTCAGCCGTGCGGCGGATTCCCAGCGTCAGCATCAGCCGATCGATCGGTAGGCCCTCCGCCCCGGCCATCTCGGACACGCGCCCGGAAACGACACGCCGGTAGAAGTCCATCTGCCAGAGTCGATCCTGGCCGTGGCAGAAGCCCTCGGCGAACCAGAGGTCGCGGGCATTGTCGGCGGCAATGTGCGGCACGCCCCAGCGGTCGCGCTCGACGCTTACCGGCCCGTCCAGCCCGGCGAGCGAGATCGTCCCCTTCTGCTTCGGCAGCGGCCGCCGCGCCAGCCAGTGCCAGGCCGCCGCGGTGGTGACAGCCGCGAGCCCGGTCCCGGCCAAGCCAACCGTCAACCCCGTCCGTATCGCACCCCCGCGCGCCATCACCCAAGACTACTGGCCACCCAGCCAGGCCGAACCCGCCGTTCCGGTGCGTCTTTCCCTCCCTATAGAGGGATAAGGCGCACTGGGAGCTCAGGGGGTGAGGTCGGCGCTGGGGAGGCGGCCTTCGGCGGCGAGCTTGTCGAGGTGGGCCTGCATGACCATGGCGGCGGCTTCGCGCATCTCAGGGGGGACGTCATTCCAGGCTTCCTCGAGCAGCGCTTTGCGGGAGCGCTCGCCGCGCTCGAGGGCGGCGAGCAGGCGACGCTCGCGCATCTCGCGATGCTCGACGTACTCGGCCAGCTTTGCCGCGGGATCGGTGATCCAGGGGCCGTGGCCGGGGGCGATCAACTCGATCGGCTCGGCCTGCATTCGGTGCAGCGAGTCCATGTAGGCGGCGAGAGAGCCACCGTCGGGCGGGACGAAGGTCGAGCCGGTACCGAGCACCAGGTCGCCGCTGAAGCAGACCCCGTCGGCGGTCATCAGGCAAACGTGGTCGGGGGCGTGGCCGGGCGTGGCGACGGCGCGCAGGCCGAAATACTCTTCGCCGTCGCCGGGCTGGATGACGTCGACACCGAGGCGCTCCGCCCCATCGGCGTGGTCGCCATGACCGTGCGTGAGCAGGACCAGCCCAATCCCACCACGCTCATCGGCCGCAACCCTGATCGCCTCGAGGTGACCGGCGTCGTCAGGCCCCGGATCGATGACGGCGCAGGAATCCGCACCGTAGAGATACGTATTCGTCCCCGCCAGCGTCATCGGACCGGGATTCGGCGCCACGATCCTCAGAACCTCAGCATGTCTCGGGGCCGCTTCCACTGCTCCATCCCACCGAGACCGCACGCAACCGCCAATATCGCGGTTCGGCGCGGTCTCGCTACTCGCCGACCTCATTGGCGATCGCCTCGCGGGCGTCCTCGGGCTCGAGCACGACCAGGTCGCCGGCACCGCGGAGGATCTCGCGGACCAGCCAGGAGGTGCCGGCGTAGGGCAGCTCGACGACGACGGCGCCGTCGGCGAGCTCCTCAACCACGGTGCGCTCCTCGCGCAGCCAGCGGGCCCGCTCGGGTGAGACCCAGACGCGGGCGACGTGGGCGGTCGGCACCTCGCCGTGGGTCATCCAGCCCTCGACCCCGGCCAGCTCCTCGACCTCCGGCCGCGGCTCAAACGAGTCGGCGGAGAGCGTCGCCTCCTTGATCCGATCGAGCTTGAAGTGGCGGACGCCGTCTTTGGTCAGGTCGTAGCACTCGACGTACCAGCCCTCTTTGCCGTTCTCGAGGCGGTAAGGCTCGACCGCGCGTTTGGTGAACTGGTCCTCGTTCTCCTTGTAGTACTGCAGTTCGAGCACGCGACTGCCGCCGATCGCCTCGTTGACGACGCGGGCGACCTCGGCATCGCCGCCGCTGCTGGAGGCGATCTCGAGGCCCTCCTCGGAGGGATCGTGGCCGAGCGCGGCGATGATCTTGGTGCGGGCGCTCTGCAGGCCGCCCTGGGGCAGGTGGTCGCCGAAGAGGTCGATCGCCGCGACCAGCGCCTTGGCCTCGAGCGGCAGCAGCCGCGCCGGGCGGGCGAAGTTGTCGCCATAGGGCTCGGAGTCGACCTCAATCTCGTCGCCGAGGATTTCGGCATAGAGCACGTAGGTGCCGCCGCCGAAGTTGACGACGTTGAGCAGGTCGATGTCCTCGCGCAGCTCCTCGTCGGTCAGTTCGAGCCGCTGGCGCAGCTCGCTGAGGCGCAGCCGCTCCTCGCCCTTGGCCGACTCGATCAGCAAACCAGCGAGGGTGACCAGGCGGGCGAAGCGCTCGGGGCGGATCGCCGCCTCGCCGCGACCGTTGGCGCGCGCGCGGCGCGGTGCCTCGCGCAGCGGCCGGTCGACGATCTCGGCCGGCTGGAAGCCGTTCTCATGGCGCTCGTGCAGCAGCCCGAGGCGGCTCTCGGCCTCCTCGCGCAGCTCGTCGGGACCCAGCACCTGGGCGTTCTGGCGCCAGCGCAGCACCCAGGCGATCAGCTCGCGCGGCGAGGCGTAGTCGGTCTCGAAGACCGAGCCTTTGCCGGGCGCGCCGTCGGCCTTCTTCGCCGGGCGCAGCTCGCCGTAGTCGCCGAAGTCGCGCTCGATCAGCCAGGCGATGCGGTCGCGGACGAAGACCCGCGCCCGGCCGCGGCTCTCGCCCAGCTGCCAGTCGGCGCGCTGGCCGTAGTCGCGGCGGTCGAAGCTCTCCGGCGGCGAGAAGTCATGCTCGGCCTTGGAGGCGTAGCCGACCTTGCCCTGGATCCGCGAGAGGCGGAAGACGCGCACCGCATCGCGCTCGTGGGCGTGACCGATCAAGTAGAACTGGCCGCCGCGGAAGACCAGGTGGAAGGGGTCGACTTTGCGCTTTTCGGTCTCGTCGCGCTCCATCGTGTAATAGGTGAACTCGACCGTCTTGCGGCGTGAGATCGCGGTCTCGATCTTGGAGAGGCGCTGCGAGAGCTCGCGGCCGCCAGCCGAAGCCGTCATCGCCATCTCGACCGGAGCGCGCTCGCCCTCTTTGAGCGGGTTGGGGTGGCCCCAGGCGACCTGCTGCAGGGCCAGGCGCAGCGGCTCGGCGTAGGCGAATTCGCCTTCGGAGAGCAGCATCAACGCCGTGCTCATCGCCGCCAGCTCGTCGTCGGAGAACTTGATCGCGTCGAGGTAGAAGTTCTCCGGCGGCAGCGAGTAGAGCTCGGCCTCGAAAAATCCCTCGCCGGGCTTCTCGACCCCGAGCTCGATCCCAAGGCTCTCGAGCTCGGCTCGGTCCGCGTAGAAGCGCCGCGCGAAGGCGTCGTCGTTCATGTCGCTATAGCCCTCAACCTCGCGCTTGATCTCGAGCGCCGAAACCGGCCTCCCCTGAGCCATCAGGAACGAGATCAGCGAGAGCTGACGGATCAGCTTCTCGGTGTCCTTTGCCACGGCCCGCAGGATAGTGTGCGGCCCGTCTCGTGGACCTGCTGCGCAACCTCTTCGGCAACGTAACTTCGGGCATTATCCGGCTAGCGGTCTTCGCCGGCATGCTTTTGCTGCTCTATCTACTGATCATTAAGCCGGTGCTGAAGACGACCACGGACGCGATCCACTCGACCGGCCTCGACCAGATCGGCAAGTCGATGGAAGGCGTCAGCACCGAGATCAAACGCGAGGTTCACCGCACGTTCGAGGGGGCCAGCCCCGGCGGTCAGCGCAAGAAGCTGGTCCACTGCATCCAGCGAGCCGAAGGCAACGCTCACCGGATCGAACGCTGCACGCGGCGCTTCTGAAGCTCAGCGGGGGCAGACGAGCGTCTTTGCGGCAGTGTCGAGCTCCGTTCGCCACGGTACCTCGCTGGCGTCAGTGGGGATCGAGACTTCGGCCGACCCGGTGGTCGATGGCAGGGCGGTGACGAAGAGTTCGCCGAACCGCGCCACTTTCACCCCCACTTCCGCGGTAGGCGTCGTGCGGTAGCCGAAGCCACCGGCGGGCAGCTGGATCTGGAACGACCCCGCCCGGCCGCGTTCGGGGACGAGCGCGAGGCACGACCGGATGCGGACGGCCTTGCCCCCCGCCGCCGCCAGCAGCTTCAACGCCGGGCCGCTGCGCCTGAGCTTGGGGCTCGCGGTGGGCACCGCGGCGATTTCGTAGTCCCTGAAAAGCTGTTCGTCAGCCGCTTCTCGCGCCTGCTCCCCGGTCGCTTCGAGTTCGGCGAGGCTGAAAGCGGGCGAGCCGAACTTTTCCGCGGCTTCGTAGTAGGCCCAGATCGGGAAGAGCATGTCCGCGTGCGAGTGAGCCGTTTTTTCGTCCTCGACGACGCGGAAGCGATCGACCTGTCCACGGCTCAGCTCAACCGCGGCGAGGGTCGCCCGGTTGGTTTCCCCCTCCGCCCGGAAGAGCTGGCCACCGGCGCGAAAGTCGGCGACGTTGGCCATCAGCGAGAGGCCGAAGACGATGGTGGCGACTACTCCCGCTGCCGTCGACCAGCGGATTTCCCTGGCCAGCTCGGCGACCAGGAGCAGGCTGAGGATGCCGCCCAGGTAGACATAGCGGCCCGAGCTCGGCGTGCGGGCGGGGCTGAGACCGGCGGCAACAAGGGCGAGGTAGATGACGAGCGTGGCGACGACCGTCCAGAAGTAGATCGAGCGCGGGGCGCGGCGGACGTGCAGGGCGATCAACCCGGCGAAGATCAGCGCCAGCGGGTAGCCCCAATCGGGGCGAATTTCGAGCACGACGGGGAGGCCGATGCTGCCCGGGACCCGGAAGAGGCCGGTGATCGCGGCGCTGACCGCCGCCATCTGATCGGCAGCGCCGCTGAAGAGCGCGCTGACCGATTCGGCGGTCACTTCCGTCTGGCCGAACTTGCGCGCCCAGATGAACCAGGCGATGTAGAGCGCGCCCGGGACGAGGACGACCCAGACCCGCCGCCACTGCGATCGGCCGCCGAGCCAGATCGAGACCAGGGCGCCGAGCCCGAAGGCGATGCCGACGCTGAAGGAGGCAAGCGAGACTGCCAGCAGCAGGGAGGCAGCGAGGTCGCCGCCACGGGTGCGTCGCTGCAGCGCCAGCAGCATCCCCAGCCCCCCCGCCATCCCGGTCAGGTTGGGCAGCTCGTAGGCGCCCATCAGGGTGTCCCAGCAAACCCCGAAGAGGGCGACCAGCATGGTCAGGGCGACGGCGACGGTGAGCTGCACGCGGGTGCGCACGAGCTGGAAGAAGATTGCCGCCACGATCAGGTGAACCAGCGCCGAGACCGCCTGGTAGGGCAGGTGGGAGCTGGTGCCGAAGGTGGCGAACATCCCCTTGTAGATCAGCCGGGGGAGGACGATGAGGTGGCCGTTCTGGGGCGCGAACAGCGTTTCCAGCGCGAAGCCCCGGTAGACGACGAGGTAGTTCCACTCGTCGTTGATGAAGGTCTGGCCGGACCCCCAGGCGAGGATCAGGATCGCGGCGACGGCAAAGGTCAGGCCGAGCACCACGTAGGCGACCCGGATCTCGCCGACCCGGCGCGCCCAGGCCGCGAAACGGGCTACGAGCGCGTCGATCGTCTTCAGCGGGTTGACCTGCGGGCTCGGGTCGATCCGCTGCGGCCTCGTGTCCCTGGCGCCCATGCGGCGGGCAGTCTAGACCGGGGCGACCGGGCAGACCACGGTGCGGGCAGCGGAGGTGACGCCGGCTCGCCAGGGCACGCCACTGTCGTCGGCCGGGATCGGCACGGTGGTGGGCCCGCTCCGTTCCGGCAGGGAGACCCCCGAAGCTTTGCCAAACCTCGCCAGCGAAACCGCCACCGGCGAGGACGAGGCATAGGCCAACCCGCCCGGAGGGAGCCGCAGGATCGCTTCGGCCTTGCCGCCGGAGGGCAAGAGCGTCACGCAAGCTCCGTGCTGCGCCACCTTGCCGCTGATGACCGATGTCACGACGACCTTCCCTTCGTGGTCCGACGGGCGCAGCGAGGCGCCGGGCTGGGGCGCGATTTCGAAGATGCGCGCGAGCTCTTCGTCGGCGATCTGGCGATCCCCCGGCGAAGCCGACTTCAGCTCGGCTTCGGAATACGCGGGCAGGCCGAAGTCAGCCTCCACCTGGTGGGCGGTTTCGACGTTGAACGTCATCGCGCCCGGAGGGTCCTCGACCAGCACCGGCGGCGACGCCGCCTCGCCGGCGACCTCGACCGCGGCGAGCTTGGCGCGGATCATCGCCGCCTGACCACGCCAGAACTGCGAGCTGTCGCCGAGTTCGGCGATGTTGGCGCAGATCGAGAAGACGAAGACGACCCCGACCACGCCCAGCACCGTGCGGCTGGGCCGGTAGGGCCCGCAGAGCTCGGCGACCGCGAGCAGGGTCAGGATCGACCCCAGGTAGACGAGGCGCGTATCGAAGGTGTTGCGGAACTGATTGAGCGCGATCCCGACCAGGAGGAAGTAGACGACCAGGACGGTGACCGCGACGAAGGCCTCGCGGCTCGGCTTCGGTGGGCGCCGCAGGCGCAGGATCAGCAGCGCGGCGAGGCCGACGACCAGGGCCGGCCCCCAGGTGGTCCGGATCGGCACCGGGTTCGCATCTGGCTTCGGCCCGTTCGGCGTCGTGAAGAGGCCGGTGATCCCCGAGAGCGCCGCGCCGAGCTGATCGAAGAAGGCCGAGCCGAGCACCTTGAGGTTGTGCACGTAAATGGTCTGCTCGTGGAACTTCCGCGCCCAGAGGACCCAGGCGCCGTAGAGGACGATGGGGGCGAGCACAACCCAGCAGCGGCTCAGCCGCAGGCCCGGCGGTCGCAGTACAAGCGCCAGCGCGGCACCGGCGGCAAAGGCGACGCCGATGCTGAAGGAGGCAAGCGACATCGCCAGGAACAGGGAGGCGGCGACGTCGCCCCAGAGGCTCTCACGGCGCAAGGCGAGGAGCATCGCCAGGCCGGCGGCGATGCCGATCAGGTTGGTGATCTGAAAGGTGGGGATGAGCGCGTCGGCGCCGGCGCCGTAGAAGAGGATCAAGGTCGCCGCAGCGAGGGCGAGCAGGTCCCCCACCGCGTTCCTGATCAGCGCGAAGAGCATGCTCGCCACCGCTGCCGAGAGGGCCAGGTTGAGCAACTGGTAGGGGAGCTGAGACTCGATTCCGAAGACCTCGAACATCGCCTTTTGGACGATCAGCGGCAGGGCGATGAGGTGGCCGCCGTGGGGGGTGAGCAGCGATTCCAGCGACCACGGCAGGTAGGCGTAGATGTAGGCCCACTGGTCGACCACCGGGGTCTGGCCGCGACCGAGGTAGAGCAGCAGGATCGTCGAGGCGGCGATCGCGCCGACCAGCACCAGGATCGAGCGGCGAGGCGTCAAGGCACTCGTCAGGCGGCGCGCTGGCCGAAGTAAGCCGAGCCCGATAGCGCTCGGTCGAAGCCCGACCAGGACTCGCCGGCGGGGAGCTGGCGCTCGAGGCGGTCGAAGCTGCCGAGGCGGCCGCCGAGGTTGTCGATCATGTGGACGAGGACGGCCTCGCGGGTCGCCGGCACCACCGGGGAGCCATGTTCGAGCGAGCCGTGGTGGGCGAGGATGATGTGCAGCACCGCCTGGGCGAGAGCAGGGTCGAAGCTCGGGATGTCCTCGATCTGGCGGCGCACCTTGTAGTAGCCGAGCGGGATCTCGCCCTGCAAGCGGCCGGCGTCGGTGAGGTCGATCGCCAGCGGGTCATCGTTGTAGGCCTCGGTCTTGCCGATGTCGTGCAGGAGGGCGCCGGTGACGGCGACGTCGCGATCGATGCCGGGGAAGTAAGCGGCGGCGGCGCTGACCGCCTGGGCAACCGAGACGGTGTGCTCGAGCAGGCCGTGGCGGTAAGCCTGGTGGTAGGTCTTGGCCGCGGGCGCGTCGCGGAAGCGGGCCCAGATCTCCGAGTCCTCGCCGAAGAAGCGGTCGAGCAGGTAGCGCAGCTGGCGGTCCTGGACCGTCGCCAAGAGCTCGCGTAGGCCGGTCTCCAAGAGCTCGAACGAAACCTCGGACTCGACCGCGAGGTCGTCTTCGCAGTACTCGTCGGGCGCCGCCTCGCGCAGGCCGCTGAGCTTGATCTTCGCCCCCCAACGCTCGCTCATCTCGAAGACGCCAGCGACGTGGAGGGGGGTGCCGGGAGCGGCGAGCGCGTAGAGCTCCTCCGCCTCCTCCCAGGCAATCGCCTCGGCGCTGCCGCTGGCGTCGCCGACGACGAGGCGCAGCCAGGGCTCACCGTTTTTCTTGCGCCGCAGCTCGCGCTGGCGAACCGCGTAGACGCAGCCGACCCGCTGCCCGTCCTGCAGCTCAGCGAGCGGCACCCTGGTCACGATCAGCGTCTCGGTGAGGGCTTGCTGTTCCATCTGCAATCCAAAGTAGTGACGCCCCCGGACGCCCATCTGACGTCACACTTTCTCCCCATTTTGCAGGGGTAATGCAACCAGCGCGGACGGAACTCAGAGCACCGAGCCGAGCCAGTGACCGGCGACGATCGCGGCGAAGCCAGCAACCAGGGAGAGGACGAGGTTGAGCCAGACGAGGTGCGCGTGGCCGGCGTCGGCGAGGCGGTGTGAGTCCAGCATCCAGGTGGAGAAAGTGGTGAAGGAACCGATGCCGCCGCCGGCGACGATCACCAGCGCCTCGCCTTCCAGCGCGGCACCGGCGACGAGGCCGAGCGCGAGCGTGCCGGCGAGGTTGACCGCCAGCACGCCGAGCGGGAACGGGTGGTCGCTGCGGGCGGCAAAGGCCGAGTCGATCAGGAAGCGCGCCGCGGCGGCGGCACCGCCGAGCAGGGCGACGGCGACCCAACCAGCGGCGCTCATTCCACCACCTCGGGCCGGCGCTCGAGCGCGATCCCGGCGCGCACGCAGAGGAACCCGGCGACCAGGGTGACGCCGAGGTAGGCGATGGCCCGGCCCAGGTGCCCACCGTCGACCATTTCGAACAGCTCCAGCTGCATGGTCGAGAAGGTGGTCAGGGTGCCGCAGATGCCGGTGGTGAGGAACGGGTGGGCGAGGCTGTCCTCGGGGTGGTCGCCGAGCCGGGCGAAGAAGTAGCCGAGCGCCAGCGCGCCGATCATGTTGACCGCGAAGGTGCCCCAGGGCCAGCCACCGGCAGCGTGCGGGGTCGCCTCGGCGAGGCCGACGCGGGCGAGGGCGCCGAGCACACCGCCGGCGTAGATCGCTGCGAGGCGGCGAAAATCAAACCAGGTGGGGCGCATCGGGGGGTCTCCTATCAGCGTCGTTGGACGTGGTAGGGACCGTCAGCGGCGGACCGCGGTTCTGAAAGGAGCGAGCCCCATCGCTCGGTTTGAAGCGTAGCGCCTAGCTTGGACTTAGAACGGTGAAGCCGTGCTCGCGAGCGCCCGCGGCCAGTCGTTTGTCATAGGTCATGAAGTCGACCGGGAGATGACCAGCCATCATGACCGCTGTGGCCAGGTGGATCGCGTCTAGCGTCGCGACCGAAAAAGGCGGAAGCGCGATCGCGTTCGCAAGCGCTCCTTTCCCAGCCTCCTCCATGCCCTCCATCGGGATTGCGATCACTCCCCGCAACAGCTCCTCGGAAAGGGAGATGAACTCTGAAGCCGGGGTCTTCCCAGCAGGCTCCGCTTCTTTCCGTCGGGCCAAACGCCCCAGCTCGATCCAAAGCAGGCGACTCGATATGACCTCGTCGAAATCCTCCAAGGCCCGCTGGATGGCGGGGCGATCCGGCTCGTTCAGCAGCACCCGACCGAGGGCGCTGGTGTCCACATAGACGACGCGCGGGGGGCTAGCCAAGTTCCTTGCGACTCTCGTCCAAGAAGGCGTCCGTCGTGCCGGCGGGAGCGGAGTGGGCGAACCGTCCTTCCGACTCCAGGCGCTTGATCGTGTCTGCAAGCTTCCCCTGCTCGGGAGGAAGGTTGATCCCGTGGAGCTCGACAAGCATCTCCCTGAACTCGTTGCGGGCCAGCGGAACCATGCGGGCGACCTCGCGCCCATGCTCGGTCACGGTCAGCGGTTCCCCATCCTTGACCCGGCTCAAGTACTTGCTGAGATTCTGACGCAGCTCTCTGACACCAACTACTTTGGCCATTGTGCGTCAGACCGTAGCACTTTAATAATTCTCATTCATTGAAGTTCATCGATGAATGATCTAGGCTCCCGCTCGTGGCCGTCGCCGAGCTCCCAGTGATCTCCTGCTGCACTCCCCTGGCCGGGTCTTCGCTCTCGGAGCAGCGGGCGGTCGAGCTGGAGGCGGTGCTGAAGGCGCTCGCCGACCGCCACCGGCTGCGGATCGTCAATTTGCTGCTGGGAGCCGGCGGCGAGGCCGTCTGCGTCTGCGAGATCCAGCCCCTGCTCGGGCTCTCCCAGGGCACGGTCAGCTACCACCTCAAGCAGCTGCTCGAGGCCGGCGTGATCGCCCGCGAGACGCGCGGCACCTACAGCTACTTCAGCCTCGTACCGGGGGCGCTCGACGCGGTGCGCGAGGTCTTCGCCCGGTGAGCCAACGGCCGGGGCTGCCGCGGCGGGCCGCGGCCGAGGGGCTGGGCGCCTTCGCCCTCGTCTTCGCCGGCTGCGGCGCGATCGTCACCGACACGGTCCACCCCGGCTCACTCGGCGCGGTCGGCGTCTCGCTCGTCTTCGGCCTGGTGATCATGGCGATGGTCTACGCCACCGGCCACCTCTCCGGCGCCCACCTCAACCCAGCGGTCACCCTCGCCTTCGTCCTCACCCGCCACTTCCCCCGCCGCGAGGCGCTCGCTTACGTCGGCGCCCAGCTGCTCGGCGCGATCGCCGCGGCGCTGCTGCTGCTCGCGGTCTGGCCCAGCCAGCCGGCGGCGCTGGGCACGACGCTGCCCTCGGTCGGCGACGGCAGCGCCCTCGTCTACGAGGCGGCGCTGAGCGCCCTACTGATGTTCACGATCATGGCCGTCGCCACCGACACGCGGGCGGTTGGGGCGGGAGCGGCAATCGCGATTGGCGGCGCGGTCGGCCTCGACGCCCTCTTCGGCGGCCCGATCACCGGCGCCTCGATGAACCCGGCCCGCTCGATCGGCCCCGCCCTCGTCTCCGGCGAACTGCATGACCTCTGGATCTACATCGCCGCCCCGCTCGCCGGCGCCGCGCTCGGCGCCCTCGCCTACCAGCTGGTCCGCGGTGCCCCAACCCCCCGCCGACAGGACTCAGATCGGTCTATCTCACCGCTTTCAGGCCCGTCGACTGAGGAGGCCTGATGGGGCGCGTCCTCTTCGTCTGCCTGCACAACGCCGGCCGCTCGCAGATCAGCCAGGCGCTCTTCGAGCGCGCTGCCGCCGGCCACCACGAGGCGCGCTCGGCGGGCACCGAACCCGGTGAGCGGGTCCACCCCGAGGTAGTCGAGGCGATGGACGAGATCGGCCTCTCCGTCGCCGACCGCACTCCGCGCGAGCTGAGTACGGCCGACGCCGAGTGGGCCGACGTCGTGGTGACGATGGGCTGCGGCGACAAATGCCCCTACATCCCCGGCAAGCGCTACCTCGACTGGGAGCTCGAGGACCCGAAGGGAAGGCCGCTCGATGAGGTCCGCCGGACCCGCGACGAGATCGAGCGCCGCGTGGTCGAGCTGATCGGCGAGCTCGGCGACTGACGCTTGGCGGTTGTGGAAGAGTCCGGCGCGATGAAGGTCTGCCGGTTTGCCACAGCCGACAAGTCGCCCGGGCTCGGGATCGTCGAGGGCGATGAGGTCATCGACCTCTCGGCGGCCGACGTCCCATCCGAACCCGCAGCTGCACTCGCCTCGGTCGGCCGCGATGGTCTGGAGAAACTCGCCGCCAGCGCGCCGCGACGGCCGCTCGCCGAGGTGCGCCTGCTCTCCCCCGCCTCACCCCGCAAGTACCTGGCGATCGCGCTCAACTACGCCGACCACATCGCCGAGATGGGGATGGAGGCGCCGGAGTGGCCGGTCTTCTTCAACAAGCAGGTGACCTGCGTCACCGGGCCCGGGGCCGAGGTGCACATGCCCAAGGTCTCGACCCTGCTCGACTACGAGGCCGAGCTGGCGCTGGTAATCGGCAGGCGCTGCCGCCACGTGCCGGTCGAGCGGGCCCATGAGGTGATCGCCGGCTACACCTGCGCCAATGACCTCAGCGTGCGCGACTGGCAGGGGCGGGCGCAGACGATGACGATTGGCAAGTCCTTCGATACGCACGGGCCGCTCGGTCCCTGGCTGGTCACGCCGGAGGAGATCGGTGACCCCCAGGACCTGCGGGTGCGCTGCTACGTCAACGAGGAGCTGCGCCAGGACGCCAGCACCGCCGAGATGGTCTTCGGCTGCTTCCAGCAGGTCTCCCACCTCTCCGAAGCCTTCACCCTCGAGCCCGGCGACGTGATCGCCACCGGCACCCCGGCCGGCGTCGGCATCGGCCGCAAACCGATCCGCGAGAACGTGCTCCACGTCGGCGAGACGGTGCGGGTCGAGATCGAGCGGATCGGCGAGCTGGTCAACACGGTGGTCGAGGAGCCCGAGGGCTTCTTGGCGCCGAGCCCCGTGGGCTGACGGCAGTCGCAGCGCCGGCTAGCGCCGGTGCACGCTGGTCGCCGTCGCCTGGTCGCGCGGGCGGACGATGATCTCGTCGATGTTGACGTGCGGCGGCTGGGCGAGCGCCCAGCGGATGCACTCGGCAACGTCCCCGGCGCTGAGCGGCTGCATGCCTTCGTAGACCTTTGCCGCCGCCGCCTCGTCGCCGTCGAAGCGGACCAGCGAGAACTCGGTCTCAACCATCCCCGGCGCCACCTCGGTGACCCGCACCGGCTGGCCCAGCAGCTCCTGGCGCAAAACGCGCAGCATCGCCCGCTGGGCGTGCTTGGCGGCGTTGTAGCCGGCGCCGCCGAGGTAGGGCTCGATCGCGGCGATGCTGGTGATGCCGACCACGTGGCCGTCGCCGGACTCGATCAGCCGCGGCAGCAGCGCCCGCGTCATCCGCATCTGCCCCAGCACGTTCGATTCGTACATCGTCAGCCACTTCTCCTCGTCGGCCTCGGCGATCGAGTCGAGGCCGAGGGCGCCGCCGGCGTTGTTGACCAGCACGTCGCAGGCCCCCACCGCGGCGGAGAAGGTCTCGACCGAGGCCGGGTCGGTGACGTCGAGGGCGATCGCCCCGCCCCCGAGCTCGCCCGCCAGCTCTTCGAGGCGGTCGAGGCGGCGGGCGCCGAGGATCGTGCAATAGCCCTCGCCGGCCAGAGCGCGCGCGGTCGCCGCGCCGATGCCGCTGGAAGCGCCGGTGATCACCGCGGTCCTCATCGCCATCCGACCCTAGCGGCTCGACTCTCCGCTTCCGGCTCTAGGCTCGTGGCGTGAACGCGGCCGGCACCCGCTCAGCGGAGATCTCCGTCTCCTCGCGCCTCGACGCCGCCCCCGCCGCGGTCTGGGACCGGGTGATGACGCCCGAGGGCATCAATGACGAGATGCGCCCCTACCTGCGCATGACCCTGCCGCGCGGGGTCGAGCGGCTCGACCCCGAGAGCGTCGAGATCGCTGTCCCGATCGGCCGCAGCTGGATCCTGCTCTTCGGCTTGCTGCCATTCGACTACGACGATGTCTGCCTGGCCGGGCTCGAGCCCGGCCGTGGCTTCCTCGAGCGTTCGAAGATGCTGAGTCAGCGAGCCTGGGAACACGAACGCACCCTTGAGCCGGCGGCCGGCGGCTGCCTGATCACCGACCGGGTCAGCTGGCAACCGCGGCTCGGACTGCCGGGCCGGCCCCTGCGCCCCGTCATCGCCTGGTTCTTCCGCCACCGTCACCAGCGCCTGCGGCGGCACTTCGGCGGCGCAGAAGTCGCGCCCTGAGACCGGCTGGACTCAGATCACCGGCTTGACGTCGAGCACCGGCGTCCCGTCCAGCGCCTCGAGCTCGCTGACCAGCATCCGCGGCCCCTCGATCTCCACCACCGTCACCGGGTGCAGGCCGATCGGGTTGGGCCGATCGGGCGAGCGGGTATTGAAGACCCCCTGGATCGGGTTGGCCGGATCGTCGCGGGGCCGCGTCTGCAGCACCTCGCGGTCACCACGGTCGAGCCAGGTGAAAACAAGGATCTCGTCGCCCGGCTCGATCCCGCGCAGCGCCTCGACCAGGTGCGGCTCGAAGACGATCCAGGCCTCGGGCGCGCCCTCCTTGCCTTGCTTGGGCGCCTCCGCACGCTCGGTCAGCGGCGATTCGACCCGCCC
The DNA here is from genome assembly GCA_963795765.1 of uncultured Solirubrobacterales bacterium. Classification (GTDB taxonomy): domain Bacteria; phylum Actinomycetota; class Thermoleophilia; order Solirubrobacterales; family 70-9; genus VRUE01. The sequence continues at coordinate 65,542 of CAWCJW010000021.1, forward strand.
CACCGGCTTGACCTCTATATCCGACACGGCCTATCCTGGGGCGCAGAGACGATTACACGAAAGGATGTCATGGTCGCACGGGGAGCTGGACTGGGAGATGAAGTGGCCGTAGGCCGCAGAATAAAGCGAGCCACGGGGACGATCGCGCTTATCGCGCTCTTGGCCCTGGGTGCCTGCGCCTCGGCGGCGAACGCCGAGCCACTTTCGATGACCTTCACCGAAGCCCGCGCCAACGTCGGCGCCGAGCAGCTCTCTGACGCCGCACTGTTTGGGCCACCCGATACGGCTCCGCTGGAGGCCCAAATCGGTCCGGGCGGCGAATCGATCACGGCGGGCGTGTTGGACGTGCCCCAGTTCTCGACCCACATCACCTCTCCCATCGATGCCAACGTGACAGTTGACTTCGACTACCCAGCGATCACGGGGAGCTTCGTCTCGGCGACCGGCGAGCTCAGCCTGAGCGGTGCGGTCGGCGCGACGCTGAGCGCCACGGTGGAATCGGGAGAAAAAGAATGCACCGTGACGACGACCCCGGAAGTCCTCACGCTCACGACTTCGACCGCGGGAAGCGCCCACGGCAGCCCGCGCTCCGGAGTGCCGTTTACCCACGGGCTGACGGGACCGGGGTCGATTGGCGGGGCATGGACCGATATGCAGGCGGCACCGGTCGACCCGGAACCCGGCGGGGACAAATTCTTCTGCGAAGACGTGGAGCAAACCATCGAAGGTCCGGGGGGCATCTGGCTCGAGCAGGCAGGCGACGTCGTGCCACCGTCGGCGCCGCAGCTGACGGGCACCGACCCAGCCTCGCCGAACCCGAGCGGCACGCCGCGGATCCGCGGCACGGCAGAGGCGGGATCAACGGTGCGCGTCTATGCGAGCGCGGGCTGCACAGGCACGCCGGTCGCTACCGGTCGCGCCGCCGAGCTTGGCTCGCCGGGAATGCGCGTTGAGGTCGGCGAGGGCGTCACCGCCGCCTTCTCGGCGACCGCCACCGACGCGGCCGACAACACCTCAGCCTGCTCGGCGCCGATCTCATACACCCGCCCACCGCATGGCGACCCACCGCCGAGCGTCAGATGCGTCGTCCCAAAGCTGGCCGGCAAGAAGCTGGCGCGGGCGAAAGCAGCGTTGCGGGATGCCAACTGCGCGGTCGGAGTGGTGACGAAACCGAGGGCCAGGAAAGACAAGAAACTCGGTCAGCTCGTCGTCAAGTCATCGACACCTTCCGCGGGGACGATCTTGGCGGACGGCGGCAAGGTCAGCCTCACGCTCGGACCGAAGCCTCGAAAAGCGCGGGGTTAGATTCCTCAACGATGAAGCTTGCGGCGCTGCGGCGGTGAGCTGCTGCCGTCATAAAGGGCCCGGCGGGCAATTGAGTGCCCGAGCTTGAGCTGCTTGAGCATGACCAAGCCAACGCCGGCGCACGCTTCGTTCTTTGCGAAATGGACCTTCGGGAATCGCAAAAAGACGGTGATGACCACCGACTTGCGGTGCCAAGCCCTTGACACGTGATCAACCCGCGGCTTCGGCTTCCCGACGCAGTATCCGGGGGTGACGACGAAGGTCAGCTCGTGCGGTCCGTCGATAGATGAGAGATGCCAGGTCACCGGACGGACGGTTTCCGGTTCCGTATAGGCAATCGCGCTTCCCTGGGCCGCGCCCATCGCCACCAAAACAACCAGAAGAGCAAAGAGTTTATGCATCCAGGACGCCCATTCAGTCGATCGGGTTGACGGGGTGGTGCCTCGACATTGATCTAGGCGACGACGATGGCGAGGGTGGGAATCGAACCCACGACACCACGATTTTCAGTCGTGTGCTCTACCAACTGAGCTACCTCGCCTGGGAAGCGCAAAGCCAAAGCCTGCGGAGCGAAGGCTAGCGACCGAGCGGCGAGGAGGCTGCTTGCATTAGGCCGGTGAAGCCGTGGCGAGCAGCGATCGTGGTGGTGGCCCTGCTTGCCATCGGCGCGGCGCTTGCTTCGGGCGGTTCGGAGGCCGACTCGGTTCGGCTGCGCTACCTGCCGGAGAGCAACGCGCTGCGGACGGTGGCGAGGTTCGGCACGACCAGAACGGTGACGGTCCACTCGCTGGGTGAGCCCGACGCCGTCCGCGCGGATCCGGACTGGCTCGCGGCGGCTCGGCCGCTCGGTACCAGCGCGCCGGCTTGGGCGCGGCGGATGTACCGGCGATCGCTGCTGGTCCTGCACGCACTGACCAATGAGCGCACCGGAGCGGTCGAGGCCGGCGCCCGCGAAGGCTGGAACTACGTCTGGCCCCGCGACGCCAGCACGGTTGCGATGGCGCTCGCGGCGGCCGGTTACCGGGTAGAGGCGAGGCGCATCGTTGGCTTCCTGGAGGGACTCGACCTGAGCGCCGCGGCGCGGTTCCAGAGTGACGGCGCGCCGGTCGAGGGACGAGCCGCCCAGGGTGACGCGGGCGGCTGGATCACAGCCGCGGCAAGGGCAGTGGGTCGGCCTAGTGCGCCAGCAGAGAAGCCGTGGCAAGGGCTGGACGACTACCAAGAGAACGGGGGTGGCGACTTCCTCGGCAACGCGATCGCCTCGGGCGCGCCGCATATCCAGGCGCTCTTCGAGACGCCCTCGGGTGAGCTCTCGCGCCGCGCCAGCGATCCCGCTTCCGGTCTCGACTCAGTTGCTGCCTGGGCCGTGCGTCCCTTCCCCCACCCAACGCTCTACCCGCTCGTGCGCCGCACGCTGATGCGTCTGGCCGCGAGCAGCGGGCGCTTCGGCATCGTCCCCTCCGAAAACTGGGACGGCGGCGTCGACCCCTGGACCGCGCCCACTGCCTGGACGGCCTGGAGCCTCGCCGCGCTCGGTGAGCGCCCAGCTGCCCTCCACCTGATGGCCGAGATGCGGCGAGCGGCAACACCGTCGGGCATGCTCCCCGAGCGCGTCGATGCCCGCACCGGCATCCCCACCTCGACCACGCCCCTGGCCTGGTCCCACGCCTTCGCGATCCTCGCCCTGCGCCAGCTCTGGCCAGGTCAGGTGGGACGGCGCCAGCGGCCGAGCCAGTAGCGCTGGTGCAGGCGGCGGCCCTCGGGGCCGGCGCTGACGCGGAAGCTCTCGGCGCTGCCGGGCCGCTCGGCCAACAGCTTGTCGATCAGCGGGCTGGCGCTCTGCCCGGCCGAGCCGCGCGCCAGCCAGTCCTCGTAGTCAATCTCGATCGGGACCAGGCGCTCCTCCTCCAGCTCAAGGCCCACCTCCTCGCCCAACGCCCGCAGCCGCCCGAGCCGCTGCGAGGCCCAATGGGTCGGGTCGCGCAGGCGCTCGACCTCCTGGTGCCAGGCGGCGCCCTCGCCGTCGTCGTCGGTGACCTGGTCGCCGACGACAACCCAGCCTCCCGGCTGCACCAGGCGCGCCATCTCGGCCAGCACCCGGCTCGGCACCGGGATGTGGTGGAAGCTGAAGCGGGTGATCGCGCCGTCGAAGGAGCCGTCGGTGAAGTCGAGCGCGGTGGCGTCGCCGAGCAGGAAGCTGACGTTGTCGATCCCCTCCTCGAGCGCCCTGCGCTCCGCCTCCTCGACCATCGCCGGGGTCAGGTCGACTCCGGTAACCGTGCCGACCCTGGCCGCCAGCGCCCGCGAGACCACGCCCGGGCCGCAGGCGACGTCGAGCCAGCGCGCTTTCGGGTCCGCCCGCACCAGCTCGGCGAGGACGCCCAGTGTCTGCTCCGACGACATCGCCTTCGAGTCGCCGAAGGACTGCGACTGGTGGGTGAACTCCGCGCGGATCGAGTCCTCGTACATCGATCCAGCGTAGCTAGAGCGCCGCGAGGGCCAGATCAACCGCCTCGCGGGCGGAATCCGCCGGCGTCACACCCGGCGCGTCGGTCATCCGCTCACGCCCATTGAGTTCCCAGCTGCGCAGTGCGATCACGCTGTGCCCAATCGCCCGCGCGAAGCCGATCTCCGAGAGCGTCCCCCACTCGCCACCAATCGCGATCACGACCTCGCCAGAGGAGACCACCGCCAGGTTGCGAGCGTGACCGATCCCAGTCGCGACCACATGAGTGCAGAACTCGTTCGCTTCCCCAACCTCGTGCCCGGGCACGATCCCGATTGCCTCGCCGCCAGCCTCACTCGCCCCGCGGCAAGCCGCCGCCATCACCCCGCCCATCCCGCCACACACCAGCGTCACCCCCGCCTCGGCGAGGAACCGCCCGACGTCCCTCGCCAGCCGCTCCAGCTCGGAACCAGGCTCGGCGCCGCTTGACCCGATGACGGCGACCTGACGCCGGCGCTCGGACGGGAGAGGGTGGGCCTCACCGGAACCTCCCTGCTGTTCGTGACGGTGAGGCCCACCCTCTCCCGTCACTGCGCTCCCTTCATCTGTCGCATCAGCTCCAGCGCCCCCTCCTTATGGAGAGGTTCGTTGAGATTCCCG
>CAWCJW010000022.1:0-22147 GCA_963795765.1 uncultured Solirubrobacterales bacterium
GGTGCGCCGGCCCTCGTCGCGGAGAACAACACCCGTCTCGGCTTCGGCCTGAAAACGGCTGGCACTACGGCCGACTTCGCCTACGGCCAGTGGGCGGTAACCGCGCCCTAGGCGCTTAGCTCGGCCAGCACGGCCTCGGTCACCTCATCGGTGCCGACCGCGGTCTCCCCCTCGCCCGCCAGGTCCGGGGTGCGGAGGCCGCGGTCGAGTACCGCGTCGACCGCAGACTCGATCCGGACGGCGTCATCGGCTCGGTCGAGGCCGTGGCGCAGCATCATCGCCGCCGAGAGGAAGGTGGCAAGCGGGTTGGCGATGCCCTGGCCGGCGATGTCGGGGGCTGAGCCGTGAACGGGCTCGAAGAGTCCCGGCTCGCCGTCGACACCGAGGCTGGCCGAGGGCAGCATGCCGAGCGAGCCAGTGAGCATTGCCGACTCGTCGCTGAGGATGTCGCCGAAGAGGTTCTCGGTGACGATCACGTCGAAGTCAGCGGGGCGCGAGACGAGCTGCATCGCCGCGTTGTCGACCAGCAGGTGGTCGAGGGTGATGTCGGGATAGTCGGGCGCGACGCGGCCGACTACCTCGCGCCAGAGGCGCGAGGTCTCGAGCACGTTGGCCTTGTCGACCGAGGTGACCCGCGGTTTGCGATCGGAGCCGGCGGCGCGGCGCTGGGCGGCCTCGAAGCCGACCCGGGCGATGCGCTCGATTTCGCTGGCGGAGTACTCGCAGGTGTCGTGGGCGGAGTCGCCCTCGCGGCCGGAATCGCCGAAGTAGATGCCGCCGGTCAGCTCGCGGACGACGAGCAGGTCAGTCCCGGCGATGCGGTCCTCGCGCAGCGGACTGGCACCGACCAGCGCCGGGCTGGGGCGCACCGGGCGCAGGTTGGCGTAGAGACCCATGCCCTTGCGCAGGCCGAGCAGGCCCTGCTCAGGGCGCGGCGCGTTGGGGTCCGTCGTGTCCCATTTGGGACCGCCGACGGCGCCGAGCAGGACTGCGTCGGCAGCGCGGCAGACGGCGAGCACCTCGTCGGTGAGAGCGGTGCCGTGGGCGTCGATCGAGCAGCCGCCCATCAGCTGGTCTTCGAACTCGAACTCGCCCAGCGCTTCGAGCAGACGGCGGGTGGCGCCGACGATCTCGGGCCCAATGCCGTCGCCGGCCAGCAAAACTATGCGCGGTGAGTCGCTCATCGGGGCGGCACTCTACGGGTAGCGCTCAAGCGGTGGCGCGGGCCTCGATGTTGAGGCGCACGTACTCCATCTGAAGGGGGTCGGGCTCGCGCTCGAGCACCTGCGCGACGAAGGGCGCTTGCAGCTCCTCCGGCAGCCGGTCCATGTGCGGACCAAGACAAACGGTGCGCAGGAACTCTGCCGGCTCCGGCGGCTCGATCGTCCACGGCTGCAGCCAGCAGCGGACATCGACGAAACCGGCCGCGGTGAGCCGTGCTTCCGTCTCCTCCGCGCCGGCGTAGTTCCACGGCTCGTCGAAGCCCTCGAAGTGAGGGGCAAAGGGCTCGCTTGCGGCAACCTCGGCGCAGATCGTGCGCAGACGGTCGATGTTGCCAGCGCCGCCGCACTGCGCGGCGATTGCGCCGCCGGGGCGCAACACGGCTGCCAAGCGCTGGAAGAGCAAATCGTGATCGAGCACCCAGTGAAAGACGGCGCTGGAGAAGACCGCGTCGACCTGCTGGTCCAGCTCCAGCTCGGTCAGGTCGGAGACCCGCGCCTCGTCACCAGGACGCAGCGTCTCGCGCACCTTCTCGATCATCGAAGCGGAGCCGTCGACGGCGACGACGCGCCCCTCGGACAACCGCTCGATCAGCAACCCGGTGACGCGGCCGCTGCCGCAGCCGGCGTCGAGCACGGTCTCATCGCCTTGCAGCGGCAGCCGGTCGAGCACCGAGCGCGCCCACTCTTCATGCGGGACCGAGACGCGGTGGTAGGTCCCCGCGTCCCAGTCCCGCGTAGCCGAGGCCATCAGAGCGCCGTCGTGACCGGCCCGCGCGCAGCGCCGCCGGCCTGCTCGAAGCCGTCGATCGCGCCGGCGTTCTCCAGGGTGATGCCGATGTCATCAAGACCGTTGAGCAGGCGATGCTTGACGTCGGGCTCAACCTCGAATTTGAAGACGCCGGCGGCGCAGGTGACCGTCTCATCGTCGACGTCGATCCGGGCCTCGCCGGCCTCGGCGACGGCGCGGCAGTGCTCCTCGTCGAGGATCGCCGGCAACAGCCCGACCTTGGTGCAGTTGGAGTAGAAGATATCGGCGAAGGACGGCGCGATGATCGCCTGGAAGCCGAAGTCCTCCAGCGCCCAGGGCGCGTGCTCGCGCGAGGAGCCGCAGCCGAAGTTGGCCCCGGTGACAAGGATCGGGTTGGGCTCGAGCTCGATCTCGCCGTCGCGGATCCAGTCGTAGAAGAGGAACTCGCCGAAACCGGTCCGCTCGACCCGCTTGAGGAACTGCTTGGGGATGATCTGGTCGGTATCGACGTCGGCGCGGTCCAGCGCCGAGACCTTGCCCTCGATCACGTCTATCGGTCTCATCTTCAGCTCCAATCCCTGATGTCGACGAAATGTCCCTCGATCGCCGCGGCAGCGGCCATCCTCGGGCTGACCAGGTGGGTGCGGCCGCCCTTGCCCTGGCGCCCCTCGAAATTGCGGTTCGAGGTCGAGGCGCAGCGCTCGCCCTCGATCAGGGTGTCGGGGTTCATGCCGAGGCACATCGAGCAGCCTGCCTCGCGCCATTCGAAGCCGGCCGAGCGGAAGACGTCGTGCAGCCCCTCGGCTTCGGCGTTGGCCTTGACCTGCTGGGAGCCGGGCACGACCATCGCCCGCACCGTGCCGGCGACCTTGCGGCCGTCGACGATCTCGGCAGCCTCACGCAGGTCCTCGATCCTCGAGTTGGTACAGGAGCCGATGAAGACGCGTTCCGGCGCTACCTCGGTCATCGGCGTGCCGGCGCTCAGGCCCATGTAGGTGAGGGCGCGTTCGGCCGACTCGCGATCGGCGGGCGAATCCATCGCCGCCGGGTCGGGGACGCTGTCGGTGACCTCGCAGACCATGCCGGGGTTGGTGCCCCAGGTGACCATCGGCGAGATCGCGCCAGCGTCGACGTCGACCTCGGTGTCGAAGGCGGCGCCGTCGTCGCTCGGTAGCTGCCGCCAGCGCTCGGCGGCGGCGTCGAAGTCAGTCGGTGCGCCCGGACGACCGCGAACCCACTCGATCGTCTTCTCGTCGGGGGCGATCATGCCGGCACGGCCGCCGCCCTCGATCGTCATGTTGCAGATCGTCATCCGGCCCGGCATCTCCAGGGCCTCGATCGCCGGCCCGGCGTACTCGACCGCGTATCCGGTCATGCCGCCGGTGCCCAGGCGCCCAATCGTCGCCAGGATCAGATCCTTCGGCGTGACCCCCGAGCCGAGCTCGCCCGCGTAGGAGATCCGCATCGTCTTCGGCCGCTTCTGCACCAAGCACTGGGTCGCCAGCACGTGCTCGACCTCGGAGGTGCCGATGCCGAAGGCCAGCGAGCCGAAAGCGCCATGGGTGGAGGTGTGGCTGTCGCCGCAGACGATCGTCATACCCGGCTGCGTGACCCCGAGCTCCGGCCCGATCACGTGGACGATGCCCTGTCGGTCAGAGCCCAGCGAGTAGACCGGGATGCCGAACTCCTCGCAGTTGCGCTCCAGCGTTTCGACCTGGACCCGCGAGAGCTCGTCGGCGATCAGGCGCGCCGCCATCGTGCCGTCCGTAGGTGTGTTGTGGTCGGCGGTGGCCAGGGTCTTGTCGGTGCGGCGCACCGGGCGATTGGCCAGGCGCAGGCCGTCGAAGGCCTGCGGCGAGGTGACCTCGTGGACCAGGTGTAGGTCGATGTAGATCAGGCCATCGGAGACCTCGTGGGCCTCCCAGAGCTTGTCGAACATTGTCTTTGGCATTGCTAGCCCCTCCTCAGGCCCGCGGCGATTACGGCGAAGAAGCGGGTCGGCTCCTCGCCTTCGTTCTCAAAATGATGGGGAAGATCGGCATCGAAGGTGACGCTGTCGCCCTCGCTCAGCTCGTGTCGGGCGCCGTCGACGACCAGCACCAGCGTGCCGGCCAGCACCACGGCGGTCTCGCGACTGCCGGGCTCGTGCATCGGCGGGTCGTTGCGACCACCGGTTGTCGCACCGGCCTCGAGCGTGTGCAGCGAGACGTCGGCCCGCTGGCCCGGCATCGGCGGCGTCAGCTCCTCGAAGCGATGGCCGCCGCGCTCCAGCGTGCGCCGGTCACCAGCGCGACTGACCGCGACGTGCTCGCCCTCGTCGAGGCGCAGCAGCTGCGAGAGCGTCAATTCCAGCCCAGCGGCGATCTTCGCCGCCACGGCCAGCGTTGGGCTCGTCTCGCCGCGCTCGACCTGCGAGAGCATCGGCGCGCTGACGCCGGAACGCTCGCCCAGGTCACGCAGCGAGAAGTCCATCGCCTCGCGCAGGGCGCGGACGCGGTCGCCAATCGCTGGAACCTCGACGGCGACAGCGGTCCTTGCCGTTGCCTTTGACTTCGAGGCCATCGCGCTGGCGGATCTGGCTTTTGATGCGGCGGTCAAGATGCCTGTACGCTATCACATACGCTTGTATTGAGCAGTCGCTTCAAGTCCGCGGCGATTTCCTCCGGTTCATCATCAAGCTGCGCCCAGGTGATTCGCGTGACCTCGTAACCGGCGACACGAAGGGCGCGATCCCGAGCGCGGTCTTCACGGTGCGCAGTCCGGGTCCCGTGCGCCTGCCAACTGTCGAGCTCGACGATCTGGCCGGTGCCCGCCCAATGGCAATCGACCTGAAGCCGCCTTTCACCCACCACGACCCAATCATTCAGACGCGGTCGCGGCAACCCATAGCGACGTAGAAACGGAAGGAACCTCGTCTCGAGCGGGCTCCTAACCCGACCGACGGACAGAGCTTCGACCCGAGCAAGAGCGGCTCGCACTCGAGCGACTCCGCGTCGTCCCGGGTAACGCTCGATCAGGTCCAGCAAGGACAGTTGGTCATAGAGGCGCAGAAATTCAATCTGTCTGATGGCGACCTCAACCTCGTCGGTCGTCGAGGTTGAGGCGAGATCAAGAACCGTCCGCGACACCGTGGTCACGGGGATCTCTTCGTGGACCGTGAGCTCGTCGCTCGGCAGAACCACGTGGTGGCGTCGGACGAGCTTCGTGGATCTGCTCTTGCTCGGAACCGTTACCTGGATTGGGCCAGCCCTCGAAGTCCGAATACCCCAGAGCGACGCGGCCGATCGATGACTGAGAACCGCTCCAGATCCCGAGGAGAGCACAGCTGCCATCGGTCGGCCAAGAGGCGGCAGACGCCGCTGACCAACCGCGTAGATCCTCGGCATCACGATCCACAGACGGTCGACCGCGAGCCGATAGTCGATCGCATCCTCCCCCAGCCCCAGAGCCGTCAATTGCCACCGTGCGACGACCCCATGCTGCGCCTCCGCCACCCGAGCAATCGCCCGATCCGGCCCCTCCTCCTCCGCTTGACGACGAGACCGCACCGAACCGCAGATATCGCGGTTCTGTGCGGTCTCCTGGGGCATGGGGCCATGGTGCCGCCCCTGGCGTTACGGGTGGCGCGCGGCGTTTAAGGGATCTGTGACGTCATGGGCCCGGGGTGCGTTCCACTGCGGCCTCGGATGTCACGGCCTCGGCCTCGCGGATGGCGGCGCCCTCCAGGGCGTTCGAGAGGGCGCGGACGTAGGCGCGGGCCGATGCCTCGAGGATGTCGGTGGCAACTCCCTGGCCGGTCGCCAGGCGGCCGGCGGCGCGCAGCATCACGGTTACCTGACCGAGGGCGTCCTCTCCCCCGGTCACGGCCTCGACCGTGTACTGGCGTAGCTCGCACTCGGTGTCGGCGGCCTTTTGGACCGCTTGAAAGATCGCGTCGACCGGGCCGTCGCCGCCGGACTCGCCGACCGACTCCTCGCCGGAGGGCATCTTGACCGCGACGCGGGCGACGGGCTCGCGTCGGGAGCCGGCCTCGACCTCGAACCAGGCCAGCTCGTGCGAGTCGTCCTTCTCGCGCATCTCGTCGGAGACGATCGCCTCCAGGTCCAGCGCGGTGACCTGCTTCTTGCGATCGGCGATCTCCTTGAAGCGCTTGAAGGCGGCGTTCAGCGCGTTGCCCTCGACCTTGAAGCCCAGCTGGTCCAGGGCGTCGCGCAGGGCATGGCGGCCGGAGTGCTTGCCCAGCACGATCGAGTTCGACTCCAGGCCGACCTCGGTCGCGTCCATGATCTCGTAGGTGGTGCGCTCCTTCAGCACGCCGTCCTGGTGGATGCCGGACTCGTGGGCAAAGGCGTTGCGGCCGACGATCGCCTTGTTGGGCTGGATCGCGTAGCCGGTCAGGCGCGAGACCATGCGGCTGGTGCGGGCCAGCTCGCGGGTGTTGATGCCGGTGCTCAGACCGTGAACGTCCTCGCGGACGTTGACCAGCATCGCGATCTCCTCCAGTGAGCAGTTGCCGGCGCGCTCGCCGATGCCGTTGACGGCGCACTCGACCTGACGTGCCCCCGCCAGCACACCGGCATAGGAGTTGGCGACGGCCAGGCCCAGGTCGTCGTGGCAGTGGACAGAAACCTCGACCTCGCGCAGCCCCGGCACCAGCTCGTACAGGCGGCGGAAGTAGTCCGAGTACTCCTCGGGCGTGGTGTAGCCAACGGTGTCGGGGATGTTGATCACGGTGGCGCCCTCGGCGACCGCGATCGCGCAGACCTCGGCGGTGAACTCAATGTCGGCGCGGGTGGCGTCCATCGGCGAGAACTCGACGTCCTCGCAGTAGGACTTGGCCAGGGCGACGGCCGCCTTGGCCTGCCCCTTGACGTCCTCGCGGTCGGTCTGCAGCTGGTGCTCTATGTGGATGTCTGAAGTCGAGATGAAGGTGTGAATGCGCGGCCGCGCCGCGTCCTTGATCGCCCCCCAGGCGGCGTCGATGTCCGCCTTGTGGGTGCGCGCCAGGCCACAGATCACCGGGCCCTCTACGCCGCGGGCGATCGCCTCGACCGCCTCGAAGTCGCCGGGCGAGGTGATCGGGAAGCCGGCCTCGATCACATCGACCCCCAGGCGGGCGAGCTGCTGGGCGATCTCGACCTTCTCCCCCGTATTCAGCGAGATGCCGGGTGACTGCTCGCCGTCGCGCAGTGTCGTGTCGAAGATGTGGACGCGGTTTGCGTCGTCTACTGGTGCCACTGGGTCCTCCTCCTTCTCTGCTGCTTTCGAATGACCTTTCTCTCGCGGCTATCGCGCCGCCCAGCGCTATTCCCCCCGGAGGGGGAGGAGAAGGAGAAGCGCGAGGCTGTCGGGCCGGTGAGTCATTCGGTCGCCTCAGCTTAGCGTAGGCTGCGCGCATCGCAAGCGAGGTTTCCTCAAGCAAGATCCCCCGCTCGACCTGGTTCGCCCTCTTCGCAATGGGGATCGCCGTGGTGGTGATCGCCAACGACTTCTCCGCGATCAACGTCGCCCTGCCGACGATGGAGAAGGACTTCGACACCAACGTCAACACGATCCAGTGGGTGGTCAACGCCTACGCGCTGACCTTCGGCGTGATGATCGTCACCGGCGGCCGGCTGGCCGATATGTTCGGCCGCCGCAACGCCTTCTTCCTCGGCACCGCGATCTTCGCCTCGATGTCGGCGATGGGCGGGGCGGCGCAGACGGAGACCTGGCTGATCGCGACGCGGACGCTGATGGGGATCGGCGGGGCGCTGATGTGGCCGGCGATCCTCGGCATGACCTACGCCCTGCTGCCCGAAGACAAGGCGGGGCTGGCGGGCGGGATCATCATCGGCGCCGCCGGGCTAGGCAACGCGGTCGGGCCGCTGATCGGCGGCGTGCTCACCGACGCGCTGAGCTGGCGCTGGATCTTCTTCCTCAATGTGCCGATCTCGATCTTCGCCGTGCTGGTGACCTACCGGCTGGTCAAAGTCGCGGAGCCCGACGAGGGCCGCCAGCAGATCGACTATCCCGGCATCGCCGCGATCTCGGTCGGCCTCGTCTCGCTGCTGGTCGCGCTCGACCAAATCGACGACTGGGGCTTCGGCGACCCGCGGGTGCTCGGCCTGTTCGCCCTGGCGGCGATCCTGCTAATCGCCTTCGTGCCGATCGAGCGCCGCGCCGGCACGCACGCGCTGGTGCCGCGGGCGGTGATGGCAAACGAGAGCTTCCGCGCCTCCTGCCTGGCGATTCTGCTGATGTCGGCGACCTTCTTCGCCGCCCTGCTCTACCTGCCGCAGTTCATGCAGCACCAGCTCGGTTACTCGCCGCTGGAGGCCGGCGTCGGGCTGCTGCCCTTCCTCGCCACCTTCGCCGCGGTCTCCTTCGTTGCCGGGCCACTCTACGAGCGACTGGGGGCGAAGCTGCTGGCGAGCGTCGGGGCGGGCTGCATCGCCGTCGCGCCCTTGATCTTCTCGCTCGTCGCCTCGCGCTCGAGCTATGCCTCCCTGGTCCCCGGCATGGTCGTGTTGGGGATCGGGATCGGCAGCTTCTACCCGACTGCCACCACCGCCGGCGTTACCTCGGTCGACGAATCGCAGACCAGCCTTGCCGGCGGCATCGTCTACATGTTCCAGATCGCCGGCGGCTCGATTGGGCTAGGGCTGACCACGACCGTCTTCTCCTCGCAGGCGTCCTTCGTCGACGGCGTCGAGGCCGCCTTCCGGCTCGACGCCGCGCTCTCGCTGGTTGGCTTCCTGGTCGCGCTCTTCTTCGTCGGTGGCCGCCTGCTGGGGCGGCGCGCGCTCGAGAGCGCCTCGGCCTGACTAGACCGAATCCGCGATGGCCCTCAGGAGAGGGGCTTGACCACGTTGCCGCGGATCAGCGTGTTGCGACCGCTGCCGCCGTTCATGACGTCGGTGGGGCCGCCGCGCAGGACGTCGTTGCCGGCGCCGCCGAGCAGTTCATCGCTGCCGGGGCCTCCGTAGAGCACGTCGCCGCCCCCGCGGCCGGCAATCTTGTCGTTGCCTTCGCCGCCAATCAGTTTGTCGGGGCCGCTGCCGCCGACCAGCGTGTCGTTGCCGGGGCCGCCGCGCATCGTCACCGGCAGTTCGATCGCGCTGGAGATCGAGAACGTGTCGTCGCTTTCGCCGCCGTTGATTTCGAAACCGGCGACGAGGGGCGCTTTGCAAGTCAGCTCGTTCGGCACGCCAGCGGTGTTTTCGCAAACCGTGCCGCCGACTTCCAGCGGTGCGGCGGAGTCGATCACGTAGCTGTGGCCGTCGGGCGTGGGCCAGATGCGGATTGAGTTCTGCGTCGAGCCACCGGCCAGAACCACGGTGTAAGTCGTTTCGGCATGGGCGATCGGCGCGGTCAGCGCCGCCAGAGTCGCGAGCAAGATCAAGATCACCTTCTTCATTAGGAAAGACCCCCGCCGAGCCGGGTCCTAACTAGGGAACAGCACAACCTTGCCGACGTTGCGGCGCTGGGCGATGAATTCATGCGCCTCGCCGGCGCGCTCGAAGGGAAAGGCCTCGGCGACGACCGGCTCCAGGCGCCCCGCCTCGAGGTCGGCCATCAACGGCTCGGTGAGCCGGTCGAGGCTGCCCTCGCGGTCCCACCACTTGAGCATGTTGAGGCCGAAGACCCCCTTGTTCTCGTTCATCAGCGCCAGGCTCTTCCACCAGGGAATCGTTGCCAGCGGCATCTTGACGAGACTCTTCAGCGCGGCCGGAATGTCGCGGCCGCCTTCCTTAGTCACCTCGGAAAGCCCGTACATGACCACCCGACCGCCGGAGCGCAGCAGGCGGTAGTCCTTGCGGAAAGAGGTCGGGCCAAGCGCGTCGATGATCAGATCGACGCCCTCGCCACCGGTGATCCGCATCGCCTCCGCCTCGAAATCCTGGCTGCGGTAGTCGATCGCGTGGGTGACGCCCTGGGCGCGGATCGCATCGTGCTTGGAGGGCGAGGCGGTGCCGAAGATTTCAGCACCAACGTTGCGGGCGATCTGGGTGGCAGCGATGCCGACCCCGCCGGCGGCGGCGTGAATCAGCAGGCGATCGCCCTGACGCAGGCTGCCCATGATGATCAGGGCGGCGTAAGCGGTGCCGTAGTTGACCGGGAAGGCGGCGCCCTGCTCAAAGCTGAGCCGCTCCGGCAAGCGCAGCGCCTGATCGGCGGGCACGCTGACCAGCTCGGCCTGGCCGCCGAAGCGGGTGCCGGCCATGACCCTGTCGCCGACGGCGAAATCACTGACGCCCTCGCCGATGCTCTCGACCGTCCCAGCGACCTCATAGCCCATCACGCAGGGAGGTTTAGGTGCGTCCGGGTAAAGCCCAACACGGGCCATCGTGTCGGCGAAGTTGATGCCAGCGGCCTTGACCGCGATCCGGATCTCGCCGGAACCGACGGGTGGATCGGGACGCTCGAGCACCTGCAGGACCTCTGGCCCGCCGTTCCCCGTCTGCACCAGCGCCTTCACCGGGCCAGCCTACTTGACCGGTCGTGGGCTCAACCCGACCGAGCGGTATCGGGGTCCTCGTCTAGAGATCAACCGAGCGACCGACGGAGAAGCCGTCGCGCTCGAGGATCTTGGCAATCGTCGCCTCGTTCACAGCGGCGTCGGTGGTCAGCGCCATCACCGCGCGCTCGCCGTCCTCCTCGGCACCGACGGCAGCGGAGACGATGTTGACGCCCTCCTCGCCGAACATCGTGCCAACGCGGCCGATCATGCCGGGACGGTCGGCGTAGCGGAAGACGGCGATGTGCTCGGCGAAGGGTAGGTAAAAGCTCTCGCCCCAGACCGAGACCAGGTATGGCTCGTTGCGCGGGCCGACGCCGGTTCCCGCGACCTCGACTTCTTCGGAGCCGGAGCGCAGTCGCACGGTGACCAGCTCGGTGAAGTCCTCCGAGCCGGACTCCTTGGTCTCGACCAGGTCAACGCCGCGTTCCTCGGCCATTTGCGGCGCGTTGACCAGGTTGACCGGCTCCTCGGTGTGGCCGGAGAGGATCCCGACCAAGACGGCGATGCCGAGCAGGCGGGTGTCGTACTGGGAGAGCTTGCCGCGGAACTCGACCTCGACCCGGTCCACCGGGCCCTGAGCAAGGCCCTCGGCGAGGCGGCCGAGCTTTTCGCAGAGCGGCACGAAAGGCGAGAGCGCCTCCATCTCCTCCGGCCGCACCGCGGCGATGTTGACCGCGTTGGTGACGACGGCACCGGTCAGCGCCGCGGTCACCTGCTCGGCGGTGACGATCCCGGCGCGGTCCTGGGCCTCGGCGGTCGAGGCGCCCAGGTGCGGGGTGACGACGACGTCGCCGCGGGCGAAGATCGGGTGCTCGGTGAACGGCTCGGAGGGGAAGACGTCGAGGGCGGCGCCACCGACCTTGCCCGACTCCAGCCCGTCGAGGAGGGCGTCGAGGTCGACCAGCTCGCCGCGGGCGCAGTTGACGATCCGCACGCCCTGCTTCATCTGGGCGATCGCCTCGGCGTCGATCAGGTTGATCGTCTCGGGGGTCTTGGGCACGTGCACGGTGACGACGTCGGCGCGGCCGAAGAGGTCCTCGAGGCTCTCAGCCCCCTCGACCCCCAGTTCGCGGAAGCGCTCGGCGGAGACGAACTTGTCGAAGGCAATCACGTCCATCTCGAAGGCCTGGGCGCGTTTGGCGACGAGCTGGCCGATGCGGCCGAAGCCGACGATGCCGATCGTCTTGCCGTAGAGCTCGGCGCCCTTGTACTTGGCCCGATCCCAGCGACCGTCGACAAGGGCGCCGTGGGCCTGCGGAACGTTGCGAAAGAGAGCGAGGGCCAGCGCCAGCGTGTGCTCGGCGGCGGCGACCGAGTTCGATTCCGGTGCGTTGGCGACGACGATTCCACGGCGCGTGGCGGCGGGAATGTCGACGTTGTCGACGCCAGTGCCGGCGCGGCCGATCACCTTGAGGTTCGTCGCCCTCTCGATCAGCTCCGGCGTCATCTTGGTCGCCGAGCGAATCAGGATCGCGTCGTAACCGCCGATCGCCTCGACCAGCTCCTCGTCGGACATCTCGAGCCCAAGATCGACCTCGAAGTTTTGCCGCAGCAGATCGACACCAGAGTCGGCGATCTTCTCCTTGACCAGGACCTTCACGAACGAGCCTCCCCCACGTTCTCGACCACCCAATCGATGCAGGCGGTCAGGGCTTCCACGTCAGCCGGCTCGACCGCCGGGAACATGCCGATCCGCAGCTGGTTGCGACCCAGCTTGCGATACGGCTCGGTGTCGACGATGCCGTTGGCACGCAGGGTCGCGGCGACGATCGCGGCATCAACGGAGTCATCGAAGTCGATCGTGCCGACGACCAGTGAGCGCTTGGCGGGGTCGGCGACAAAAGGGGTGGCGAACTCGCTGGCCTCGGCCCAGCTGTAGAGATGACTCGAAGAGGCCGTGGTGCGCTCGACGCAACCGTCGAGCCCGCCCTGGGCCAGCATCCATTCGACCTGGTCGGCCAACAGCAGCAGGGTGGCGAGGGCCGGCGTGTTGTAGGTCTGCTCCTTGCGCGAGTTCTCCAGCGCCGTCTGCAGCGAGAGGAAGCCGGGTTGCCAGCGGCCGTCGGCGCCATCGAGCTCACCAATACGAGCGATCGCTGCCGGGCTTAGCGCAGCCAGCCAGAGACCGCCATCAGCGCCAAGGGCCTTTTGGGGAGCGAAGTAATAGACGTCTGCCTGGTCCGCGTCGAGCGGCAGGCCGCCAGCGCCGGAGGTGGCATCGATCAGGACGAGGGCGTCGCCAGCATCATCCGGCCGCTGCACGGGGACCATCACCCCGGTCGAGGTCTCGTTGTGCGCCCAGGCGATCACGTCCGCGGCGGGATCGGCAACCGGGGCGGGTGCATCGCCGGGCTCCGCCTCGACCACAATCGGGTCCTGCAGGAACGGCGCACCCTTGGTCGCCTTAGCGAACTTCTGCGAGAACTCACCGTAGGTGAGGTGTAGGGCACGCTCACGCACGAGCCAGGCGCAGGCGGCGTCCCAGAAGGCAGTCGTACCACCGTTGCCGAGGGCGATCTCGTAGCCGTCGGGCAGCAAAAAGAGCTCAGTCAGACCGGCGCGAACGCGACCAACGAGGTCGCGCACCGGAGCCTGCCGGTGCGAAGTTCCCATCAGCTTCGACTGCTTCGCCAGCTTCTCGAGCGCCTCGGGCCGGACCTTGGAAGGCCCGCAGCCGAAGCGCCCGTCGGCGGGCTTGAGATCGGCGGGGATCTGGGCGGTGGTCTCGGTCGTCACGGCGGAGGCGACAGGTTAGTGACCGCGACGGGTGGACCCCACCCCGCCTCCGCCCTCCCGTTCCGGTGCGCCTTTTCCGTCTATATCCGGGCAAAGGCGCACCGGAACGGCATAGGCTGCCGGCCATGAGCGAGACCAACGAGCAGGCCATCAGCAAGGGTGACGGTTACGCCGTCGCCAACATCAGCGACCTCGGCGAGGGGCCGGGCTTCCGCAAGATCCGCAAGCCCCTTGGGGTCACCGCCTTCGGCGTCAACGCGATCGTGCTGCCGCCCGCCTACGCCACCGGCAGCCACTACCACGACGAGCAGGAGGAGCTCTACTTCCTCCACAGCGGCCACGTCGCGATCGAGTTCGGCGACGGCAGCAGCCACGAGCTCGAGCCCGGCAGCCTGGCCTGGGTCGACGCCCCGACTCCCCGCCGGCTCAAAAACCTCAGCGACACCGAAGAGGCTGTCTACGTCATCGTCGGCGGCAAGGACGGCTACGTCGGGCGCGACGGCAAACTGGCCGAGGGCGAGACGCACCGCTAGACGGCTTAAGCACCCGGGGAGGTCGGGTCCCCCTTCCCCGGAGGCCGTTGCGCAGCAGGTCGCTCTCGGCACTTCATACGCGGTCCCTAAGCCTCCGTGGAAGGGGGACCCGACCTCCCAACGCGCTCAGGCTGTCGCGGGTCGGAGCTTGAGATTGAGGTCGACTCGGAGCTTGAAGGGGCGCGGTAGCCCTCTCCATGAAGCTTGGGGACCACATTTCGAAGCGCGGGGACGATCCAGCTGCGCGACGGCTTCAGGGAGAGGGCTACCGCGCCTCCCCCACGCTTGGATTCGACCCTAGAACTCCTGGTCGATCCAGGGCATCGTGTCGCGCAGGTCCTTGCCGACCTTCTCGACTTCGTGGCTGGCGCCCTCCTCGCGCATCCGCGAGAGGTTCTCGCCGCCGGCCCGGTTCTCGGCGATCCACTCGCGGGCGAACTCGCCCGACTGGATCTCGCCGAGGATCTCCTTCATCGCCGCCCGTGACTCCTCGCCGATGACGCGTTTGCCGCGGGTCATGTCGCCGTACTCGGCCGTGTTGGAGATCGAGTAGCGCATGCCCTGGATCCCCTTCTCGTACATCAGGTCGGCGATCAGCTTGAGCTCGTGCAGGCACTCGAAGTACGCCAGGCGCGGGTCATAGCCGGCCTCGACCAGGGTCTCGAAGCCGGCGCGGACCAGCTCCGAGGCGCCGCCGCAGAGCACGGCCTGCTCGCCGAAGAGGTCTGTCTCGCACTCGTCCTTGAAGGTCGTCTCGATGATCGCCGCACGGCCGCCGCCAATGCCGGAGGCGTAGGCGAGGACGAGGTCGTGGGCATTGCCGGTGGCGTCCTGGTGGACCGCCATCAGGCAGGGGACGCCGCGGCCTTCCTCGTACTGGCGGCGGACCAGGTGGCCAGGGCCCTTGGGCGCGACCATGCCGACGTCGACGCCGGCTGGCGGCACGATCTGCTCGAAGTGGATGGCGAAGCCGTGGGCGAAGAGCAACAGGTTGCCGGGGGCGATGCCGTCGGCTATGTCCGACTCCCAGATCTCGGCCTGCTTCTCGTCGGGCAGCAAGATCATCACCGCGTCGCCGCGACTGGCGGCTTCGGCGATGTCGAGCACCTCGAGGCCGGCCTCTTCGGCTTTCGCGCGACTGGAGGAATCGGGGCGCAGGCCGACGACGACGTCGACCCCCGAGTCCTTCAGGTTGAGGGCGTGCGCATGCCCCTGGGAGCCGTAGCCGAGGATGGCGACGGTCTTTCCCTGGAGCAGCGAGAGGTCAGCGTCTGAGTCGTAAAAGATGTCCTTGGGCATGAGCGGCAGGCTAGCGGAGGGCGCGCCTCATCAGCTTGCCCGACGGGGTGCGTGGCAGCGCCGCCGCCAGCTCTACCCGCTTCGGCACCTTGAAGCCGGCCAGCGACTCGGCGCAGTGGCGGCGCAACTCGTCGGGACTCACTTCGGAGCCGTCCTCCAGCACGACGATCGCGGTCACTGCCTGCTGCCACTCCGGGTCCTCGCGACCGACGACGGCGGCATCGGCCACCTCGGGATGGCGCAGCAAGACTTTCTCGACTTCCGCCGGCACAACGTTCTCGCCACCGGTGACGATCAGGTCGTCCATGCGGTCCTCGACGTAGAGGAAGCCCTCCTCGTCGATGCGGCCGAGGTCCCCGGTGTGCAGCCAGCCGTCGGCGTCGGCGCGGCCCGGGGCGACGGTCGGGCCCTGGACGAGGATCTCGCCATCCTGGATGCGCAGGTGCGTGGTGAGCAGGGGGCGACCGGCGGAGCCGAGCTTGCGGCGAGCGTCGGCGGGCGCAAGCGTCGTCACCTGCGAGCAGGTCTCGGTGAGGCCGTAGGTCTGCACCACCGTGGCACCGCGCCCGAGCGCCTCCTCGAGCGGGTCCTCGGGTACCGGTCCGCCGCCGATCAGCAGCGCCCGCGGGCCGGAGAGGTCGGCGCCGGCATCCAGCAGCCGGGTCAGCATCGTCGCCACCAGCGAGACCACCGTGATCTGGTCGCGCTCGAGCGACTCGGCCACCCGCTCGACGTCGAAGCCGTCGTGGACGACGGCGGTGGTGCCGTAGATCACCGAGCGCATGACGATCCCGAGTCCGGAGATGTGGCTGAGCGGCAGGCAGCAGAGCCAGCGGTCCTCGGGCTCGACCCCGATGTTGAAGGCCGAGCCGACCGCACTCCAGAGGAAGTTGCCGTAGGTGAGGCCGACCGGGTCGGGGGTGCCGGCGCTGCCGCTGGTCATCACCCGGGCCGCGACGTCGTCCATGTCGTGCTCGCCGAGCAGCGGCAGGTCGGCCTCGGTCTGGGTCAGCTCGCCGGCGTCGTCAAGGTCGACCGCCGGCTCCTCGGCAGCAATCACGGCGGCGCGCTCCTCGGCAGAGAGGCGCGGGCCGAGCGGCAGCAGCACCGCCCCCACCTTCATCAGGGCGTGGACCATCACCACCTGCTCGCGGCGCGGGTGCATCGTCATCGCCACGGTCGAGCCGCGGCGGACGCCGTGGGCGATCAGGCGGCGCGCCACCCAGGTCGCCTCGGCCTCGAGCTCGGCGTAGGTGACCTCGGAGCCATCCGCGATCAACGCGGTGCGCTCGGGACAGCTCTGCGATCTCTGGGCCAGCCAGTCGTCGAGTTTCATCGGCGGGATATCGTGCCCATCATGCCCAAACGCCACAAAGGAGCCCCAGCCGAGGAGACCCTCTACGCGCCGATCGAGTGGCGCAGCCCCTCGCAATACGACGACATCCGCTACGAGGTCGGCGACGGGATCGCCAAGATCACGATCGACCGGCCGCAGGTCCTCAACGCCTTCCGGCCGCAGACCCTGATCGAGATCTCCGCTGCGCTCGAGCTGGCGCGCGAGGACACCGAGGTAGGCGTGGTGATCCTCACCGGCGCCGGTGAGAAGGCCTTTTGCTCCGGCGGCGACCAGCAGGTCCGCGGTGACACGGGGTACGTCGCCGAGGGCGCCTCGCTCGGTCGCTTCCACGTCACCGACCTGCAGGTGCAGATGCGGCGGTTGCCGAAGCCGGTGGTGGCGATGGTGGCCGGCTACGCGATCGGCGGCGGCCACATCCTCCACATCTGCTGCGACCTCACGTTCGCCGCCGACAACGCTGTCTTCGGCCAGACCGGGCCGCGGGTCGGCTCCTGGGACGGTGGCTTCGGCGCCTCGCTGCTGCGCGATCTGGTCGGCACCAAGAAGGCCAAGGAGTTCTGGCTGCTCTGTCGCCAGTACGACGCCGCGGAGGCGCTCGAGATGGGCCTGGTAAACGAGGTCGTGCCGCTCGACCGCCTCGAAGCGGAGACGATCGCCCGCTGCCGTGAGATGCTCGCCCTCTCCCCCTTCGCCCTGCGCTTGGTCAAGGCCAGCTTCAACGCCCACGAGGACGGCTATGCCGGGATCCAGCAGCTCGCCCACGACACCAACCTGCTCTTCTACGGCAGCGAGGAGGCGCGCGAGGGCCGCGAGGCCTTCAAGGAGAAGCGCCAGCCGGACTTCTCGAAGTACCCTCGGCGGGCATGAGCATCGCCGGCGAGGAAAACAGACGATGAGGATCTGGGTGATGGCGGCGCGTCCGCGCACGCTGCCGGCGGCGATCGCACCGGTACTAGTCGGCACCGCGGCGGCGGTCGAATGGGCGGGCAAGCTGCCCCGGGTCGGCGCCTTCCTCGCCGCCCTGATCGGCTCGATCTTCATTCAGATCGGCACCAACCTCGCCAACGACTACTCCGATGCCAGGCGGGGAGCCGATACCGCCGACCGGCTCGGGCCGGTGCGGGTGACCTCGGCCGGCCTCGTGACCCCGCGCCGGGTGCTCAACGCGACCTGGATCGCCTTCGGCGTGGCGATCGTCTGCGGCATCTACCTGGCCGCCGTAGCCGGCATCGTGATCCTGCTGATCGGCGCGCTCTCGATCGCCGCCGGCGTGCTCTACACCGGCGGCCCCCGCCCCTACGGCTACGCCGGCCTCGGTGAGGTCTTCGTCTTCCTCTTCTTCGGCCTGGTCGCGGTCAACGGCTCTTATTACGTGCAGCTGGAGCAGCTCGACGCGCTGCCGCTGGGCCTCTCGATCGCGGTCGGCTTTATCGCCACCGCGATCCTCGTCGTCAACAACGTGCGCGACCTCGAGACCGACCGCCGGGCGGGCAAGATGACCCTGGCGGTGCGGATGGGCCGTCACAACGCCGTCGTCCTTTACCGCGGACTTGTGCTCGGCGCCTTCGTCGTACTGCCGCTCTCGCTGCTGGCGGGCGGTGGAAGCTGGCTGCCGCTGATCGGCCTGCTGGCCCTGCCGATGGCGGTGAAACCGATGCGGGCGATGACCAACCGTACCGACGGCCCGGCACTCAACGGCGCCCTCGCCGGCACCGGCGCGCTCCTCGGGGTCTTCAGCCTGTTGGTCTCGATCGGCCTCTTGCTGGCGAGCTGATGCGCCTCGCCTCGGTCGAGGTCATCCCCTACGCACTGCCGTTCAAGCAGCCATATGTAACCGCGCGCGGCAGGCTCGAGCAGCGCGAGATGGTGCTGCTGCGACTGCATAGCGACGACGGCTTGATCGGCCTCGGCGAAGCGGTGCCGCTCTCGCTGCGCGGCGGCGCGACGTCAGCCCAGGTTGTCACCGAGCTGGAAGGGCTGGCCGGGCACGACGAGGTTGACGAGGAGACCCTGGGGAGCGGCGCCTTGGCGCTATCGCCACCCGCACGCTGCGCCGCGCTTACGGCATTGCTGGACCTACGTGGACGGAGGGCGGCGGCCGAAGGCGAAGCGGCACCCGTTAAAGCGGCACCGGAACCGGTCGAGTGCAATGCGACGCTGGTCGCGGACGAGCCCGCTGCGGTGGCAGCAGACGCCGAACGCTGGGCAAGCGAGGGCTTCTCGACCTTCAAGCTGAAGCTCGGGGTCGGCGACGACGTTGGCCAAGTGCGGGCCACGCGCGAGGCGCTGGGACCGGAGGCACGGATCCGGGTCGACGCCAACGCCGCCTGGGATGTCGAAACCGCGCGGCGCACCCTGCAGGCGATCGAGCCGTTTGACGTGGAGCTTGCCGAGCAACCCGTTGCCACGCTGGAGGAGGCGGCGGAGGTGTCAGGCTCGACTTCGATCCCGCTCGCCGGCGACGAGAGCATCGAGGATCGCCGCGATGCAGTGCGAGCGGTGAAGCTCGGGGCTTGCAAGCTGGCCGGGCTGAAGCTGTCCAAGGTCGGCGGCCCGGAGGAAGCGATCGCGATCGCGGAGGTACTGCCCTCGTTCGTCTCCAGCGCGCTCGACGGCCCGGTCGGGATCGCCGCGGCGGCCCAGGTCGCTCAGACCCTGGATCAAGCCGCGCTGGGCATTCCCCACTTCGCCCACGGCCTCGCCACCCAGCGCCTCTTCGCCTCGACGATCGCCTCGGTCGAGTGCGAGCTGCGCGGCGGGATGCTGCACCTGCCAGAGGGCCCGGGCCTCGGCGTCGAGATCGACGAGTCGGCGTTGCTGGCACACCGGCTCTAGCCTGGCGACTTTGTTTCGCTATCCGGAACAAAGTCGCCAATAGGCTGCGGGAATGGATCCGACCAACGGCAACACCGCGCTCGCCTCGGCTTTCGCCGAGGAGCTTGCCCGGGGTGGCTTGCGACACGCCGTGGTCTCCCCCGGCTCGCGCTCGACCCCACTTGCCGTAGCGCTGTGGCGGCAGCCGGAGATCGAGGTGAGCGTGATCGTCGACGAGCGCTCGGCAGCGTTCTTCGCGCTGGGCGCCGCGCAGGCGACGCGGGCACCGGTCGCACTGCTCTGTACCTCGGGCACCGCCGCCGCCAATTACCACCCAGCGATCTGCGAGGCAGACGAATCGGCCGTGCCCCTAGTTGTGCTCACCGCCGACCGACCGCCGGAGCTGCGCGGGATCGGTGCCGGGCAGACGATCGACCAGGTCAAGCTCTACGGCGAATCGGTGCGCTGGTTCTGCGAAGTCGGCACTCACGAGGCCGACGACAACGGTCTCTTGCACTACCGGTCTGTGGCCTGCAGAGCGCTGGCCGCGGCGCGTGGCGAGCCCCGCTCTGGCCCTGTTCATCTCAACCTCCCCTGGCGCGAGCCTTTGGCACCGGTACCAGTCGACGGCGCCGTCACCGCAACCGATCCGCTTGCGCTGCAGGGTCGCGAGGGGCGACCCCTAACAGCGGTGACCTCGATCGACCTCGAGCCATCCGCCTTCCTGCTCGACGAGGTAGCCGGCCACATCGGCGACGCGATCTCAGGGGTGATCGTCGCCGGCCGCCAGCTCGACCCCGAGCTACGCGAGCCGCTCGCTCATCTCGCCCGGGCGTCGGGCTTTCCAATCCTCGCCGAGCCCACCTCGCAGCTGCGCTGCGGTCCACACGACCGCTCCTACGTCGTCTCGACCTACGACCTGCTGCTCCGCGACGAGCACTTCGCCCGATCGGTCGTTCCCGACCTGGTTCTGCGCTTCGGCGAGATGCCGACCAGCAAGCCGCTGCGCACCTGGCTGGCCGAGAGCGGCGCCGACCAGATCGCGATTGATCCCTACGGCGGCTGGAACGAGCCAACCAATCGCGCTGCGGCGATACTGCGCGCAGATCCGACCGAGCTCGCATCCGGCTGGGCGACGCGGCTGGAGAAGGAAGAGCGCCCGGCCCCACAGCGTTGGCTCGAGGCCGAGCTGGCTGCGCGTGAGGCGCTCGACTCTGCCCTCTCGGGAGATGAGATCTCCGAGCCCGGTCTCCAGGTGGCCCTGGGCGACGCCCATCGCAACGGCGACCTTGTCTACACCGCCTCGAGCATGCCGATCCGCGACCAGGAGGCCTTCCTGCCTCCGAGCGACGCCGACGTGAGCTTCCTCTGCAATCGAGGTACGAATGGCATAGACGGCCTGATCTCCTCCGGCATCGGCGCCGCTCACGCCAGCGGCCGGCCGACCACGATCGTCACGGGCGACCTCGGCCTCCTGCACGACATCGGCGGCCTCGCTGCCGTGCGCGACGTCTCCACCCCCGTCCGCATCGTCGTCATCAACAACGACGGCGGCGGCATTTTCGGCTTCCTGCCCCAGGCGCAATCACTCGACGCAGCGGAGTTCGAGGCCCTGCTGGGGACCTCGCGCGGGATCGACGTAGGCAAAGCGGCAAGCCTCTTCGACCTGCCCCATCGCGCCCTTGCGGGCCTCGCCGAGCTTCCCGCCGCGCTGGCGGCTGGAACCGGACTGATCGAGGTCGTCACCGACCGGCGCGCCAACACCGATCTGCATGGTCGACTTGCCGCGACGGCGGCACGGGCGCTGGCCCGGTGACGCCAGAGGGCGCAGGACGACTCCACCACCTCGATGCGCTGCGAGCATCAACGATGCTGTTGCTGGTACCCGTCCACGCCGCCAGCCTGCTCTCCGCCAACGGTCACGAAGGCGCCTGGGCGGTGGCGATCTACTGGTTCGTGCACGTCTTCAGGCTGCCGCTGTTCTTTGCCATGTCGGGCTTCTTCCTGGCGCTGCTCCTTTCGAAGCGGGGACTGCGCCAGACGGCACGGAACCGGACACTGCGCATCGCCCTGCCACTGGTCGCCGGCCTCTTGATCCTGGTCCCGCTGATGATCTGGGCCAGCCAGGAGACGGGCATCGTCGTCGCCGGCGACGGCCGGCTCTCGCACGGCAGTGCGTTCGCCCCGCAGCCCTCGTTCCTCTGGTTCCTTTGGTACCTGCTGATCCTCGACGGAGCTGCGATGGCCGTCTACACCCTCGCCCCGGGCTTGCTGCGGCGTGCCGGGGCGGCAATCGGCGCCGCCCTGGCAAGGCCCTGGCCCGGCCTCGCCCTGCTGGCGGTCCCAACCGCCCTGGCCCTCTGGCCACAGGCCTCCTGGACCGCGGCCACGGAAGCGACCACCTTCGTGCCCAGCCTCTCGATCCTCGCCTACTACGCTCTCTTCTTCGGCCTCGGCGCGACCCTATGCGCACATCGCCAGCTTGTTGACACGGCCGGCCGCAACGCCTGGCGATGGCTGTCATGCGCTGCGTTGGCGACGGTGCCTGCCGCCGTGCTCTTCACCCTCCACAACTCGCCCACGTACGGATCGCAGCCGCTGGTGCACGGCGCGGCGCTGCTGATCTACGCGGTCGCGACCTGGGCCAGCCTGCTCGCCCTGATCGGCCTGGCGACCCGCTACCTGCATAGGTCGAGCCCGAGACTGCGCTACCTCGCCGACGCCTCCTATTGGATCTACCTCTCGCACATGCCGCTGATGGTTCCGGTCATCGCCCTGCTTGCCGCGACCTCGCTCGGCGTGCCACTGCAGTTCACGCTCGTGACCGCCTCCTCGCTGGCGCTCTCCCTGCTCACCTACGCCCTCTGCGTCCGCTACACCGTGATCGGACGAGCCCTCAACGGGCCGCGCAGCCGACCTGTGCGGCGCAAAGAG
>CAWCJW010000023.1:0-55078 GCA_963795765.1 uncultured Solirubrobacterales bacterium
TTGTGGCCGCCGCCGCGGACCGCCAACGGCAGCTCGCTGGCGCTGGCGAAGTTGACGACCTTCGCCACGTCATCGGCGTCGGTGCAGGTGGCGATCAGCGCGGGCCGCCGGTCGATCATCGCGTTGTAGACGGTGCGGGTGTCCTCGTAGCCGGGGTCCTCGGGGCGGGTCAGTCTTCCCTTGAAGCCGGTTATCTCACTGGGCGCGGTGCTGCTCATCGGTGCCTCCTTGCGGGTTGTCTCAATCTCTTTCCCGGCGAGCGTAGGACTGCGGAATCCGTCTGTCATGACCTGATCTGACCCACTTCGAGCAGCCCGGATGTGGCCGATTTCAGGCGGAATAGTCAAGTCTGACTATCTTTTTCGCATGGATGCAGAGACCCCGGCGCTTCCGGGCTCGCTCCGGCAAACCTCGCTATCCCCGTTCGTCGGGCGCGCGGTCGAGCTGGAAAAGCTGCGGACGCTGATGCCGCGTGCCGAAGGCGAGGGGCGCCGCGTGGCGTTGCTCGCGGGCGAGTCCGGTGCCGGCAAGAGCCGACTGGCGCGCGAGTTCGCCGCTGAGGCCACCGCCGAGGGCGTGCTGGTTCTCTACGGGGCCTGCGACGCCGCGGTTCGGACTCCCTACCAACCCTTCGCCGAGGCCCTCGATCAGCTCGTGCGAGTTACCGACTCTGCCGAGCTGGGCGCCGCTCTCGGGAGCGGAGGCGGCGAGTTGACGCGTTTGCTGCCCGATCTGTCCTCCCGCGTCGGCGAGCTGCCCGAGCCGGTCGAGGCTGACCCCGACACCGAGCGCCACCGCCTCCACACCGCCGTAGCGAACCTGCTCGAGAACGTGAGTCGCGGCCGGCCGGTGCTGGTGGTGCTCGAGGACGGGCACTGGGCGGATGCCCCGACGCTGCTGATGCTGCGGCACCTGGCGCGCTCCGCCGGCAGCGGCCGCTTGCTGCTGCTTGCGACCTTTCGCGACACAGAGGCTGACATGCCCGCGGGGCTGGCGGAGACGCTCGCCGACCTGCGCCGCGCCGAGGGCGTCGTGCGAATGCGGCTCTCGGGCCTCTCCGGAGCGGAGGTCTCCGACCTGGTCAGCCGCGCCGCCGGCAGCGATCCCGGCGCCGAGCTGGATGAGCTCGCGGAGACGATCCACGACCTCACCGGCGGCAACGCCTTTCTCGTTTGCGAGCTCTGGCGTGCCCTGCTCGAGACCGGGATCGTCGAGGTCAGCGGGGGAGAGGTGAGGGTGACCCGGTCTCTGAGCGAGCTCGGGACGCCCGAAAGCGTCCACGAGGTGGTCGGCCAGCGGCTCTCGCGCCTTGCCCCGAAGACCACCGATCTGCTCGAGCTGGCCGCAGTCGCCGGGCCCGAGTTCGAGCTCGAACCGGTTCGGCGCGCCGCCGGCCTCAGCGAGGAGGAGCTGGTTGTTGCCCTCGAGGAGGCGGTGGCAAGCGGCATGATCGAGGAGCTGCGCTCGCAGCGGCTCGCCTGTCGCTTCACTCACGAGATCGTGCGCAGGGCGCTCTACGATCGGCTTTCGCGGCTGCGACGCGCAGAGCTGCACCTCCGCGTCGGGGAGGAGCTCGAGCGCACCGGCGACAACTCCGATCGCGCGCTCGCCGACCTCGCCCATCACTTTGGCGCAGCGGCGCCGTTCGGTGGGGCCGGGCGGGCCGTCGACTACAACCTTCGCGCGGCCAGCGCGGCCAGCGCCGCGCTCGCCTTCGACGATGCCGGGATGCGGCTGCGGACCGCGATCGGGATTGGGATCGAGGACGAAGCCGAGCGGGCCGGCGTCCTGCTCGAGCTCGGCTCGGCCAGCCATCGGGCGGGCAAGGCGACCGATGCGCAAGAAGCCTTTGTGGCGGCGGCGGAGATCGCCCGCCGGCTCGGCAGCGCCGAACTGCTGGCCCGGGCGGCGATCGGCTACGAGGAGGCTTGCTGGCGGCCCGGAATCGCGAGCCAGGTCTCCTACGAACTGCTGGAGGAGGCGTTGACCGCAGTCGGCGAGGGGAATGACGAGTTGCGGATCGGCCTGCTTTCGGGGCTTGCCCGCGGGCTCAGCTTCGTGGGCGAGCCGGAACGGGGTGCGCTCGTGCGCAGCAACGCGGTCGCGCTGGCGAGGGAACACGGTGACCGCAGGGCGTTGGCGTGGGTGCTGGTTCGGTCCTACTGGGCGCGGGGGACGACCCCGCTCGAGGAGATCCTGGCGATGCTGACCGAGGCGCGGGATATGGCGGAGGAGATGGGGGACGCCGAGACCCAGACCGAGGCGATGGCCTGGCGGGTGCCGACGTTCGTCGCCCTCTGCGACCTCGATTCCGCTCGGGACGAGGTCGCCGCGCAGCGAGAGATGGCCGAGCGGACGGCGCAGCCGTTCATGAACCATGTGGCCGAGCACTACGGCTCGGCGATCGCCCTCTGCCAGGGGAACCTGGCGGAAAGCGAAGCGATGGCGGAGCGCTCACGCGAGTGGGGCCAGCTGCTGATCGGGCGCGAGGCATCTGGCACCCACGGCATTCAGATGTTCGGCCTTCGCCGCGAGCAGGGGCGACTGGCCGAGTTGGCCCCGGCGATGAGGATCCTGGCCGGAACCGTCGACCGTGCGGGGCCGTGGCGCCCCGGGCTCGTCGCCGTCCTGGCTGAGCTAGGAATGGAGCGCGAGGCAAGGCGAGAACTGGCCGCCCTCGCCGCCGAGGGCATCGACGGCTTCCGGACTTCACTGTGGACGGCGGCGCTCGTCTACCTGACCGACGCCTGCGCGGCGCTCGACGACGAGGCGATGGCGGCGATCGTCTACCCGGAGCTGGAGTCGCTGGCCGGCACCAATGTGATGATCGGCCACCTGGTGGCTTGCTACGGGGCGGCCGATCGCTACCTGGGCATGCTCGCTGCCACGCTGAAGGAACCGGCCCGCGCTGAGGAGCACTTCGAGCGGGCGATGGACCTGAACCGGGGGATGGGCGCGTCGACCTGGCTGGCGCACACCGCATACGAGTACGGTCGTTTCCTGCTTGGGAGTGGTGCCGCAAGCCGCGAGCGGGCCGAGGCGCTGCTCGGCGAGGCCACCGCCCTGGCTGAGCAGATCGGGATGGCGGGACTGCTCGGGAAAATCCGTGGCCTCGGGACCGGTGTCCCCGTAGCCGACCTGCCAGACAGCCTCTCGCCGCGGGAGGTGCAGATCCTGGCGCTCGTCGCCGAGGGCCTCAGCAACCGCGAGATCGGCGGCAGGCTCTCGATCAGTGAACACACCGCGGCCAACCACATTCGCAGCATCCTGCGCAAGACAGAGTCAGCGAACCGCACCGAGGCCGCGTCCTACGCGCATCGGCACGGACTCGCTTCCCGGTAGGCCGAGATCCCCGCTACGATCAGCCAATGGCCCTCTACGTGATCGAGCGTAACTTCGCCGATCAGCTGGACCTCAGCGACGAGGATGTGGAGTTGATCGAGGAGATCAACGGCGGCGAGGGAGTCCGCTGGCTGTTCTCCTTCCTCAGCGCCGACCGACGCCGCACCTACTGCCTCTACGAGGCGCCCTCACCCGACGCGATCATGGCCGCCGCCCGCAAGGCGAACGTCCCCGCCGACGCGATCGTCGAGGTCGACGCGGCGACCCCTCAATTCGCGGGCCGCCTCAGCGAGTGGGCCGACGCGGTCGGTTGAGCCGGTCAGGCGCTCGTTTAGGCCGGCTCGGGCTTGGTGACAGAGCTGACGTAATAGAAGTCCAGCAGGAAGCGCTCGGTCTCGATCGTGCCGTAGGCAGCGAGGTCGCGCCAGGGGTCTGAGTAGGCGTCGCCCGGTCCGAGCTTGACCAGCAGGCGGGCGATCGGGTCGAGCAGGCGGTGCCAACGGCGCTGAGTGAACCCCATGTCCATGACTACAACGCGGCCTCCTGGGCGCAACCGCTCCCAGCTTCGCGCCAGTGCCGGGCATGGTTCGGGCAGCGCTGAGTAGCTGAGGCTGAATAGCACCCTGTCGACGTCCTCCTCGACTTCGAGCTGGGTTGCGTCTTGGTGCAGCAGGTGCACGTTTGACCAGCCACGGCGCTCAATCAGCTTGCGCGCCTCGGCCAGCATGCCCTGAGACGCATCGACGCCGATGACGGTTCCGGTCGGGCCAACCGCTTCGACCAGGTAGGGGAAGTTGCGCCCGGTGCCGGCGCCGATCTCCAGAACGGTGT
Organism: uncultured Solirubrobacterales bacterium; assembly: GCA_963795765.1. Lineage (GTDB taxonomy): Bacteria > Actinomycetota > Thermoleophilia > Solirubrobacterales > 70-9 > VRUE01. The sequence continues at coordinate 4,174 of CAWCJW010000023.1, forward strand.
CGCCGAGCTTCAGGTCGAGCGCGGCTACCGCCTTGCGACGGGCGAGAGGAAAGATCAGGTACAGCGGCTCCAGTGTGCTGTAGAAGCGGGCGACGCGGTCGTACTGCTTGCTGTTGGCGCTTTGCGAGCGACGCGTCGGGTGCTCGGCAGCTTCGCTCATCCTCAGTCGGGCCGCTTCTCCTCGCCCTCCAGCGAGTCCTTGAAGCCCCTGATTCCCTGCCCGAGCGAGCGGCCCAGCTCGGGGAGGCGCTTGGGGCCGAGGACGATTGCCGCGATAACGGCGAGGACCAGCAGGTGCATTGGGCTCTCGAGGCCGGACAGCATTAGAAGCAGCTTAGAGAGCCGATCTAAACTCCACCTATGCGACTCGCGAGTCGTCTCACCTCGGGCTTGGCGCTGGTGGTCACCATCTGCTGGGCCTTCGCCCTGGCCCTCTCCGGCCCGACCGACACGCTGCTCTTTCTCGCGCCAGCGCTACTGATCCTCGCGCCGCTGATCGCCGGCCGCTACGTCGGCGAGGAGCTGATCGTCAAGCTCGCCACCAAGCGGAGCCGACCGCCGCGCCGGTCTCCCGTCTCCTTTGCGCCGGTTCCACGACCGCCTCTGGTCTGGTCGCCGCGGGGGACCCGTCTGCTCGCCTTCGCCCGGGCTGAGCGCCCGCCGCCGCTCGGTCTCCTCCTGCAGACCTAGCGCCGGCGCCCAGGCTCGACCTTGGTCGCCGTCGTGCGACCGAAGGGACAAACCGTGCGAAAGCGCTTGGCGGCGCTTGCCGCCGCTACCGCATTGCTAATTGGCGTTCCGGCCAGCCCAGCGCTGGCCCACGAAGGCAACCCCGACTACCGCTCGGTGATCGACCGGGTGACGCCGCAGGTGCCCGGCATCAGCTTCGAAGTCCTCTCCTACGACAGCTACATGCAGTTGCTCGACCAGCACGGCCACGAAGTTGTGATCGACGGCTACGAGGGCGAGCCCTACGCGCGCGTGCTCAAAGACGGCACGGTCCAGGTCAACGAACGCTCTCCTGCCTACTACCTCAACGACACCCGCTTCCCCACCACCCAGGTGCCGCCGGTCGCCGATCCCAAGGCGCCGCCGCGCTGGAAGACGGTCGATGACTCGGGCACCTTCCTCTGGCACGACCACCGCATGCACTACGGCTCGACTGCAACTCCGCCGCAGGTAACCGACACCAGCCGCAAGACGAAGATCTTCGACTACACGATCCCGCTACGGGTCGACGGTAAGAAAGGGGCAATTGACGGCACGCTCTACTGGGTCGGCAGCCCCAGTACCTCGAAGCTACCGTTCCTCATCGCCGGGGTCGTGATCGTGCTCGGTGGCGGCGCGCTGGTATTGCTGGCTCGACGGCGCCGCGGTCGGGACGACGACGACGATCGGCCGCGAAGTGACGAGCCGACCAAGGAGGCCTGGTAGCTGTGCGGCGCTGGGCGGTGGCGCTGATCGGCGCGCTCGCGCTGGCCCTGCTGGCCCCCGCCGGGGCGCTTGCCCACGCCCAGCTCGAGGGCACCGTTCCCGAGCGCGGGGCGGTCGTCAAGCACGAGCCGCCGGCGGTGATCTTTCGCTTCGACGAGCCGGTCGAGGGCAACTTTGGCGCCGTTCGCGTCTACGACGCCAACGGCTCGCGGGTCGACGAAGGCGACGCCTTCCACCCCAACGGCGAAGGCCCGCGGCTCGGCGTCCACCTCAAGCCGGGCCTAGCCGATGGCAGCTACACGGCCACCTACCGGGTGGTCTCGGCCGACGGCCACATCGTCTCCAGCGGCTTCGTCTTCTCGATCGGCAAGCCGGGGAAGACGCCGAAGGAGACGGTCTCTGAACTGACGGCGGGCTCGGGTAGCGGACCGGTCACCGAGACCGCCTTCGGCCTCGCCCGCGGCTCCCAGTACGTGGCGATTGCCCTCGCCGTTGGTGGGCTCGCCTTTCTCCTGCTGGCCTGGCTACCGGGATTGGCGCAGGTCGGGGGAACGGGGGAGGGCTGGTCGCTGGCTTCGGCCGCGTTTGTGAGGCGCTTGCGCCGGACCGCGTTTCTGGCCGCCGTCGTTGGCGCGATCAGCGCCGCCGCCGGGGTCGTGCTGGAGGGCGCGGAGGCGGCCGGCGTCTCGGGTTTCTCGGCGCTAAAGGAGACGATCGTCCGCGAGACCCTGGAAACGAAGTTCGGCACGATCTGGGGGATCGCGCTGTTGGCCTGGATCGCTTTCGGCCTGCTGGCCGCGGCCTTGCTGCGACCGTCCAGCGGTCGGTCCTTTGGCTGGAGCAAGGCCCTTCTCTTGGCGCTCCCGCTCGTCTACCTCGTCCTGGTGCCGGCGCTCTCCGGGCACGGCAGCACCCAGTCACCCGTCGTCCTCAACTTCCCCGTCAACGTCATCCACGTCACCGCTATGGCGATTTGGCTGGGCGGCCTGGCGACGCTGCTCTTTGTTGCTCCGCGCGGGACGCGGGAGCTGGAGCCGGGCGATCGTGGCCGCTTGCTGGCCGCTGCGCTCTCGCGCTTCTCCCAGGTCGCCCTGGTCGCGGTCGGCGCGCTCTTGCTCACCGGCCTGGTCCAGGCCTACGTCTACGTGCGGCACCTCGATGCCCTGATCGAAACCGGCTACGGCCGGGTGGTGCTGATCAAGTTCCTGCTGCTGATGGTCCTGATCGGCATCGGCGCCTATAACCGCCGCCGCTCTGTACCGCGGCTGAACAGGATCGCGGCCGGGGGAGAGTCGCCGGGGCGTGCCGGCGTGCTGCTGCGCCGCGCTTTGCGCGGTGAGGTGGCGCTGCTCGTCGTCGTGCTCGGCGTGACCGCGGCGCTCGCCAGCTACGCGCCCCCGATCAGCGCCCAGGCCGGTCCCTTTGCGGCCGAAAGCACCTTCGGCCCGATCCAGCTGGAGATGAGCGTCGAACCGGCGCGGGTCGGCGCCAACCAGATCCACATCTATCTCTTTGACGCCAAGAGCGGCGCGCCGTTCGGCAAGGTCAAGCAGTTCGAGGCAAGCGCGACGCTGCCCGAAAAGAACATCTCACTGCCGCTCGAACCGCAGCTCGCCGGGCCTGGTCACTACACGATTCCCGCTGCCCTGCTGAGCGCGAGCGGGGAATGGCGGATCACCCTCACCGTTCGAGTCTCGGCCTTCGACGAGTACACGAAGACGATTGAGGTACCGGTCCGATGACAGTGACCGACCTGCTCGGCATCCTGCCACCGCTCCTGATCGCGGTCCTGCTGATCTGCGGTCGCTATCCCGGCGAGGAGTTGATCGTCCGGGTCGCCGCACGCCGGCGCTTTAAGCCCAGGGCGCGGGTAGCCCTCCTGCTCGCGATGCCGCCCGGAAAGCCGGGCTGGTCGATGACCAGACTTCGCTTCCTCCGCTCGAGTCGCCCTCTCCGCGGTCCGCCGTCACGCCTCTCGTTCCACGCGTGGCAATGACCAAGGAAAGGAACTCAGATGAAGACCAAGATGACACTTGCGCTGCTCGGCCTGCTGGTGCTGCCCGCCAGTGCCAGCGCCCACGTCAGCCTGCACCCGAATGAGGTGCCCGCCGGCTCCTTTGCCACCCTCGACGTGCGGGTGCCGAACGAGACCGAAAGCGCCAACACGGTGAAGCTCGCCGTTCAGGTGCCGCCGGGCTTTCTCGACGTCTCGACCGAATACATGCCGGGCTGGAGCGCCAAAGTGCTGACCAGCAAGCTGGCCAAGCCGGTTCAGACCGACGACGGCGAAGTGACCGAACAGGTGCGGGAGATCGTCTGGACCGGAAGCGGCAAGCAGGGGCAGATCCCCCCGGGCCAGTTCCTCAACTTCCCGATCTCGACCGAGATCCCCGGCAAGGCCGGTGAAGAGCTGACCTTCAAGGTCCTGCAGTACTACGACGACGGCGAAGTCGTGCGCTGGATCGGCGGCCCGAGCTCCGACGAACCGGCGCCGCAGATCGACGTCACCGCCGAAGGCGGCGTGCTGCAAGACGTCGCCGGCAGCGAGACGGCGCCGCCGAGTCCGACTGCTGAAGCGGGGACGGGCGAAGCGACCAGCTCCAGCTCGGGGGGAGGTGCCAGCAAGGGCCTCGGCATCGCCGCGCTGATCCTTGGCGCGCTCGGCCTGCTGGCTGGTGGAGCTGCGTTGGTGCGCTCTCGCCAAGCGGCGTAGAAGAGGGCTAGCCCGGCTACACCTGTCTCCTGGTTCCCAGGTCCTTGAGCATCGCGCGCATTTTTTCCGCCGCCGCCGCGTGGTGGCGGTCTGCTGCCGACTTCTCCCAGCCAAGCTCCTGGCCGGCCCCCCTGATCGACATGCCCTCGTAGTAGACGAGGTAAAGCAGTTCCCTCTCCTTTGGAGGAAGGTGGCGCAGAGCCACCAGAACTCGCCGCTCGGAGGCGCGCTCGATGATTCGTTGCGCTGGGCCGGGTGTCGATTCATCGGCGAGATGGAAGACCGCGTCGAGCGATGTCTGTCGCGGCCTGCGTTTTTCCGAATCAAGGAGGTTCATGGCTCGCCAGCGGGCGCAGTGGAGGATCCAGCCCACCGGATTCTCCGCCGGAGGATTGTCTTTGAGCCATTTTGCGTACTCGACGTAGGCCTGGGCTAGAAGATCCTCAGCATGCTTGGCAATCCATGTGGCCGAGAGGTTTCGGGCGAGCATCGGCCCGATGCCTTTCTCGGCCTCGTGCCACTCCTCGGGGGTGATGATCGATCGATCGTGTCGAGCGAGGGGCGCGACGGCGGCCTCAGCCGGACGTCCCAGTTTCGACGCCGGAGATGCGCGCGTGCCACCCGGTCGTCTTCACAGCGCATCTAGTGCCGGAGGCGCTCGCACCCATACGGGACAGCGTGCCGAAGGCACCGACGCCGTGGAGGCGGCCGCTCACCCGGGCCGAGCCCCCACTGTCGAGTTGTCCCTCCAGGGAGAAGCGCCCGTGGCGCACCCGCGCCCTGCCTCGGAGAACGACCGTATTCGTGTGCGCCTTGCCGTCACCGCACCTGCCGCGCCAGCGGAAAAAGACCGATCGGACCGCGGTTCGACTGACGGCGATGATGATTGGCAGGTCTTGGTCCGTGACTCCGGTGTAGCTGCCGGATCTGAAGGCGGGCGGTCGTGGAGCAGCGATCCTTCCTGCCTGTTGCGCCCGCCCTGCTCTTCCGTTGACCTTGATTTCAGCCGAGACCCTGACCTTCAGTGCTTCGGCATTGCGCAGGAACTTTGCTCCCCGCTTCGACAATCGCACCTGCACGCTCTTGCTCTTGCCGGGGGGGACCGTGAACTTGACTACGCCCAGGCGCTGGCCTTGCGTCGCCGTCGCCCCGTGGGTTGAGGCGGCGCTGACACGACCGCTCGCCGAGCAGGCCGTCGTGCCGATCGGGCAACTCACGGTTAGGCCGGTATCGACAACTATCGAGTGCCCCGATTCGCTCGCCTCCGGCTTGTCCGTCACCGACGCTTCAGCTCGCCCCAGTGTTGGCCTCGGCGCTGGACACAGTGTCGGGTCGTTGGCGACCTGGCTCACTTCGTCCGCGGTCAGGGTGCCGTCGTAAACCAGGACACAGGACACAGCTCCACTTGACTCCTCGCCGGTGAACGCGCCACTCGTGTTGTCGCGAAAGAGCCGCAGCTGCCCGGACCCAAGGTCGAACCCCGAGGCGGCTTTTCCGGCGACGACCTCGGTGCCGTTCAGGTAAGCGGTGACCTGCTCCGCGCCGCCGGCGGCAGCGGCGTTGGTGAGGGTGATCTCAGCGTAAGAGTTGTTCAGCACGGCGTTCTTGCTGGAGCTGCCGGCGCCATAGAGCGCCACGCGTCCGTCGAGGTTGTAGAGACCAGTGTCCGAGACTCCCCCGGCGAAGTCGAGGATGCGTCGATAGCCATGCGTGTCGGCCAGCCGAAAGACCACGACCACCGAGTTGCTGGTGGGATTGACCAGACCCGTGGTGTTCAAAGACAGGCCATTGCCTTCTGGAAACCTCAACACCTGGTGGCGCCCAAGGCCGTTGATCCGCTCGACGGCAAAGCTATTGCCCGGTCCGATATCGGCGAGTTCGGGCGCTCCCGCGATCTCGGAAGCGAGGTTGCCGTGAAATCGATACTCCGCTTTTAGCGTGGCCGCTTCCGCATCGTCGATCCCGCCGACCAAGATCAGCGCCGCCAGCAGTGCCCCTACCATCGCTCCCCGCACGCACCGAGTGTATAGCGAGGTTTCTAACCCGGTACGCGGCGAGCTTTACGGCAGTTCACCGCCGCCCACGAGGCAGTAGTACAGGCGACCGGTGCATCGCTTCCCGGTCCAGAAGCGTTTGACCGCAGTCCGACCGTGGAGGCCGGTCATCCCCACCGCGCGGACGCGAAGGGCGTGGGTCCCCTTGCCGATCCGGAAGCGGCTGGGCGAGTGGCAGCGGTGGAAGTGGCGACGGTCGACCTTGCATTCAAAGCGGCGAACGGGCCCCTTGGCGTAGAAGCGAGCGATGGCGTGGGCGCGGTGCTCGCGCAATTCTCGCCTGGAGGGAAGCTTGATTTTGGCGATCATGACCTTCGGGCGCTTGACCTTCTTCTTGCCTCGACCGGTGTTCTTGGCGGGGCCCGCCGGATCGGCAAAGGGGTCGGTGTTGGTGAAGATCTGGCCGTCCGCCGCGACGAGGGCGCAGAACGAGCTGGACGTGCACGAGACCCCGAACAGCCCGTTCAGCGGCTTGTCGAGTTCGCTGGCCGGTTCGACGTAGGGGATCAGCTTCGTCCGCGACCAGGAGCCGCTTTTGCTGGTCGGGTCGTTCGAGGCCATGACGTCACCGTTGTTGTCAACGGCGAGGCACTGTCGCGAGGCGAGGCAGCTGACGTCGGTCACTTGGACGGAGGATCCGCCGTCCGCCTCGCGCCACGTCGACGCGACCGTCGGGTTGGTCGAGGTCAACAGGTTGCCTCCCGCGTTGCCGGCCACGCAGAGCACGGTCATGGCGCATGAGACGCCCTGAAGGTTCCCCGGGCCGCCGGGAGCCCCCAGTTCCGTCCAGGCCGAGGCGCCACCGGTCGGGCTGGTCGAGACGAGCAGCCGTCCCTGCTGGGCGACGGCGACGCAGAGCGTCGGCGTCCCGCACGAGATCCCGCGCAGGTCGAGCGATTCATCGAGCTGGGTGACCGTCCAGGCCGCCGCGCCACCGGTCGGGTTGGTCGAGGTGAGGACCTTTCCGGACGTATAGCGTTCTCCGGACACGGCCACGCAGAGCGACGCGGTCGGGCAGGAGACCCCGAACAGGTGGGTATCGCGGCCGCTGCCGTCGGTGTCCGCAACCTGCCAGGCGTCTCCCGGGCCGGTCGGGTTCGTGGAGGAGTAGACGTAGCCATCGCCGGTGACGGCGACGCAGAGCTGCACCGACGGACAGGAGACTCCCCCTATCTGTCGGGCCTGTGGGTCCCTGCACGGGGGCCTCCAGTGTTCGTGGCAGTCGGTGTTGGCTTCGCCCGTGGGTTTGACTATGTGCCAGTTCGAGGCACCGCCCGTCGGGTTCGTCGTCGAGACGATCGTGTCGAGTTCCCCGACCGCGACGCAGAACGACGTGGAGGGGCAGGAGATGTCCAGAAGGGGCAGGTTGGGCCGGAAGCTTTCCCCTTCGATGTGAGCTTGGAGCTGCCAGTCGGCAGCCGCCGAGTCGACCCCCGGTGAGGCCGCCGTGATCCCTCCGAGCGCCGCGGCGCACGCGACCGTCGCCGTGATCAGCCTGCCAAGTCCCCTCATCGATTCCCCCTTTGTCCCGGAACTCCAGCCAGCTACAAAAGTATTGCGGCTTGGTGCGTGGATTCAAGTGGCCTGCGCGAGCGCGCCGCCGTGCCGGTTGGCTAGCTGGACGCGATGCGTTCGGCCACGGCGTCGCGCCGGTAGTCGAAGATCCGCTCGAGGTCGCGGCGCACGAAGAGCCGGTGGGCCAGCGTGCCGAACGGGCCAAAGGGGATCGCGTAGCGGACGTGGTCGCGGATGATCGTTGCGTTCTCGCCGTCGGCCTCGAAGGTGTGAGTGTGTTGCCAGAGTGAGTAGGGGCCCTTCTCCTGGAAATCGGTGAAGCGCGAGGGCGGCTCCCAGGCGTCGATCCGGGTCCGCCAGCGGATCGGCACGCCGTGCAGCTTGAGCCGGTACTCGAGCAGGGCACCGGATGCCATCAGGATCGGGCGCGGCGTCGTCACCTCGAAATGGAGCCAGGGCGGGGTCAGCGGCTCGAGGTTGCGCTCGTCGCCGTAGAAGGCGAAAGCCCGGTCGATCGGCACCTCGACTCGCTGGCTTCGCTCAAGAAGGTGGATGCGCACCTGCTTAGCTTCGCAGCCCGGCCGGGTAGCTTGGGTAGATCGCAGGTCGCGTCCTCATCGCTGGAGCAACCGGGTTCGTCGGCGGCAGGCTGGCGATTGCGCTTACCGGCGCCGGCACACCGGTCCGCTGCCTGGTCCGCGATCGCACCAAGGCGCGACACCTGGAGGCGGCCGGGATGGAGCTGCACGAGGGGGACATCACCGACGCGGAGAGCCTCGCCGGGGCGGGCGGGGACGTCGAGGTTGCCTACTACCTCGTCCACGCGATGGGCGGGGGAGGGGGTTACGCCGAGCGCGAGCGCATCGGCGCCACCAACTTCGGCCAGATGGCGAAGCGGGAGGGGATCAAGCGGGTCATCTACCTCGGCGGCCTCGGCGGCGACAACGCCTCCGAGCATCTGCAGAGCCGCCACGAGACCGCGCGGGTGCTGATCGCAGAGGGGCCACCGCTGACCTACTTCCGCGCCGCGATGGTGGTCGGCGCCGGCAGCGAGTCCTACAAGACGCTGCGCTATCTGGTCGGTCGCCTGCCGGTGATGATCACCCCGGGATGGCTGCGCACAGAGACCCAGCCAATCGGGATCGACGCGACGATCGAGTACTTGCGGCGCGCTCCCGAGGTGCCCGAGTCCGAGGGCCGCGAGGTGCAGATCGGCGGCCCCGACATCCTCAGTTACGCCGACATGCTCGACCACATGGCGATCGCGATGGGCAAGGAGCCGCGGCGCCAGATCCCGGTGCCGCTGATCACCCCCTGGCTCTCATCGCTCTGGCTCGGCCTGGTGACGCCCGTCGACACCAATGTGGCCCGGCCCCTGATCGAGGGGCTGACCAGCGCCACTGTGGTCACCGACCTCAGTGGCGCCGAGCCGTTCGGGGTCGCGCCCGAATCCTTCGACGAGGCGCTGCGCAAGGCCTTCGTCGAGGAAGGCGGCTGAAGCCGAATCGGAGAGCATCTTCTCGCCCGGCAGAGTGTTCTAAGTGTGGGATGAGGGAGAACGAGCATCGCACTGATATCGCCCTGGCACTGCTTGCCACTGCGTCGATCGCCGGCATCATGCTGATCGGCCGCAACGGCTGAATCGGGGTTGAGACGCCAGGCGGACGTCCATCTGATCGATTGACCCTCCTATAGGGGTGTCAATCGATCAGACAGCGCCTCTAGTCGTGCCGGTGTCGCACCGCCCAGACCTCGAAGCAGATCAGCCCGACCAGTAGCGCGCCGAAGGCGATGAAGGGCGGCAGCCATCCGTGGCGGCGAGAAATCAGGAGGGCGATGACGACGAAGGCGTCAGCAGCGAGCAGAAAGCCGCTGAGGACCGGCCGAATTGCCGACCAGCCGGTCAGCTGCGCTCCGCCCGGCGCTTGGCCGCGGTGAGGATGCGCCGAGTGACGAGGACGTGCATGCGGGTGCCGATCACCAGCGCTCGGTAGACGCTGCCCTTGAGGCCCGGAAAGTCGGCGCGGGTTTCCGCGACCAGCTTCGTTCGCCCGGGCCCCGCGTCTTCGAGGCGAAAGCTCAGTCGATAGGTGGAGAAGCGGTGGCGACCGGCGAGCGCCAACTCGACCCCGGGCTCCGCGGCCTCGACGTGGAAGCCGGGAAAGGCAGAGCCCGGCGCCAGCGGACGCGGCCCCGACAGCTCGGTGTCTTCGCAGGCGAGCAGCCGCGCCGGGCCCCGCCCACGGGCGGATGCGAACGACCCCTCGACCACCCGCAGCAGCGCAGTCCAGGTTGCCTCCCGATCCGCGCCAATCTCGATTGGCAGCTCGTCGACGTAGGGAAGGGTGGACTCAGCCGTCATTGCTCAACATCCTATTGAGAGGTCGATTTAGCTTTGAGTTGGCTCGCTAGAGCCAAATACCCACCATGGATGACATCGATCGATGTAGGTAAATGCGCTTTGCGGGTTTCCCCCCTTGATGCCGACGGGTACCGATAGGTACCGTAGAGGCGCGGAGAGATTTAGCGCCATACGCAGGGACGTAATGGGAATCGTCAATGCGACCAGAGGAGAGACGAATGGTAAGGCGCTTGATCGCTTGCGCGGTGATGGCTCTGTGGCTTGTAGCTGCGGTGCCGGTCGCTCAGGCCGACACCGGAGAAATCATCGAACCGCAGAGCAGTCCGAACCCCACCGCAGCTGATGGCTGGCAGGCGGCTACGTGTACAACGGACACGCCGAAATGCTCGCCGAACGCGGCCAACTTTTTTGTTGAAGCTGGCGGGCATCCAAAAATCGGCTTCACGCAGTACACGATCCAGCACGAACCCTTTACGGCGTTGCCGTCGCCGCCATTCCCGGCTGGCGCCCTCGCCGCGCCGATCAAGGAACCGCAGGAACAAAAAACGATCAAGACCCTGCGCGTCGACCTGCCCCCAGGTCTGACGGTCAATCCTCAAGCCACGCCCGAACAGTGCACGCTGACGGAATTCCTTTTCTCACCGGAAGCAGGGAAATTCGCACCCAAATGCTCGGAAGCAAATACGAAGGTTGGAGAAGAGGAAGCGACGCTCGTCACCAACGCGGAAAACGTCAACGTCCCTGGCGTCGGGGTCATCCCAGTCAAGGGCTTCGTGGTTCCGCCGACTCCAGGGATCAGCAAGGTTCCGGTCTTTAATCTAGTCCCCAAAGAAGGGGAACCAGCATTGTTCGGGTTCGTGATCGGTGGCGTTGAGCCGGTCTTCCTCGAAACCGAAGTCGCATGGGAAAGCGACCTGCACGAGAGCTTCACGATTCGCCTACCCAACACCGCTAAAGCGCCGGGTCTGGCGACGCTGATCAGCCGCCTTGTCAATTTCGGTGAAGAAACCGGCAACGGGACTTACATCAGCAATCCGACCACCTGCTTTAACGGCACCGACCCGGCCTTTGAACACCTCTACTCGACGTGGTTCCGAGCTGAGTCCTACGAAAAACCCGACGCGACGTTCCCCAACGGCTCGACGCCAGTTGAGGCGAAGGTCGAGGACTCAACAGGAAAAGTCTTCCAGCAGGAAGGCTGCGACACGATTCCGTTCAAACCGACCATCGACGTGAATCCGGGAACGAGTCAGGTCGACTCGCCTTCACCGGCGGCAGTGACGACGAATGTCCCATTCGAACTGCCGAAAGAAGTCGGGAAAAGCAAACAGTCCCAGTCGCACCTGCGTAGCGCCACGGTGACGCTGCCGTCCGGGATGGGTCTAAACCCAGCCGGTTCCAATGGGCTCGTTGCCTGTAGCGATCCCGATTTCAAGAAGAACCAGCGGGTGCTCAATAACAGCTGCCCGGCAAATTCCAAGATCGGCACGATTGAGATCGAAACGCCGCCGCTGCCAGCAGGGTCGCTGAAAGGCGACATCTACGTCGGCGAACAGCAGAGCTCGGATCCAGAATCGGGCGATGAGTTCCGGATCTTGGCCGAAGCAAAGTCAGCTCGCTACGGCGTCGTGATTCGGTTGGTCGGCAAAACCAAAGCCAACAAAGCCACCGGTCAACTGACGACCACGTTCGAAGAAGTGGAGACGGGCCAGCTGACGAAAGCGACGCTGCGCGGTCTGCCGCAGGCGCCGTTCAAATCGGTCACTCTCCGCTTCGACGGTCCGCACCTAGTCCTGACCAGCCCACCGACCTGCTCGGCGGCTGATTCCAGCGGTCAGATGGAACCGTGGGCACGACCCGGCGAACAAAAACCGGTCAACAGCTCATTCACCCTCTCCAGCGTCCCGGGCGGCGGTACCTGTCCGACGACTCTGGCGGCGCGGAAGTTCGCTCCGAGCTACACGGCTAAGAGCGACAGCACCAAGGCGGGCAAGTACAGCCCGTTCCGGGTCAACATCGGCCGTCCCGACGGGCAGCAGGAGCTGAAGGGCGTCAACGTGACCCTGCCGAAGGGGCTGACCGGCAATCTGTCCGGGATCCCCTACTGCTCCGAGGATGCTCTTGCTGCCGCGGCAGCAAGCAGCGGCGCGGCGCAGAAGGCGAGTCCGAGTTGCTCGGAAGCGAGCAAGATCGCCTCTGCCTCGACGGTTGCCGGCACCGGTGATAAGGCAGTGACTCTTGCCGGCTCGGCCTACCTCGCCGGTCCGTACAAGGGAGCTCCGCTCTCGATGGCGGTGATCACACCGGCAATCAACGGGCCGTTCGACCTCGGTACGACGGTCGTCCGGGTGGCGCTCAACGTCAACCCGAAAACGGCACAGGTGAACGCGGTGTCCGACGCCATCCCGGATGTGTTCGGCGGCGTCAAGCTGGACATTCGCTCGATCGACGTCAACGTCGATCGGACCAAGTTCATGCTCAACCCGACCAACTGCGCCGCGCAGGCGACCAGCGGGTCGATCAACGGCGGTGGGGGCGACCCCGCCAGCGCCTCGGCGTGGAGCAGCTACGCCGTCTCGGCACCGTTCCAGGCGAGTGCATGCAACAAGCTCGGCTTCAAGCCGAAGCTCCATACCCGCCTGTTCGCCAAGGGCAACACCAACCGGGCCAAGCACCCGAAGCTGCGGGCGATTCTCGAAACCCGCAACGGCGACGCCAACGTGTTCCGCACCGCCCTGGCGCTGCCGCACGCTCTGTTCCTCGATCAGGGGAACATCCGCACGGTCTGCACGAGGCCACAGCTGGCCTCCAAGACCTGTCCGAAAGCAGCGATCTACGGGCACGCGGAAGCAAAGAGCCCGCTGCTCAGCAAGAAGCTGAAGGGGCCGGTGTACCTGGTCTCCTCCAGTCACGAATTGCCCGACTTGGTCGCCGACCTGCGCGGCCAGGTGAACATCCAGCTCTACGGCGTGATCAGCTCCAAGAACGGGGGGATCAAGACCGTGTTCAACCAGACGCCGGACGTCCCGGTGAAGAAGTTCATCCTCCGCATGGAAGGCGGCAAGAAGCACGGGCTCCTGGTCAACTCCACGAACCTCTGCAAAGGCAAGCTCTCCTCGGTGATGAACATGAAGGGACAGAACGGCAAGAAGGTCAAGAACAACAAGTTGCCGTTGAAGGTGAGCGGCTGCTAAGCGGGCGGTGGTAGAGAGCGCCTCTAGTACGGCGCGGCGGGCTTTCGGGCCCGTCGCGCCGTTTGTTTAGGGCCTCAGACCGTGGCGGGAAGCGGCGCCAGGCGCCGGGCGGGGATCAGCAGCGCCGAGGCGCAGACCATGACGAAGGCGCTTGCCTGCAGGACGAGGCCGAGCGGGCTGGCCGCCAGCGGGTCGCCGAAGACGAGCACGCCAGCGGCGATCTGGGCAGCGTTGGCGATCAGGCCGATCAGGCCGATCGTCTCGATTGCGCCGCCGCGCTGAAGTGCCGCGGCAGCGGCGTACTGAGCGCCGATGCCGGCGATCATGGTCAGTGCGACCCAGGGTGCGAGCACGGCGATTGAGACGCCACCGGCCCCGGTCAGGCCCTTGATCGCCACGCCGGCGAGGGCGAAAAGAATGCCGGCTACGGCGGCGAGCATGATCTCGCTGCGCTTGGCGAAGCGCTCGGAACGGTGCCCAAGGGCAAGACCGATCGCGAGCAGGGCGAGACCGCCCTCGAAGCCGAGCATGCCGCCGACCTCGAAGCCGGAGTGATCGCCGCTGAAGTGGGGGACGGTGAGCACGAGCAGGGCGAGGCCGGCGCCGCCGAGCAGCAGGGCAAGCCACTGGCGCGGCTCGACCGCGTCGCCGAAGACGCGCTGCGCCATCACCGCGAGGGTGACGGCGCCGCCGGCGAGCACCGCCTGGACGATCGAGATCGCGCCATCGAGAGCGCGGCGACGTGGACGAACCAGGCCACCGCCGCGATTCCCCAGCCGGCGGCGAACCAGGGTGAGGAGGCGAGGTTGCGGGCACTGCGCAGCGGTTCCTGTAGCCGCACCGGAGCGGTGCGGTGACAGCCACGGTGCTTGAACAGCGAGGCGAGGTTGGTCAGCAGCGCCGCGGCAACCGCGAGGCCAATCCCTATCTGCATGCGCGCGCCGCCACGATCTCCTTATCGGCGGCTGATCGCCCGACGCTTAGCCCGTGACTCCTCTGAGGTGGGCGGTGGATCGGGAAGCTCGAGCCGGCGACGGGCGCGAGTGACTGCTGAGACCGAGGTGCGGCAGGCGCGGGCGATGATCCCGTCGGTGTGGTCCGGCGTGCGGCTGACCTCGAACTCGATCAGCGCGGCGCGGCGCGCCTTGGCCCGCTCGGCGATCGGGCTGTCGCTGGGCACCGACTCGAGCGCCGCCTCAGCAGCGCGATCGCGGCGGCAGACCAAGCAGAAGGTCCCCTCGGCCGACTTGGCCCAGGAACTCGGCATCGGCACCGACTTGCCGTCGATGCTGCCGGCGCTGACCCCGCAGCCCTCGCAGGTCCATTTCTTCGCTGCGACAGTTGCCGAGCTCATACGGACACCTTGGCCTTGGGCCGGCGGTTGCGTCGCCGCCGCGAGCGCTGACCTGACCCCGATCCTGACCTGGGCTTCTGGCCTGAACCTGAGTTTCCATTCGATGAGCGCTCGGACTTGGCGATGTGGCCGAGGTTCTGCTCGAACTCGGCGCTGAGGCCGAGGTCGCGGGCGATGCGGCGCATCTCCGCGGCCTGGTCGGTGAGCACGAAGCTTGTCCCGGCGCCGCGGGCCCCGGCGCGGCCGGTGCGGCCGACCCGGTGCACGTAGGAGTCGCGATCCCCGGGGGCGTCGAAGTTGATCACGTGGGCGATGTCGGCAACGTCGATGCCGCGGGCGGCCACGTCGGTGGCAACCAGGACTTCGACGTCGCCGCGCTCGAAGCGAGAGAGGGCGCGTTCGCGCTGTCCCTGGCTCTTGTCGCCGTGCATGGCGACGGCCTCCAGTTCGCGGCTGCGCAGGCGTTTGACCAGGCGGTCGGCGCCGCGCTTGGTGCGGACGAAGACCAGGGTGCGTCCACCGTCGGGACCGCGCAGCTCGCCGGCCAGGTGGTCGAGCTTTGCCGCCTGCGAGTCGACGTGGACGAAGCGGTGTTCGATATCCGCCTCGTGGTCATCGGGCGCGGCGTGAGTGTGGTGGCGTGGGTCGCGGGTGTAGGCGGCGGCGAGTTTGCCGGTCGCTCCCTCGAGCGTGGCCGAGAAGAAGAGCGTCTGGCGGTCGGGCGGCGTCTGGCCGACGATGCGGCTGACTGCCGGTTTGAAGCCCATGTCGAGCATGCGGTCGGCCTCGTCGAGGACGAGCATGCTGACGTTGCGGAGGCTGATCGCACCGCGCGCGATCAGGTCCTCGAGCCGGCCCGGGGTGGCGACGACGATGTTGGCGCGCTGCGCGGCCTTGACCTGGGGGCCGAAGCCGACACCGCCGTAAACGGCGGCGACATGCAGGTTGCGGGCGCGGGCAATCCCGTCGAGCTCGTCGACGATCTGGCTGGCGAGCTCGCGAGTGGGCGCCAGGACCAGGGCGGAAGGGCGCTTGGCGCCCGCATCGATCCGGTCGACCAGCGGGATGCCGAAGGCGAGTGTCTTGCCCGATCCGGTCGGGGACTGGACCAGCAGGTCGTGACCGGCGAGCGCGTCGCGGACGACTAGCTGCTGGACGGGGAACGGCTGAGTGATGTCGCGCTCGGCGAGCGCGCGCACCACGGCTTTAGAAATGCCGAGGTCGGCAAATGACACGATGTAGTGACTCCTTATTTTGCGATTCAGGGAGATCCAGCGACCCCTAAATGCAAAGCAAAGCACGGAGGGAACGGAACCTCTCGGGTGGCGGTTTGGCCAAACCCGACCTCTTCACCGTAGCAGCCGGTTAAGAAATCACCCGCAATCGGCCACTTCGGGCGTACACTCGCCAGACCGGACCGGGTGCCGGTGAAGCGCGTATTCGCCGTGAGGGGTGAGCGCGTTGCAGTGCCCAACGGGAAGGAGCGGTTGATGTACGACTACGTGATCGTGGGAGCCGGATCTGCCGGCTGTGTCCTGGCAGCGCGACTTTCCGAGGACCCCGAGGTGAACGTCCTCCTGCTCGAGGCCGGGCCACCCGACGCGAACCAGAACATCCACGTGCCGCTCGGCTATCTGCAACTCGCCCGTACCGAGGTCGACTGGGATTTCGCCTCGGCGCCGGAGCCCAACTGCAACGGCCGCCGGGTCTCGCTGCCGCGCGGTCGCGTGCTCGGCGGCTCCTCCTCGATCAACGCGATGATCTACATCCGCGGCAACCGCCGCGACTACGACGACTGGGGCGTCTCCGGCTGGGCCTGGGACGACCTCTTCCCCTACTTCCTCAAGGCCGAGGACAACGAGCGCGGCGCCTCGGAGTGGCACGCGGTCGGCGGGCCGCTGCCGGTCTCCGACCAGCGCTCTGGCAACAAGATCTCGCCGGCCTTTGTTGAGGCCGGGGCGGAAGCGGGGCTGGCCCGCAACGAGGACTTCAACGGCGCCGAGCAGGACGGCGTCGGCATGTACCAAGTGACCCAGCGCGGCGGCATGCGCGCCAGCACCGCCGTCTCCTACCTGCACCCGGCGGGGGAGCGCCCCAACCTGACCGTGATGCCCTACACGCAGGTCAGCCGCGTCCTCTTCGACGGCAAGCGCGCGATCGGGGTCGAGGCGAGCCGGATGGGGGAGCTGCAGGAGCTGCGCGCCGAGCGTGAGGTGATCCTCTGTGGCGGTGCCTACAACTCGCCACAGCTGCTGATGCTCTCCGGCATCGGCCCGGCGGAACACCTGGCGATGCGCGAAGTCGAGCCGCTGCTCGACCAGCCCGCGGTCGGGGAGAACCTCGGCGACCACCCGGCCACCTACACCGTCTTCACCACGCCCGAGCCGGAGAGCCTCTTGCAGGCGCTGGAGCCGGCGGCGATGGCCGAGTTCGAAGCCTCCCAGACTGGGCCCTTCGCCTCCAACCTGGCCGAGTCCGGCGGCTTCGCCCGGGTCGGCGACGGCGCCGAGGCGCCCGACGTGCAGATCCACGTCGCCCCGGTGCAGATCGTCGACGAGGGGATGGCCGACCCGAACGCGCACGGCGTCTGGGTCTCACCCTGCTTGCTCACCGCCGAGAGCCGCGGCTCGGTGCGGCTCGCCTCGGCCGATCCAAGCGCGAAGCCGATCATCCGCAACAACTTCTACGAGGCCGAGACGGACATGGCGCGGATGAAGTCCGCGGTGCGCCTGGCGGCGGAGATCTGCGCCCAGCCGTCCTTCAAGCCCTACGCCGCCGAGCTCTTCACCGGACCGGGCGACGACTCCGACGATGCCTTGCGCGAGCACATCGCCCAGACCACGTATGAGGTCTACCACCCGGTCGGTACCTGCGCGATTGGCTCCGTCGTCGACGCCGAGCTGCGGGTCGAGGGCACCGAGTCACTGCGCGTGGTCGACGCCTCGGTAATGCCGACGGTGCCCCGCGGCAACACCAACGCACCGACGATCGCGATCGCCGAGCGCGCCGCCGACCTGATCCGCCACGGCAAAGCGGTCGCCGCCGACGAGATGGCCACGCAGGCCTGACAGTTCGCTCAGCCCGGGTCGGCAACCGGGACCGGGGCGGTGCCGCCGTCCTCGGGGAAGACGAGGATCGCGCCCTCGCCGCTGGCGTAGGCCTCCTCGCCGTGCTGGACCACGTCCATGCCGAGCGCCTCCTCGTGCTCTGAGGCGCGCAGTGGCATCACCGCACCGATCAGCTTGAGCAGGACGAAGGTGGCGACGAAGGCGTAGGTGGGTCCGGCCAGGGCGGCGAGAGCCTGGTCGCCGAGCTGGGCCGCGTTGCCGTAGAAGAGGCCGTTGGAGACGCCATTCCAGGAGAGCTCGGCGAAGAAGCCGATGAAGAGGATGCCGAAGAAGCCCGCGGTGCCGTGGGCGGCGAGCACGTCGAGCGTCTCGTCGACCCGGGTGCGGGTGCGCCAGACGATGATCGCGTAGCTGGGCAGGGCGGCGAGGGCGCCGAGCAGCATCGCCCAGCCGGGACTGATGAAGCCGCCCGCCGGGGTGATCGCGACGCAGCCGACGACGATTGCGGTGGCGGCCCCGATCGCGGTCACCTTGCGGCCGCGCAGCAGGTCGAGCGCGAACCAGACGACCAGGGTGCAGGCCGGGGTCAGCAGCGTGTTGGTGAAGGCGAGCACGCTGGGGTCGCCGGTGGAGAAGCCACTGCCGCCGTTGAAGCCGAACCAGCCGAACCAGAGCAGGCCGGCGCCGAGCAGGACGTAGACGGCGTTGTGGGGGAGCAGCGCCTGGCGGCCGTAGTCCTTGCGGGCGCCGACGACCAGCGCCGCCGCCAAGGCGGAGAAGCCCGAGCCCATCTCGACCGGCACGCCGCCGGCGAAGTCGAGCGTCCCGTTCGCCTGCAGCCAGCCGCCGCCGAAGGCCCAGTGGGCGAGCACGGCGTAGACGCAGACCGACCAGAGCGCGGCGAAGACGAGGAAGGCGCCGAAGCGCATCCGCTCGACCACGGCACCGGAGACCAGGGCCACGGTGATGATGCAGAAGGTTGCCTGGAAGGCCATGAAGACGAGGTGGGGGATCGTCGTCCCTTCGCGTGGGGTGAAATCGACCCCGTGCAGGCCGGCGTAACCGAGGCCGCCGATCAGCGAGCCCGTGCCGTCGAAGGCCAGCGAGTAGCCGACCAAGGCCCAGGTGACCATCGCCACCGCGATCGCGCCGACGCACATCATGAAGGTGTTGAGCGTGTTCTTCGAGCGCACCAGGCCGGCGTAGAAGAGGCCCAGCGCCGGGGTCATCATCAGCACCAGCGCGGTCGCAATCAACATCCAGGCGGTGTCGCCAGTGTCGACCCCCGAGACGGCGGCGAGCACGGCCATCGCGCTCACTTGTCCACCGGCGTGACCGCGCCGTGATCGGTCTCGCCGGTGCGGATGCGCACCGCCTGGTCGAGCGGCAGGACGAAGATCTTGCCGTCGCCGACCTCGCCGGTGCGCGCCCCCTCGCAGAGCGCGTCGACGGTCGGCTGGACGAACTCGTCGGAGACGGCGATCTCGAAGCGGACCTTCTCCGCCAGGCCGATCTTGACCGTGGTGCCACGGTAGGTCTCGACCCGCTCCAGCTCGCCGCCGTGGCCCTGCACCCGGCTCATCGAGACGCCGCGCACCTGCGCTCGGTAGAGCGACTCGAGCACGTCGTTGGCCTTCTCGGGCCGCACGATGCCGACGACGAGTTTCACCGCGCGCGCATTCCCATCCCGCAAGCGACCCTACGATCGCTCTCGGACAGTTTTGACCGGGCCGGCCCGCCTCCTACACTTTGTCGATGCCCGCTGAGTCACACACAGACTCGACCTTCACGCTTTACCGTCGCGGCATCGAGTTGCTCGAGGAGGAGGACTTCGCTGAGGCGGCGGAGCCGCTGGAGGAGGCAGCCCGCCGTGCTCCGGAGAAGTCCTCGGTGCGCGAGGCCCTCGGCCGCGCTTACTTCCGCTCCGGCCGCTTCGCCGCTGCCGCGGTCGAGTTCAAGGCGGTGGTCGAACGCCACCAGGTCAACGACTACGCCCACTTCTGCCTCGGCCGGGCGCTGGCCAAGACGGGGGAGACGGAGCGCGCCCGTCACCACCTGGCGCTCGCCTGCAACCTGCGCCCCGACCGCAGCGATTACAGCTTCTACCGCGCCATGCTCGGCGCGTAGGGGCTGGGACCGGCGCATTTCGGCGTCCTCGGTCGCTCGCGTGCTGAAGCACGCCACGCTCCCTGCGTCCTTGAACTGCTTGGTCCCAGCCCCTACGCAGCGTTTTTGGTCCTGTAAGTGGCGGGGATGGTGGCGTCGATCGTCGTGCCGTGACCAGGGGCGCTGCGCAGCTCCAAGTTGCCGCCGGCGAGCTCGGCTCGTTCGCGCATGCCGATCAGGCCGAAGCCATTTGTCGATGCACCCGGGTCGAAGCCCTGTCCGTCATCTTCAACCCGCACCCGCAAGGTCCCGTCCGCCTCGCTGACGTCCACCACGATGCGCCCGGCCCCGCCGTGATGGACGGCGTTATTGAGCGCCTCTTGGACGAGGCGGTAGACGGTGTCCTCGATCTCGCCGAGCAGGCGGCTTGCGCTGCGCCCGGCCTCGAAGCCGAGATCGAGGTTGATTCGTACGTCGACCTTGCCACCGCTCGTAGTACGTTCCCCCAGCGCTTCGAGCGCGACGCCGAGGCCGAGTTGATCGAGCGTGCTCGGCCGCAGGTCGGCGATCAGGCGCCGCATCTCGGCGATCGCGGTGTCGATCTGCTCGATGCCTTGGACGAGCAGGTCGTCGAGCTCCCCGGCGTCGCTGCGGCGGGCGGCGGAGAGCAGCACCCGCAGTCCGGCCAAGCTCTGCAGCGACTCGTCGTGCAGCTCCCGCGCCCAGCGGCCGCGCTCGCGCTCGGTCGCGGCGATGTTCTCGCGGGTGCGGTCCTCGGCGACGGACTGCGCGGTGGCAACAGCGGTGGCGGCGCTGGCGGCGAAGGAGAGCAGCACGCCCTCGTCTTCGTCGCTGAAGCCACTGTCGCGGCCGAGTGGATCGAGCGCGACCAGGACGCCAAGGCCGCGGCCGCGGAAGACCAGCGGTGTGAGCAGGGCGGTGACCCCGGCATCCTGATCGCCGGGACGGGCCATCAGGCTGGGGTGGAGGTTGTGGACGCGGCGCGGGGCGCGCTCTTCCAGGACCTGGCCCGGGACCGAGCCGGCGATTGGGATGCGTGCTTCGGCCGTGCCGCGCTCGCGCTCGCCGGCGATCGAGGCGGCCACCAGCTCCTGTCCCTCGCAGAGCAGGATCAGCAGCGAGCGCGCCTCGACCAGGGCACGGCCGCGCTTGACGACGATCTCGAGGATGCGATCGAGGTCGGTCTCACCGCCGACGGCACGGGCGATCTCGGTCGTCGCTTCGAGCCTGTGCATGGCCCGCTCCATCTCATCGCCGCGGTCCTGCACGCTGCGGTAGAGGCGGGCGTTCTCGACCGCGATTGCCGCCCACTCGGCGAGGATCATCGCTGACTGCTCGTCGGCCTGGTTGAAATCGCCGCTGCCCTTCTCGGTCAGGTAGAGGTTGCCCCAGGCGTGGCCGCGGATCATCACCGGCACGCCGAGGAAGTTCGCCATCGGGGGGTGACCCGGTGGAAAGCCGTAGGAGCGAGGGTGGTGGCCGACGTCGCTGAGGCGCAGCGGGCGCGGCTGCTCGATCAGCAGGCCGAGCACGCCGCGTCCCCGCGGCAGGTTGCCGATCGTGTGCCGGGTCTTCTCGTCGATGCCGCGGGTGATGAAGCGCTCCAGTTCGTGGCGCTCCTCATCCAGGACCCCGAGGGCGGCGTAACGGGCCCCGGTTAGGTCGCAGGCGACCTCGAGCACCTGCTGAAAGATGACCTCGGGGTCGAGCTCGGCGACGAGGCTGCGACCGACGTCGATCAGCTCCCGCAGCCGGGACTCATCCAAGGCGCCGCTGTCGGACCCCTGTGTCATCTCAGCGCTGCTCCAGCCCGTCATCCCTCCGAGTGATGAACACCATCCTATCTGTACAACGGTCCAATATTCAAAGTACGCTGACCACCCGACATGCGCGGGAAAACCCCGATGCTGGGGGTCTGAGGAAGGGGTTACATGGAGATATGGATTCCACTTTTGGGCCGGGGCGTTCCAGTGGCCTCGCCGTGGCGCCGCCCGGCGCGGAGATCAAGCGTGCCGGGGGGGTCGAGGTGACCACGATCGTTCTCGCCGACGATCACACCGTGGTTCGCAACGCCCTACGGTTGCTGCTCGACGCCGAGTCGGACTTCGAGGTGGTCGCCGAGGCGGGTGACGCCGACACCGCGGTGCGTTACGTACGGGGGCACAAACCCACCGTTCTGATCCTCGACCTCAACATGCCGGGGCGCTCCAGCCTCGACGCGGTCGCCGACATTCACACCGCTTCTCCCGAGACCGAGATCGTGGTGTTGACGATGCAGAACGAGCCTGCCTTCGCCCGCCGCGCCCTGCAGGCGGGCGTGCGCGGCTACGTGCTCAAGGAGGCGGCCGACGCGGAGTTGGTGCAGGCCGTGCGCAGCGCCGCGGCCGGTGACACCTACTTGCAGCCCGCGCTCGGCGCCCGTCTCGCTGCTGGCGACGCCGGCCAGGACGGCGACGAGCTGAGCGAGCGCGAGCGCGACGTCCTGCGCCTGATTGCCCTCGGCCACACCAACGCCGAGGTCGCCGAGCAGCTCTACATCAGCATCCGCACGGTGGAGAGCCACCGCGCCCACATCCAGCAGAAGCTCAGCCTCTCCAGTCGCGCCGAGTTGGTCCGCTACGCGCTCGAGCGCGGCTTGATCGAAACCTGAGCCCGAGCGTTGCTGAGAGGTCCGGGCACCTCTCTCAAAACGCTCGGCAGGAGCCTCGCTGGAGTGTTTTGAGAGAGGTGCCCGGACCTCTCAGCGAAGCAGGGGGATCACGCAGCGATACTTACGTGTGTTGGTTGAGGCTGTGGAAGCGATTTCGCCAGAAGCGGCCACCGTCACAACTCCATAGAGACCTGGAGATGAGACAACTGGAATGTCACTACTCCACTCCGTGCCGCTGTCCAACACCACACCTGGCTGCTGTGAGAACGCCGCCAACTGCAGTGCCTCCGGCAGCGCGCCGCCTTGAACCGCACACGCATTCGCTGCAGTTGGTGCGCTCACCGCGGTTTCGCTGCTGAAGCTCTGCCAGCAGGCTCCGGCGAATTGCTGGGTTCCCGGCAAGCAACCGGCACCGTGACCGTTGACGGTCTGGGCGTTGATCGCGTTGACGGCATTGACGGCGGTCTGCGCATCGACCGCACTCTGCGCCGTGTCGGCACTGATCGCGTGCTCCGCCTCCGGCACCTGACCCAGGGTCAGCTCGTCGATTTCGGCGCCGGTGATCGGCCCCGACTGTGCCGCCAGCACACCCTCGAGCACGCTTGGCTTGAGTCGGTTGGCGGTGATCGAGTGCAGCTTCAGCCGGTTGCCCGGCAGCGACTTCACTTTCACCGCCTTGCCATCGATCCGCGCCTTCTTGGCCGCGTATACGGTCCCACCAAGGGCTACAAACAACGCTAAACCTGCAACAACCAATGCCGGTGACGGCAGTCGCATTCCCCGTCTCATATCTCCCCTTCCGTGGTCCGAGAAACGATGCGGCCGCGACCCTAGCCAGCCCCGCGCATCTCAGCCAAGGCCGCTGGACGAAAGTTCAGCGGATAGACTCGCCGGCGTAATCGGTCGGTGGTCAAGGGAAGTCCGGTGAGAAACCGGCGCGGTCCCGCCACTGTGACCGGGTCAAGAACGTCGCGGGCGCGTTTTGCGCCAGCCACTGGGGAGGACACTGAGTCCCCGGGAAGGCGCGGCGGAGGAACCCCGGAAGCCAGGAGACCTGTCCCCGGCCAGCCATGACAACCCTCGAGGAAAGGGTGGCTTAAATGCCAAGACTCGTTCCGTTCCGGCTGGTCGCTGCGTGCGCACTGGCCCTTCTGTTGTTGCTCTCGACCGCCGCGCTCGCCGCGGGCAAGGGAACTCGCGTCAGCGTGCGCGTAGTGGGTAGCGGCGGCAAGGCGCTGGGCGAAGAGTTCGTCAACGCCAAGACGACGTCGATCAAGACCAGCCCGAAAGCGACCTGCCTTGGCGGTGGCACCGGCGGCAGCGGCAAATCGGTGCAGGTGCAAGGACCGACCGCGCTCGGCGCGCTGAGCCAGGCGTCGAAGATAACGCCGGCCCTGCGTCCGTTGTCGATCACCGATCACTTCCTTTCTGAATTTGGCCTCGGCCTGTGCGGGATCGGCAAGTCGCAGACGACGAAGAAGCTCTCCTGGTACCTCAAGGTCAACCACAAGAACCCCAACAAGGGCGGCGAACTGGTCAAGCTGCACACGGGGGACGAAGTGCTGTGGGCTCTGGAGCCCTACCCGTACCCCGACGAGCTCTCGTTGGTCGCGCCGCACGAAGCGGAACCGAACAAGCCGTTCGCGGTCACCGTCTTCTCCTATGACGACAAGGGTAAGAAGACTCCGGCCGCCGGAGTCACCGTGACTGGCGCCACCGCTCCCACGGGCGCTGACGGCACGACGCAGGTGACGCTCTCGGCACCGGGCGTTCTGACCGCCACCGACGGCAAGGACATCCCGTCCAACCAGGTTGCGGTCTGCCTCAACGGAGCCTGCTCCGGGGGCTGATCCGATGAGGGGCCCCAGCACGGCGGTTGCGTTTGCGCTGCTCTTCTCAGTGGTCGCGACCGCCGGCTGTGGCCTCGGCCCCGGCAACGGGGTGAAAGACGCCGAGCTGACGGTGACGCGGGACTACGGGACCGTGCCCGTGCTGCACCGCCAGCTTGGCGATCTGACCGAATCCGACACGGTGATGCGGGCGCTCGAACGCAACACCGAGATCACCACCAGCTACGGCGGCGATTTCGTCCAGTCGATCGACGGCGTCGAAGGTGAAAGCCGCTCTGGTGAGCGGTTCGACTGGCTCTTCTACGTCAACGGCGTCGAGTCGACCGTCGGTGCCGGCGCTTACAGCCTGCACGGCGGCGAGTCGGTCTGGTGGGACTATCGCGACTGGAACGCCGCCCTGCGCGTGCCCGCCGTGGTCGGCTCCTGGCCGCAGCCCTTCGTTGGTGGCTACGACGGCAAGCGCCGACCGGTGGCGGTCGAATGCCTCGGCGGGGGCAGTGCTTGCGCTGAGGTCGAAGGGCGACTGGAAGGGGAAGGCGTGGAGGTTGCCGCGCGGCCCTCGAGCGCGGCGATCAGGGTCTTGGTCGGCCCGTGGGCTCGCGTCAACAGTGACTCCGCCGCGGCCCAGGTTGAACGCGGTCCGCAGACGAGCGGCGTCTTCGCCGGCTTTCACCGTGAAGGGAGCGGCTACCGCCTCGCCGGGCTCGACGAATCTGGCGACGCCGCGATCGAGTTTGGTCCTGATGCCGGCCTGGTCGCCGCCACCCGACGCTATGAAGAACCGCCGGTGTGGGTGGTGACGGGAACGAGTGGGGCGGGGGTGCGCGCCGCCGCCGGCCTGCTCGATTCCAGTGACCTGCGTGACCATTACGCAGTGGCCGTCGACGGGGACAAGGAGACCCCGCTGCCGCTGCGATGAGATCGCCTTTTGCCTACATCCCACGACCTCGCCCGCTGCAGTCGGCATCCCCGGGCGCTGCCGTCGCCTACCTCGGCTCGCTCGTCGTCGTCGCTTTCCTCTACTCGAACCCGATCGTGCTGCTCGCGGTTGGGGTCGCGGTGGTGATCGCCGGCCGCCTGGCCGGGGCCCACACCGCGGTCCGCGCAGCACTCTGGATGGGCCTGACCTTGGCCGCGCTGATCGTCGCCGTCAACGCCCTCGTCGTCAGCCGTGGCGAGACCGTCCTTGCCCGGCTGGGCGAGTGGCCGCTCTTCGGTCAGGTCGACGTGACGCTCGAGGCGATCGTCGCCGGCCTAGTCCTGGGACTGCGCGCCGCCGTGGTGATGGTCGCCTTTGCCGTCTACTCGGCCTGCGTCGACCCCGACCGCGTGCTGCGGGCACTCCGTCCCCTCGCCGGCCGCTCGGCGCTGACCGCGACCCTGGTCTCGCGCCTGGTCCCAGTTGCCGCAGCCGACGCCGCCCGCCTGCGCGACGCCGCCCGCTTGCGTGGCCCCGGCGCCGCCCCGGTCGGCCGCGCTCCCCTCGCCCGCCGCCTCCTCGCCGGCTCGCTTGACCGCGCCGTCGACGTCGCCGCCACCCTGGAGCTGCGCGGCTACTCGCTCGACGCGCCACGGGCCAAGAGCCGCCACGCGCGCTCGCGCTATTACCGGCGCTTTTACGCCGTCGGTCTCGCAGTCCTCGCCGTCGCGATCGCCGGCAAGGCACTCGGTGCCGACAGCTTCGGCGAATACCCGGCCACCGAGATCGGCACCGGGGCCAGGACCCTCGCCGTCGCAGCTGCCGTGGCCCTCAGCGGCCTCGCTCCACTACGGCGCAAGCCACGCCGCTCGCAACGCAAACACCGTTGGATGCGCAATGCGCATACGACGGAGTTTGGATCAGGGGCTTCAGGTGTCTGAGCTGGCGACGAAGCCCCAGGTCGCGCCGGCTCTGGCGCTCACCGGGGTCACCTACGCCTATCCGACCGCAAATGCCCCGGCCCTTCGCGACGTCTCGCTCAGCCTGGCGCCCGGCGAGTTCGCCCTCCTCGCCGGCCGCTCCGCCTCCGGCAAGTCGACTCTGCTCCGCGCCGCCTGCGGCCTCGTCCCACACTTCCACGGCGGTGAGATCGAGGGCCGGATCGAGGTCGCCGGCATCGACGCGATCACCGCTGGCCCCGGCGAGCTCGCCGCCGTGGTCGGCTACGTCGCCCAGGATCCCGAGACTCAAGTCGTCTCCACGACGGTTGCGGCGGAGATAGAGCTCCCGCTCGAGATGCGCGGCGACCCGCCGGCCTCTCGCGCCCGAGCGGTCGAGGAGGTCGCCCTCGCATTGGCAATCCCGCATTTGCTCGACCGCGCGGTCGACACGCTGTCCGGCGGAGAGCTCCAGCGTGTGGCCCTGGCGGCAGCCCTCGTCACCCGTCCGCGCCTTGTCCTCCTTGACGAGCCAACCTCCCAGCTCGACCCCGTAGCTGGCGACGAGCTGATCTGGCTCCTCCGTCGCCTCAACGAGGAGTGGGGGGTAACCATCCTTCTAGCGGAGCACCGGTTGGAGCGCTGCCTTGCCGCAGCGGACCGGGTGATTGCGATGAGCGCTGGTGCGATCGCCTTCGACGGTTCCCCCGGCAGCTTCCTGACCTGGGCGCAGGGAGCTGACTCAGCTCTGGAGACCCCCGGCGCCAAGCTGTTCTCGCTTGCCGGCATCGAGCCTCTGCCCGTAGGCGTCCGAGCCGCCCGCAAAACCCTCGCCTCCAGCGGGCACCGGGGGAGGGGAGCCGGACCCCCTCCTCTCTTAACTTTTTCGATGGAGAGGAGTCGGCTGGCCGTGGACGGATTGCCGAAAAAGTACAAGACGTTCGGAGGGGGTCCGGCTCTCCTCCCACGGTGGTCGCTGTGCGGGATCTGTGGGTGGAGCTGAGCAGAAACGATGACGAGAGGCGAGACGTTCTTCGCGGGGTGGACCTCAGAGTCGAAAAGGGCGAGCGGTTGGCCCTTATGGGCAGGAACGGCGCCGGCAAGAGCACGCTGCTCAGGGCGCTGGCGGGATTGACGGATGCGGTGCGCGGCAAAGTCGAGCTCGCCAGTGGTATCGCGCTCCTGACTCAGAACCCAGGCGACTATCTAGTTCGTGAGCGCGTCGGCGATGAGCTGCCCGGAGACGCTGGCCTTGCCACGCTGCGAATCGTCGGTCTCGAGCAGGCGATCGACGCCGATCCGCGCGACCTCTCCGGCGGCGAGCGCCAGCGCCTCGCCCTGGCGATCGCGCTGGCCGGTCGCATGGACGGCGACGCCCTACCCGGCCTGGTCGCCCTCGACGAGCCCACCCGCGGCATGGACCGCGCCCGCAAGGACGACCTGGTCGCCCTGATCGGTGACCTCGCCGATCGCGGCGCCGGCCTGCTCGTCGCCACCCACGACGTCGAGTTCGCCTCCGCCTTCGCCGAGCGCGTCGTCCTGCTCGGCGACGGGGTCGTGATCGCCGACGGTCCCGCCCGCGAGGTCCTCTCCGGCGGCTGGTACTTCGCCACCGAGGTTGCCCGCGTGCTCGACCTGCCCGGCGTGGTCACTCCCGAGCAGGGCGCCGAGGTGCTGCGCGAGTCGAGGGAGGACGACTGATGTCCTGGCAGCTGACCAGCTTCGTCATCCTCGCCGTCGTTCTGCTCGGCGGCTTTGCCTGGTACGAGCGCTCGCGCCCGCCCTCGCAGGTCGTCGCCCTGGTTGCCGCCCTCGCCGCCCTAGCGATCGCTGGCCGGATCGCCTTCGCCGCCTTTCCCAACGTCAAGCCGACCACCGACATCGTCGTCTTCGCCGGCTACGCGCTCGGGCCGGCGCCCGGCTTCGCGGTTGGCGCCTTGGCCGGCCTCGTCTCCAACTTCTGGTTCGGCCAGGGGCCCTGGACTCCCTGGCAGATGGCGGGGTGGGGGATGTGCGGGGTGATGGGCGCGGGGCTGGCGCTGGGGGTTCGCAACGCCGGTCGCCTCAGCCTCGCCGCGGTTTGCGGCCTGGCGGGGATCGCCTACGGTGTGTTGTTGAACTTCTCGCTCATGGCGACTTACGGCGGAGATCTCTCACTGGAGCGCTTCCTCACCCTCGAGGCGCGCGCGATCCCCTTCGACGTGGCACACGTCGTCGGCAACATCGCTTTCGCCTTGCTCGCCGGCCCGGCGATGGTGCGGATGCTGGTCCGCTTCCGCCAGCGCTTCCAGTGGCGCACTCCCGCAATCGCCACGGCGATCCTGGCGATCCTGTTGCTTCCCAGCCTGGTGCCGGGATCGGCCAAGGCGGCCGGCACCGACGAGGCGGCGAACTGGCTCGAAGCGGCCCAGAACTCCGACGGTGGCTTCGGCTCCTCGCCCTCGTCCGACTCGAGCGCCGCGCTCACCGGTTGGGCGATGCTTGGCCTCGAGGCGGCCGGGCGCAACCCCTACGACGTGACCAGCGCCGCCGACAAGAGCCCACTCGACTTCCTCGACGGTCACCTCGATGAAGTGAGCAGCCCCGGCGACCTCGCCCGCACGATCATCGCCCTCGAGGGCGCCGGCGCCGACCCGCGCTCGTTTGCCGGCCGCGACCTGGTCAGCGCCCTGCTCAAGCGCCGTGCCGAAAACGGCTCCTACGTCGGCTGGCCGGGAACCACCTCCTTCAGCGTGATCGCCCTGCGCACGGCCGGTGCCAGCGAAGGCCTCGAGGGCACCCTCTCGTGGCTGAACAAGGTGCAGAACGACGACGGCGGCTGGGGTGATGTGCCGGGGCAGCCCAGCAACGCCGACGTAACCGGCTCGGTGATGCAGTCGCTGCCCGACACGAAAGCGGCCAAGGGTGGGCTCTCCTACCTGCGCAAGCACCAACAGTCGAACGGTGGCTTCGCCCTCGGTGCCGGCGGCGGCGTCAACGCCCAGTCGACTGCCTGGGCGGTGCAGGGGATGATCGCCGTGGGCGCCGACCCGGCAAAGATCAGCGACGGTGGCAGCAGTGCCCTCGACTACCTCGCCGCCAGGCAGGCCGGCGACGGTCACTACCGCTACTCGGAATCCAGCGACCAGACCCCGGTCTGGGTGACCGGCCAAGTGCTGGTCGCGGTTGCCGGCGACTCGCTGCCGATCGAACCGCCGCCGCGTCAGCCGACGCCGACGACGGTCTCGCCCTCGAAGACCGCTCCGCCGCCGCCCCCTGGCGGAACCAGCCCGCCCGAGGAATTCGAATCGGTGCCGCCGACGTCTTCGGGCATTCCCAGCGCTGGGGGCAACGGCGCGCCGACCGCACCGCCCTCGGCGGCTGGGGCCATACCTGCCTCGCCGCCAGCACAGCTCGGGACACCGGAAGAAGGCGAAGCCGAAGCCACGCAGCCGGTCCCAGCCACGGAGTCCCAGCCGGTCAGCGTCTCCGGTTCGAGCCCATCGCCCTGGGCTCCGATCGGCGTCGGTCTCGCCGCCACCGCCCTCGCCGTCGGTCTGCCCTGGTGGCTGGGCCGGCGCTACGCCTGGTAGCCCTCGCCCGAGGACTTTCTCGGCGACGTGATCGACGACCTCTCGCGCGGCACGCGCCCTCCATTGACTACCTCTGAGGAAGTAAAAGGGGGGCGCGTTCGACTCGGCGGCTATGTTGCAAGCGTGGACGTCGAGACCGCGATCCGAACCCGCCGTACGCACAAGGCCTTTGGCCCTGAGCCGCTTGGGCGCGACGAGATCCTCGGGCTGCTCGAGCTGGCTCGCTGGGCGCCGAATCACCATCTGACCGCGCCCTGGCGCTTCCGCGTCGTCGGCGCCAAGACGCTGGCGCGGCTGAAGCAGGCGGCTGGGCCAGAGGGGGCGGCAAAGCTCGACCGCGCCCCGACCTTGATCCTCGTCTCCTCCGCGCTTGGCGCCGACCCGGTCCAAAACGAGGAGGACCTGCACGCGACCGCCGTCGCCTCCTACATCGTCCTGCTCGGCGCCCACGCTCGCGGCTACGCCGGCTACTGGCGCACCCCGGGGCTGTTGCGCTCCCCCGAGGGCCTACGAGCAGTCGGAATGCCCGAAAACGAGCGCTTCGTCGGCTTGCTGCACCTCGGCTACCCGCGCCAGGAGAAGGAGCCGCCCGAGCGGCCGCCGATCGAGCAATCGACCGAGTTCCTCGCCTGATGCTCGCTCGCGCTACAGCGATCGAGGCGATCGCCGGCGAACACTTCGAGGTCGTCGTGATCGGTGGTGGGATCACCGGCGCCGGCGTCGCCCTCGATGCCGCCTCGCGCGGCTACTCGGTGGCGCTGCTGGAGCGCGGCGACTACGCCGAAGGGACATCCAGTCGATCTTCAAAGATGATCCACGGCGGCCTTCGCTACCTGCAGAACCTCGACCTCGGTCTGGTGCGCGAGGCGCTGCTCGAGCGCCAGCTGATGGTCCAGCTGGCCCCGCACTTGGTCTACCCGACGCCGTTCCTGGTGCCGTCCTTCCCCGACGAGCGCCGTCAGCGCGGCCTCGGGATCGGGCTCAACATGTACGACGTGATGGCGACGACGCGGGTCGGTCGCAGCCGCCGCGAGATGCGCTCCTCCAAGGAAGCCGACGAGGACTACTACTGGTCGCCTGATCGCCACCGCACGATCGACCGCGACGAGGTCCTGCAACTGGTCCCCGCCCTGGAGCCGCGCGACCCGAAGAACGCCTATCTCTTCTACGACTGCCAGACCGACGACGTGCGCCTCACCCTGACCGTGCTCGGCGAGGCCGAGCGCTTCGGCGCGGTGATGCTGAACGGCGCCGAGGTGGTCGAGGTGCTCGCCGACAACGGTCGTGCCGCCGGGGTCGCCTTTGTCGAGTCCGGTTCGGGAGAGCGGATCGAGGTCCGCGCCGACAACGTGATCAACGCCACCGGCGTCTTCGCCGACCGGATCCGGCCCGAGGAGACGATCGAGGAGGAGGACGTGCCGCGGATCTCGCCCAGTCGCGGCACCCACGTGCTGGTCGACCGCGACAAGCTCTCGACCGGCACCGCCGCCTGCATCGTCCCGGCCGGCGAAGGCAGGGCGATCTTCGCCTTGCCCTGGTACGGGCGCACCCTGATCGGCACCACCGACAACGACTTCGAGGGCGACATCGACCACCCGCGGCCAGGAGGGGAGGACGTCGCCTACTTGCTCGATGCGGTCAACGAGTTCTTTGGCGTCTCGCTCGGTGCCGGCGACTTGGTCGGCGCCTACGCCGGAGTGCGGCCGCTGATCGCCACTGGCGACCCGAAGAAGTCGGTCGACATCTCGCGCAAGGCGGAGCTTTACGAGACCTCATCGGGGATGCTGACGATCACCGGCGGCAAGCTGACCACCTGGCGACGCATGGCCAAGCAGACGGTCGACCGCCTGGTCGAGCGCGAGGGCCGCGAGGCGCCCTGCCACACGGCGGAGATCCCGCTCGGCATGGAGGCGCGGCCGGATGACCTCGAAGCGCCGGCCGGGGTGGGGGAGGAGGCGCTGGAGCAGCTCGCCTTCCGCTACGGCCACGCAGCCCGCAAAGTGCTTGCCCTGGCGCGGGAGGACGCGAAGCTGGCCGAGCCGATCGTGCCCGGCCGCCCCGACCTGCTCGCCGAGGCCGTGATCGCCGCCCGCCATGAGCAGGCCCGCACCGTCGCCGACGTGCTGTTGCGCCGCACCCGCCTCGGCCTGCTCGCCGCGCCGCAACTGCGCGAGGCTGGCCCGGCCCGCGCAGTCGCCGCGGCGCTGGGCGGCGAGCTCGGTTGGTCGCGCCGCGAGGTCAAGCGGGCGGCCGAGGCCTGGCCGGCCGCGGCAGCGGAGGCGGGCATCGACCCCGCCGGCTCACCCGTCGAGTCGCTGCAATAACCTGCCGCTCCGATGAATAAATCTGAACTTGAGTCCAAGCACCTCGCCGAGCTGCACTCGCTGGCCGCCGAGGCCGGCGTGCCGCGTTATCGCATGCTGCCCCGCGCCGAGCTGATCGAGAAACTGGCGGACGGCAAGTCGTCCGGGAGCCAGAAACCGCGTGGCGATCGGCCCCCGCGCCGCGAGCGCCAGGAGCGAGCACCGCGCCAGCGTCGCGAGCGCTCCTCGGGTGGCCGTGAGCGCCCAGCGCGGAAAGAGTCAGCCGAGGACGCGCCGGCGGAGAAGCCCGCCGCTGAGTCCCAGCCGGAGCAGGCGCAACCGCCTGCCCCGCCCAGGGAGTCCGCCGCCGGCGATGCCTCCCGCCCCAAACGCAAACGCCGCCGCCGCCGCTTCGGTCGCAAGAGCAAGGGCCTGCGCGTTCAGGACCTACTGCTGCCGCCGCCCGGCCGCCAGGCGCTGGTCTACGGCGAGAGTCGTGAGACCTGCACATCACTTCTGCGCGAGATCGCCGGCGAGTTGGGTGGTGCCTCCGAGGGCCCGGATCCGATCGCCCTGCTGA
This sequence comes from uncultured Solirubrobacterales bacterium, assembly GCA_963795765.1. Taxonomy (GTDB): domain Bacteria; phylum Actinomycetota; class Thermoleophilia; order Solirubrobacterales; family 70-9; genus VRUE01. The sequence goes on from CAWCJW010000023.1 coordinate 36,807, forward strand.
TCGACCCCAGCCCTGAGGAGCTGGCCGATTGGAAGCGCGAGGCGCCAGACGCCGAGCTGGTCGTCGCCGCCCAGGCGCGCCACGCCGGCGATGCGCTCGCCCAAGCAGTGCGCCGCGCCGAGGGAGGCGAAGACGTGATCCTCCTGGTCGACTCGCTGACCCGGCTCGACGACGCCGAGATCGGGAAAGAGGTCTTCGACGGCGGGCTCGGGCTCGCCGCGGCCAGCGGTTCACTCACGGTTGTTGCCGCGCTAGAGCGCCAGCAGTAGTCAGGGCGCGTCGGTGCCGGTAGATCGCCGCCGCTAGCGGCGGTAGGCGATGCGGCGCCAGCTCGGCTCTTTGGAGAGCTCGATCAGCTCGGAGCTGCGGTCTGGCTGCACGTAGCCGAAGGTCTGGTTGCGCTCGTCGAAGACGACGTCGAGCTCACCCTCCTTGACCCGCTGGTCGAGCCAGGCGCCGCGGAAGACGAGGCGGCGCAGCCAGTGCACGAGGCTGCGGTTGGCAGGACCGACGAGGTCGTCCCAGTTCTCGTTGATGTGCTCGCCGAGGCGCGAGCTGGGCTCGGCGATCTCGCCGCTGACGGCCAGATCGAGCAGGTCGTCCAGCTCCTCCTGGCTCAACCCCTGGTCGACGAAGCCGAGTTTGACCGCGGCCTGCTCGACCCGCTGACCGAAGTCCCCCTCGTTGAAGGCAAAGCGAAGCTCCCCGTACTCGAGCACGTAATCGGAGCCAGACTCGTAGTTCCCTCGGCGGGTCGTTTTCTTATCCATGAGTTGAAGCCAACTGCTCGCGCCAGCCCAGCGGGAGCAGGTGCTGGATCATGCCGATCATCGTAGTCTCGTGCCCACATGGGCCCCCGCCTGAAAGGCCGTTTGCACCGATGATCGATCTGCACTGCCACATCCTCCCCGGCGTCGACGACGGCTCGCTCGACCTCGCCGACAGCCTGGCGATGGCGCGGCAGGCAGTCAATGACGGGATCGAGCGGGTCTGCGCGACGCCGCACATCCGCCATGACCACGACGTGCGGATTGAGCAGATCGCCGGGAGGATCGAGGAGCTCAACCGAGCGCTCGGCGATGAGGGCCTGCCGGTGGAGGTCCTACAGGGGGGCGAGGTGGCGGAGACCGCGGTCGAGGGTCTGAGTGAGGAGGAGTTGGGCCTGGTCGCGCTCGGCGGCGGCCGCTGGATCCTGCTCGAGCCCGCACCGGGCCCGCTCAGCGACACCCTGATCGCCCGCGTTGGCCATCTCGCCGAGCGCGGTCACCGGGCGCTGATCGCCCACCCCGAGCGCCACCTCTCGGCCGACATGTACGAGCGGATCGCGGCGCTGATCGGCGAGGGGGCCCTGGTCCAGGCGACCGCCGACTTTTTCCTGCGCGAGCGCTTCGCCGACGGCATGCGGATGCTGGCCGAACAAGGGCTGGTCCACGTATTGAGCAGCGATGCTCACTCCTCGCACGGCGGCCGACCGCTGCACCTGCGCGAGGCGTTCGGCGTTCTCGCCGAAATCGAGGCGACCGCGCCCCACCTGGAATGGATGCGCAACACGGCGCCACGGGCAATCGTCGAAGGCGAGGAGCTCAAGCTCCCCTTCGGCCCGACGGTCTGAGCGCCTGGTCGGTCGCGCCTAAAGCGGCCGCAGTTCGACCTTGCCCGCCAAGTCCTCGATCACCGCGCGCGAGCCGCTGCCGAGGCCGGCGCGGAGGAAGTTGGCGGCGCCGGCAGCGGCGCTGGTGCGCAGGGTCTCCTCCCAATCGAGGCCGGCGGCCATGCAGGCGGCCAGACCGCCCATCATCGAGTCGCCGCAGCCCTCGCGCGAGCCGCGCTCGAAGCGCGGCGGCACCAGCTCCCAGGCCTCATCGCCGCGCACGACCATCGCCGGCTCCTCGGCCCGGGTGATGATCACCGCGCCCGCGCCGGCGTCGATCAGCTTCTGCACGGCGCCGCGCATCCGCTCCGTGGTGTCGACCGGGCCCTCGATGTAGCCGGCCAGCTCCCAGTCGTTGATCTTGACCAGGTCGGGCCCGCCCTCGAGGGCGCTGTCGAGCCGCGGCCGCGAGAGGTCGACGACGACCGGGGTGCCGTTGGCCTTGACGTCGGCGACGAGGTTGCCGTAGATCTCCAGCGGCAGCGCCTCGCCGGGGTAGGGGCCGCAGACAGCCAGCACGCCGGAATCGAGCGCGGCGGCGACGGTGGTCGAGAAGAGCTCGTCGATCTCGTGGCGCGAGGGCGGCATCGAGGCGCTCTGGGCGATCGGCACGCGCTCGCCGCTGCGGCGGTCGTGGACGTAGGCGCCGCTCCCCTCGCTGGTCTCGACCAATCGCATCTCGACATCCATTTGCTCCAACAGCGGCCGCAGCACGGCGCCGCTCTCGCCGCCGATGAAGCCGCAGAGGATTGGTTCGGCGCCGAGCTCGGCGGCCATCCGCGCTACCCAGACGCCCTGTCCGGCGGCATGTAGGTGAATGTCGTCGCCCCCGGCGCTGGTCAGCGCCTCGACCGTGATCGCCAGCATTGGGTGCGGTCCGAAGACAGTGACTTTGCCGTTGGCTGGCATTAACAGAGGCTAGATGCCGGACGCACTTCCCGCTCAACGTCTTCGTCGCCTGCCACTCGCGACCGTGCTCGGGCGCGAGGTGCGCGTCGCGCGGGGAGCGCGGGCCCGGCTGCTGGGCCTGGCCTACCTCGAGCGCGAGGCGGTCGGCGCGGGTCTGCTGATCCCGCGTTGCGCGAGCGTCCACACCTTCGGCATGCGCTTCCGGCTCGACCTCTACTTCCTCAGTGGAGAAGGCGAAGTCATCTCCGTCCGCCGGGAGGTGCCGCCGCGGCGCCTCGCATTTTGCCGGCGTGCCACGGCCGTGCTGGAGTTGCCGGCAGGCGAGGGGGGAGAAATTCTCCCGGCCAGTTCTTAGAACCGCCAATGCTTCCCCAGCGCCGTGAGATCGCCAACCTGGTCGTCTGCGAGGACGACGCGCCAACGCTCGAGCTGCTCTGCGACAACCTCGTCGCCGATCGCTTCGGCGTTCTGCCGGCTCCCAATGCAGCTGACGCCCTGCGGCTCTGCCGCTACAACCACCCCGATCTCCTTCTGCTTGATCTCTCGCTGCCCGACGCTTCCGGGCTCGACGTGCTGCGCGAGATCCGCAGTGCTGACGGCGTCACCTCGCGCTTTGACCCGAGCCTGCCAGTGATCGTCCTCACCGGCCACGGCTCTGAGGAGGACCGGGTCCGCGGCCTCGAGATCGGAGCTGACGATTACATGGTGAAGCCGCTTTCCTACTCGGAGCTGCGCGCCCGCATAGGTGCGGTGCTGCGGCGCGGTACGGGTGGGCGCGAAGGGCCGGTGCGGGTGGGTGACATCGTCGTCGATCCGGCGCGGCGCAAGGCCTGGGTCGGCGAGTGCGAGGTGGTGCTCTCCAACAAGGAGTTCGGCCTACTCAGGGTGCTCGCCAGCGAGCCCTCGCGGGTCTTCACCAAGGGCGAGCTGCTCGAGATGGTCTGGGGCTACCGCAGCCCGGCGCGGACGCGGACGCTCGATTCCCATGCGAGCCGTCTGAGGCGCAAACTCGATCCCGAGAGCGGCCGCTACGTGATCAACTGCTGGGGCTACGGCTACCGCCTGATCGACGGATGACCGGGCTGACTCAGATCCTTGCCGCCTGGCCGATCGTGCTCTCGATGGCCGCGGCAGTGGCGATGCAGGGCTTGCGTGCGGGCAGGCGCCGCAGCGCGCTCAACGAGGCGCTGCACGAGCTGCGCCGGCCGCTGCAGGCCGTAGCCCTCGCAGTTGGTCCGCGGATAGACGGTTCTACGGTCACCGCGGAGGGCCCGATCGAGCTTGCGGCTGCCGCGCTCGAACGCCTCGACCGCGAGATCAACGGCGGACCGCTGGCGCCAGCGCTGGGCCCAGTCGATGCGACGGCGCTTGCCCGTTCGGCGGTGGCTCGCTGGCAGGAACGGGCGCGGACGGCTGAGGCTTCGCTCGAGCTGCGCTGGAGTGCCAGCGGGGCACTTGTCAGTGGCGATCGCAGCGCCCTGGCCCAGGCGCTCGACAACCTGATCGTCAACGCGATCGAGCACGGCGGCCCGACGATCGTCGTTGCCGGCCGCGTGTGCGAGGAACGCCTGCGCATTGCCGTGGTCGACTCCGGGCGGGCGACGCGCGTGCCATCCCGGCGCAACAGGCCCGCCGCGGTAGTCGCTCGGCTCAGCGGCCGATACCACCACGGGCACGGCCTCAGCGTGGTGCGCCGGGTGGCCGCCGATCACGGCGGCCGGTTCGCGCTCGATCACTCCGAGCGCGGCTCGCGCGCGGTGCTGGAGTTGCCGTTGGCCGAGGCGGAGAGCGGGCGGGCGGCGTGAGCCGGCGCACCCGGGCACTCGCCTTCCTCGTGCTGGCCCTGATCACCGCCGCGCTGGCAGCCGGCATCGCCGACAGCTACGGCTCGCGGGTGACGAGTGGCTACGGGCCGCTGCGACAGGTCGTGGTCGCGACCAGGAGCCTGAAGAAGGGGGACGGTCTCGAGCCGGCGGAGATCAGCGACGGGTTGGAGTCGCGCCGGGTGCCTAACCGGTTCGTGCCGGCCGGTGCTCTGCGAGATCCACGCGAAGCGCTCGGCCTGGAGCCGACCGTGGAGCTTGATCCCGGCTCCTACCTGGTGGCGAGCCAGCTGCGCTCGCCGCAAGCGCGGTCCGCAGCAGGGGGTGCGCTCGGGCCGCGCCGGCATCCGGTTGAAATCGCGGTTAGCGGCGCCGAAGCCCTGCTGGCGACCGGCGCCACGGTGGCCGGGGCGAAGGTCGACGTCGTCGTCACCACCGAACCGAGCGGCAGCGGCTCGGGCCGCACTTACGTGGCTGCCTCTGCGGTGCCGCTGCTTGCCTTGGGTCCCGGGGCCGACGGTCCGGGCGCGGGCGGTGTGGCAGCGGCAACCCTGGCGCTGACCAAGCGGCAGGCACTGCGCCTGATCGCCGCCGAAAGCTTCGCCCGCAAGCTGACTCTCTTGCCAGAGGGCTGAACGGTGGCGACGCGTGAGCACCACATCGGGGGTCTCGCCGACGAGCTTCGCTTCCGCTTGATCGAGCGACGCCGGGTCGCGGCGGCCAGTGGCGATCGTGCAGAAACGGACCTGCCCAATGAGGTGCGTGCCCTGGTCGATGAAGAGGCGGCGCTGCTGAGCCCGGCCACGCGAGCGGAGGTGGCAGCCAGGATCGTTCGCGACACGGTCGGTCTCGGCCCGCTCGAGGACTTGCTCGCCGATCCCTCGGTCGAGGAGGTGATGGTCAACGGGCCGGATCACGTCTACGTCGAGCGAGCCGGCCGGATCGAGGCAGTCAATGTGCGATTTCCCGACGAAGAGGAGCTGCGCAACGCGATCGAGCGCATCCTTGCCCCGCTGGGACGGCGGATAGATGAGCTCAGCCCGATGGTTGACGCTCGCCTCGCCGATGGCTCGCGCGTCAACGTCGTCATCCCGCCGCTCGCGGTTGATGGGCCGGCGCTCTCAATCAGGCGCTTCGGCGCCGCCCGACCCGGGCCGCGTGAGCTGGTCGAGCGGGGCAGCCTCGGCCTCGCCCAGTGCGAGCTGCTCGATCAAGCCGTGGCCGGCAGGCGCAGCGTCCTCGTCAGCGGCGGTACCGGCGCCGGCAAGACGACCTTGCTCAATGCCCTCTCCAGCTTCATCGACCCCACCGAGCGGATTGTCACGATCGAGGACGCGGCCGAGCTGCGTTTGCAGCAGCGGCACGTGGTGCGGTTGGAGAGCCGCCCGGCGAGCGTCGAGGGCAAGGGTGAGGTGAGCGTCCGCGACCTGCTGCGCAACGCCCTGCGCATGCGCCCGGACCGGATCGTGATCGGCGAGGTGCGCGGGCCCGAGGCGCTCGACCTGTTGACTGCGCTCAACACCGGGCACGAGGGCGCGCTCTCGACCGTGCACGCCAACTCGGCCGCCGACGCGCTCAACCGCCTCGAGACCCTGGCGCTGATGGCCGGCGTCGGGTTGCCGCACGAGGCGATCGCCGAGCAGGTGCAGCGCGGCGTCGACCTGGTCGTCCACGTCGAGCGCCGCGCCGATGGCTCGCGCCGCGTCGCTGAGATCGCCGAAGTGGTGCGAGTCGCTGGTGCCACGGCGGTTCGCGCTCTCGATCCTGGGTCCGGATCGTGAGCGAGGGCTCGGGCCTGCTCGTTCCGTTGGCCGGTGCCGCTGCGGGCGGGCTGGTCGCGGTCTCGGCGCGCGAGGCGATGCTCGCCAGCCCCGCCGTGGGGCGCTGGCTGCGCCGCGCGCTCGAGCCACTGCAGCGCGCCGGTCGCGAGGGCTACTCGCCATCGACTCCGGAGCGCCGCCGCCTCGCCGCGCTGGGCAGTGCCGGGGCGATCGTCGCCGGCTGGTTCGTCGGCGGTCTCGCACTGGCACTGCCACTCGCGGTTGCCGGGCCCGCCCTCGCCGCTTGGGCGGTGGCGACACGGAGGCGGCGTTATCGCCGCGCGGTCGAGCGGGCCCTGCCCGATGTTGCCCTCGCGGTCGCCGATTCGCTGACCGGGGGTCGCTCGCTGCGAGCTTCCCTGCCGGCCGCCGCGGCATCGTTGGACGGGCCGGCGGCGGTCGAGTTGGCGCGGCTTGGCGCCGAGCTTGATCTCGGTGCCGCAACCGCTGAGACGGTTGCCGCTTGGCGCAAGCGGATGCGCTCGCCCCACGTCGACGCGCTCGCCGCCGCACTGCTCAGTCAGCAGCTCGCCGGGGGAGACTTGGCTGGGCTGTTGCGCCGCTTCGCCGAGGGGGCGGCGGAGCGGAACCGGGTCGCCGAAGACGCCAAGGCGGCGACCTCGCAGGCGCGTTTCACTGGCCTGCTCGTCGTGGCGATGCCGACCGGAGGCGCCCTTTTCGCCGAGTTGCTGCAGCCGGGCTTCCTCGCCAAGGTGGTGGGCTCACCGGCATCGGCACTGCTGCTCGTGCTTGCGGCGGTGCTGCAGCTCGTCGGCTTCTTCGCGATCCGGCGCCTCGCCGAGGTGGTCGAGTGATTTCGGTCCGGATGACAGCGTGAGCCCGGTAGCCGTTCTGGCCGCTGTCGCCGTCCTGCTCGCCTGGGCCGGCTTGCGCGAGATCGGCGCGGGCGCCTCCGTCTTTGGCTCGCGGCTCGCCCGCGGCGGCGGTCGGGTTGCGGCAACGGCGCTGCGGCTCGGTCTGCCCGATCGCATTGCCAGGTCAGGGCTCGAGGCACGTCTCCCGCTGGCGGCGGTCTTGCTGGGGAAGTTCGCCGGCGCAGCCGTGGGCGGTCTCGTCGCGCTGGCAGCAGCACCCGCCGCACCGGGACGCCTCTCGCTGTTGGCAACGATTGGGCTGCCCGCCGCTGGGTTCTTCGTGCCCGATGCGCTGCTCGAGCGCCGGGCGCGGCTGCGCAACCGGCGCCTCGTCGGTGCCTTGCCCGACGCCTGCGACCTGCTCGCCGTTGCTGCCGTCGCCGGCCGCGGTCCGGCGACGGGCTTTGCCGAGCTGGCCCGGGGCAGCGAGGGACCGCTCGCCGATGAGTTGCGCATGACCGTCGCCGAGCTCTCCTGCGGTCGGCCGCTGCCGGCGGCGCTGCGCTCGCTGCGCGGCCGCGTTGCCGGCAGCGAGATCGCCACCCTCTGCGCCGCGATCGAGCGCTCGCGCCGCCATGGTTCGCCACTGGCTGAGCAGTTGCGTCGCCAGTCGAGTGCCCTGCGCAGCGATCAGCGCCGCGCGGTCGAGGAGCGCGCCGCTCGCGCGGCGCCGAAGATCCAACTCGTCGTCGCCCTAGTCCTCGTCCCCTCCGTCCTGCTGATGATCACCGCCGCCTTGATCGCCAACGCCGACGTGCTGCTCAGTGGCTTCGGGGCCTAGTCGTAGGTGACCAGGCTGAGGCCGGCGAAGCGCAGGATGTCGTCGGCATCGGGGTCGTCCGCGTAGGCGAGGGCGGTCACCTTAACCTCGTCTTTTTCCGCGACCTCGCGGAGGGCCTCCGTGCAGTCGAGGCTGAGGTCGATCGGCGCCAGGGGGTGGGCTGGCCGCAGGTCGAAAGCGTGGACGGGGTCGTGGGAGGGATCGCAGTGCCCCTGGCCTCCCCAGCAGTCGCCGTGGCCGAAGACCCGGAATTTCCCGACGTAGCCATCGCCGTCGGCACCGGCCGCGACATCGACGTCGGGGTTGTCGAAGTAGACGTAGACCGTGAACGAGGGGCCATCGTGTTGGATGTCCTCGAAGTCCAAGCTTGCTTCGACGAAGGGCACGTCGTGCGTGGGCAGCGCCAGGGGCTCTGACTCCCAGCGCTGCATCAGACGGTCCCCGGGACTTTGCTCGCGGTGCCGGCGTACTCGTAGCCGAGGTGGTGCACGTAGAGCGTTTTGCGGACCGTCATCCCTTCTGGCCGCAGGGCGACGTCGAGCAGTTCGTCGCGCGGGCGGGCGCCGGGGTTTTTGTACTGCCAGATGCGCCAGGCGCGATCGACCATCACGTGGTGCGCGAAGAAGACCGGGTCGTAGGCCGCCACCTGAATGCTCCGCATGATGCCGCCGACCCAGCCGTGGACGTCGTCGTGGATTTCCTCGATCCGGCGCTGGAACTCGGCGAAGGTCGTCGCTTTCATCGCGTGGTTCCAGCGCTTGTCGTAGGGGAGGTCTGGCACCAGTGGTGGTGTGGTTTCGGCCGCCACTCCAGGTTCGCGCGGAGGGATTTTTTGCGTTTGGGCGCTGTGGAAGAACTTGACGGCTTTCGGGTTGAGCGGGTTGTCCGGGTCATCGGTGTAGGCGGCCGGAAGCGTTGTGCTGTTGGTCCAGTCCCACCACGGCAGCGTCACCGTGACGCCTTTTTTCGCCTGCGCCTGAAGCGCAAGTTCGAAGTAGTAGAGGTAGGCGCGGTGCCAGGGGAGGAAGAGGTCGGTGTGGTGCTCGCACCAGCCGAAGGGCTCCCCGTGCCATCCGGCGAAATAGGCGAAACCGCGCTCGTCGTTCAGCTTCATTGCTTTCGCGAAGGCTTCGCGCAGTATTTCCAGCTCCGGCCCGCTCAGCTTGTCGACGCTCTTGCGATGACGGAGCGGCGCCTTCTTTTTCTTGCCGGCGGCTTGGGCCTGGGTGGTCATCGAGCGCCGACCCTTGGTAGAGGCGGCGGTGGAGCCTGCCGTTCGATCTCACCCGTCGGCCGCGGTGGATGCCGGCGCACGCTGTTGCGCAGCTTCAACCCGGCGGCGGTGGCCACGGTCGCAGCGACCGGCGCCAGGCTCAGTGCCGTCTCCTCGACGGGAACTCCGGCGATATGCGCAAACACATATCGATCCTAAGCAATCAAATACTTCTAATGCAAATAAGGGATGACAGCTACTCGGTCGCCTCCTCGCGCAGGCGGCGGGCGACGCTTGCCGAGGCGGCGCGGATCATGTCGAGCTCAGCGGCCGACCCCCGGTGGCCGTTGACGAAACAGCAGAGCGTGCCGGCGACAAGCTCGAAGGCGAACTTCTTCGGTGCTTCCTCGCCGAGCCAGACGATGAACGTGGGGGAGAAGAGACGGCGTAGCCAGACCTGGTCTTGCCCCTTACCGGAGAAGATCTCATAGCGCTCGGCCAGCGCCTCGCTCTCCAAGTGCACCCGCTCGGTCGAGCGGAAGGCGTCCTCGAGCTTCTCCAGTGAGCGCAGGCCCGACTTGCGCCGGCAGTAGAGCTGGGGCACGTGCGCAGCGCACTCGGGCACCGAGACCAGGCCGACCGTGTAGTGGTAGTAGTTGGTCTGCCGGTCCCCGTCGGCGTCGGTGCTCTCCTCCTCGTAGGTGTAGAGGGCGAGGATGCCCTCGATGTCGTCGGCAAAGGGTCCAGAGAGTGTGCGCTCGGCGTAGCGGTCGTTGCCCTTGCACAGCAACGGGGTCGCTTCGGGCAGCGGGTTGCGGCCCCCCAGTTCCAGGCCGTTCTGGGCAGCGTAGGTCTCGAAGAAGCTCTGCTCGGCACGCGAGTCGGCGATCGCGAAGACGGCCAGTAGGCCGAGTAGGAGGGCGGTGACGGCGGCCGCTCCGCCGATCGCCGGCCCGACGTAGACGGCGAGGACGACGCCGATTACGACCACCTCGATCCCGATCAGGATCCAGGTGAGCGGCTTGCCGAGCAGGCGCTTGAAGTGGAAGCCGCGCAGGTCGTTGGCGTCATCGGGTGCGGCCCCGGCCGGATCGCTCACGCCTGCAACCTAACGCCAGCCCACTGGCCGCGCACAACAGCGATCCCGCGTTGGCCACCCGGTGCAGCTCGTGTGCAGGGGTTGCAAATGGGCTTGCATTGTGGGGTCGTGTTGCAAAGTGGGGGGAAGTGGGTTACTGTGCCGATCGAGTTGAAGCCCAGGACCGGGGTGGTGAGGCTCCTCCCACCTCATCACCTCGGTCCTAACTCTTTTCCTGGTCCACGCGCAGCGCTCGCACAGAAAGGAACCGGCGGTGGCATTTCGGGGCCTCTACGAGCACAGTCTCGATTCAAAGGATCGCCTCACGGTCCCCTCCCGGTTCAGGGCCGCCCTCTCCGACGGCATTGTTCTGTCCAAGGGCTTCGACCCCTGCGTTTGGATGCACACGACCGCCGAGTTCGAGCAGCTCTCCGATCGCTTCCTCTCGCCGCACAGCCCCTTCGGGCGCGATGCGCGCCAGTTGCGCCGCCGCTTCCACGGTGGCTCCTTCGACGAGAAGCTCGACTCCGCCGGCCGCATCCGCATACCCAAGCCGCTGATCGAGCACGCCGGCCTGGGCGGACCGTGTGTCGTCGTCGGCACGGGGGAGTACCTGGAGATCTGGAACGCCGAGGCCTGGGCCAAGCAGGAGGCCGAGCTCGACGCCTCCGCTCCCGAGATCGCCGAGGGCCTGGCCGCCAACGGAGCGCCTGAGTGAGATGGCGACCCGTGCCTACTCAACCCCGTCCTTACAGAGCCGAGACCTGACTCGCGCAAACCTTGTCTATATGCCGACCGAGCACCAACCCGTCCTTGCCACCGAGCTGATCGACCTGCTGGCGCCCCAGCCGGGCGAGACCGCGATCGACTGTACCTTCGGCGGTGGCGGCCACGCCCGCCTCGTCGCCGCGGCGCTGGGGCCCGAGGGGACGCTGATCTGCATTGACCGCGACCCCGGCGCGCTGGCTCGCTACGAAGCCTTCGCCGCCGAGGCGCCCTGCTCGACCCGCTTCATTTCCAGCGATTTCGCGGCAGGTCTTCGTGCCCTCTACGGCGAAGGCATGCGTCCAGAGATGGTCTACATGGACCTCGGAATGTCCTCGATGCAGGTCGATGCCTGGGAGCGGGGCTTCTCCTACTCCTACGACGCACCCCTCGACATGCGCATGGACACCCGCCAACAGCTGAGCGCCGCCGACATCGTCAACGAGTGGCCCGAGCAGCGCCTCGCCCAGGCACTGCGCCGCTTCGGCGAGGAGCGCTACGCCGGCGGGATCGCCCGCGAGATCAGCCGTCGCCGGCCGCTCTCGACGACCTCGGAACTGGTCGATGCGATCAAAGCCGGCATGCCGGCCTCGGCCCGCTTCGGCGGCGGCCACCCCGCCAAGCGCAGCTTCCAGGCGATCCGGATTGCCGTCAACGGCGAGCTCGACTCGATCGAGGACTCGCTGCCGACGGCCTGGGGAATGCTGCCGATCGGCGGCCGCCTCGGCGCGATCTCATTCCACTCGCTCGAGGACCGGCGCGTCAAGCAGTTCCTCGCCGAGCGCGCCAAGGGCTGCGTCTGCCCGCCCGAGCTGCCGGTTTGCGTCTGCGGCCGCGAGCCCGAAGCCGAGCCGCTGACCCGTCGCGCCGTGGCGCCAGGCCCGGAGGAGATCGCGACCAACCCGCGTTCCCGCTCCGCCCATCTGCGCGTCTCGATGAAGATCGCCGAGCCGGCCGGGGCGGGTGTCTGATGGAGGCGGCGACCGTACGTCAGGGGGCCGTTGCCGCCCCCCCGCGCCGCAAACCGCGGCCCAAGGCCGCTGCCACGGCGGCTCCGGCGCGCAAGAAGGCCCCGACGCTCAAGGTCGCGGCACCGGCTCGCAAGGCGCCAGCTCGCAAGGCGCCGGCGCGGCGTAAAGCGCCCACCCGCCGCCCCGGCGGCCAGCTGATCCCGATCGCGGCCGGCGCCGCCACCGCGGTCCGCCAGCTGCCGGACTCGAGCCTGATGGTGCGGATGACCCGCGGCCGGGTCTGGATCGGCGTGCTCGGTGCCTTGCTGGCCGGGATCGTCGCGATCAACGTGATCACCCTCAGCTTCTCCGCCACCGTCGGCCATATCGACAGCAACATCACCGCGCTGGAAGAGGAGAACTCGCTGCTGGGCGGCCGGGCGGCGCGCCTCTACGGCTCCGCCCGCGTGCGGCACGAAGCCGCCGGGTTCGGCCTTGTCGCTGCCCCCACCGAAGGGACCAGCTACCTGCAAGCGTCCAAGCAGGACGTGGCGATCGCCGCCCAGCGGCTCTCCGCCGCGGCTCCGGGCTACTAGGGGTCTGCTGCGTGAAGGTGATCGAGCGAAGGATCGGCCTCCTCTTCGCCGGTTTCCTCTTTTGCTTCGTCGTTATCGGCGCCCGCGCTTTCTGGCTGCAGGGCGTGCAGGGCTCGAAGCTCGCCTCCGAGGCGGTCAACCAGCAGACCGAAGCGATCCCCCTGCCCAGCCTGCGCGGCAGCGTGCTCGACCGCCGCGGCAACGCCCTCGCCGCCTCCGAAGACACGGCGACGGTCTTTGCCGTGCCGCCGGAAGTGAACAAGCCCTCCCTGGCAGCGGAAAAGCTGGCGCCAATCCTCGGTCTCAGCGAGAGCAAGGTGCTTGCTGCGGTCACTGGGGAAAGCAGCTACTCCGTGCTCGCCAAACAGGTTGAGCTACCCACTGCGAAGCGGATCGAAAGGCTCGGGCTCCAAGGCATCGGCCAGGACCCCGACAGCCGTCGCATCTACCCGCAAGGCGAGCTGGCGGCGCAGGTGATCGGTGCGGTCAGCACCGAAAACGAAGGCCTCACCGGGCTCGAACGGGGTGAGGAAAACGTGCTGCGCGGAACCGACGGCGAACGCCGCATCGTCACCGACGCCAGCGGCGAACCGATCCGCCTCGAAACCGCCCAAGAAGCCGAAGACGGCGAAAACATCCAGCTCACGCTCGATCCCGCGATCGAGCAGAAGACCGAGGAAGTGCTGGCCGAAGTCGGCGAAACCTACGCGCCCAAGGGTGCCACCGCGATCGTGATGAACCCGCGCAACTCGCAGGTTCTGGCGATGGCCAACTGGCCGCCGGTCGACCTCAGCGACCTCTCCAGCGCCAGCCCCGAAGACCTGCTGAACCGCGCCACCGGCTTCACTTATGAGCCCGGCTCGACCTTCAAGGCGTTCACGGTCGCCGCGGCGCTGGAGGAAAAAGAAGTGACGCCGGAAACGTCCTTCTACCTGCCCTCGCAGTTGCACGTCGCCGACCGGATCATCGAAGACGCCGAGGCGCGGCCGCCGGTGTCGCTCACCGTGGCGCAGATCCTCGCCCAGTCCTCCAACGTGGGCGCCGTCACGATTGGGCTCAAGCTGGGGGCGACGCGCTTCAGCAAGTGGATCGACCGCTTCGGCTTCGGCCGGCCGACCGGGGTCCAGTTTCCCGATGAGGAACAGGGTCTGGTGCCGAAACTCGACGAGTACTCCGGCTCGACGATGGGCAACCTGCCGATGGGCCAGGGCCTCGGGGTGACGCCGATGCAGATGATGGCCGGCTACCAGGCGATCGCCAACGGCGGCATCCTGCGTCGGCCTCAGCTGATCGAGAAGGTCGGCGACGAAACCGTGCACGAGCCGAAGGGCCACCGGGTGATCGACTCGGGCGTGGCGGCGCAGGTGCGGGAAATGCTCGAGGGGGTGCTGGAGGCCGGCGGCACGGCGTCCGCGGTGAGCGTGCCCGGCTACCAGTTGGCGGGCAAGACCGGCACCGCGCAGGTGGCCGAAAACGGGACTTACTCCGACACCAAGTACATCGCTTCGTTTATCGGCTTTGCGCCGGCTAAGGATCCGCAGCTGCTGGTTTCGGTGATTGTGGATGAGCCGCAAGGGGAAATCTACGGCGGGTCGGTGGCGGCTCCGGCGTTCGGGAAAATCGCCGCGTTTGCTCTCCCGTATCTCGGGGTGCCCGCCGAATAGCGCGAGAGCGTCGGGTGACCCTCCCCAAACGCTCGGCAGGAGCCTCGCTTGAGTGTTTTGGGGAGGGTCACCCGACGCTCTACCTAGAATCGACAGGCATGAGATTGGACGCGCTAGCTGCGGAGGTTTCGGGTGCCCGGGTCGTGGGCGACGGCTCCGTAGATGTCGAGTCTTTGGCTTACGACAGCCGAAAAGTGGAACCCGGGACGCTGTTCTTTTGCGTGCCGGGAGAGAAGGTCGATGGGCATGAGTTCGGTGCGGCCGCTGTCGAGGCTGGTGCCGCCGCTCTCGTGGTCGAGCGGGAGCTCGAGGTTGATGTGGCGCAGGTGGTGGTTCCGGATGCGCGGGCGGCTATGGCGCCCTTGGCGGCTCGGTTTTGGGGGGATCCGACGGGTGAGCTGCGGGTCGTTGGGGTTACGGGGACGAATGGGAAGACGACTACGGCGTTTTTGTTGCGGGAGATCCTCGAGGCGGCGGGGGTTCAGTGCGGGTTGTTGGGGACCGTGCGGCAGGTAGTCGGTGGGGTGGAGGAGGAGGTTGAGCGGACTACGCCGGAGGCGATCGATTTGCAGGGAGCGTTCCGGCGGATGCTGGGGGCGGGGGACAAGGCCTGCGTGATGGAGGTGTCTTCGCACGCGCTGGCGCTGCATCGGGCCGACTCGATCCATTTTGAGGCGGCGCTGTTCACGAACTTGACTCAAGATCACCTCGACTTCCATGCCGACATGGAGGATTACTTTCAGGCCAAGCGGCTGCTCTTCGAGATGGGGCCTGGAGCGGCGGTCGTCAATGTCGATGATGAGTACGGGCGGCGGTTGGCGACGGAATTTGACTGCGTCACCTTCTCGGCCGAGGGCGTCAACGCGGACTTCACTGCTTCCAATGTCTCTTTCGACACCGGAGGGGCCGAGTTCTCGGTCGGCGAAACGGCTGTTCGGACTCGCCTGCCGGGTCACTTCAACGTCGCCAATGCGCTCGGCGCCTTCGCTGCTGCCCACGAGCTCGGTGTTTCGGCCGAGGACGCCGTCGCGGGACTGGCGCGGGCGGAGCGGGTGCCGGGGCGGTTCGAGCCGATCGACGAGGGGCAGGGGTTTGCGGTCCTGGTCGATTACGCGCACACGCCGGACTCGCTGGAGAACGTGCTGCGGGCGGCGCGGCGGCTGAGCGAGGGGCGGGTGCTGGCGGTCTTCGGTGCCGGCGGCGACCGCGATCGCGACAAGCGACCGAAGATGGGGCGGGCGGGGGCGGCGCTCTCTGACCTGGCGATCGTCACCTCTGACAACCCGCGCTCCGAGGACCCCGGGGCGATCATCGCCGAGGTTCTCAGCGGGGTCGAGAACGGCGCCAACGTCGAGGTCGAGCCCGACCGGCGGGCGGCGATCGCGCTGGCGCTCGGACAGGCGCAGCCTGGCGACACGGTGGTGATCGCCGGCAAGGGGCACGAGCAGGGCCAGGAGTTCGAGGGCGGCCGCAAGCTGCCCTTTGACGACCGCGAGGTCGCCCGCGCGGAGCTGCGCCGGCTTTGAGGCTCAATGCGGAGCAGATCGCCGCGGCCTGCGGGGCGGAGGTCGTGGCGCGCGGCGAGGCGGGCACGCCGCTGCGAGCAACGATCGGCTCGGGTGAGACCGGGCCCGGGGATCTCTTCTTCGGCCTGCCCGGCGAGCGCGTCAACGGCGGCGAGTTCGCCGCTGCCGCGATCGAGGCCGGCGCCTGGGGCGTCGTCGTCGATCCCGCGATGGCGTCGAAGCTGCTTTTGAAGGCTGAGAATGAGGACACAACGACGGGAGCGTGGGTCTTCTCCTCGCCGGACCCCCTGGCCGCCCTACAGGGGTTGGCTCGCGCCTGGCGGCGGGAGCTCGGCGCCCGCGTCGTCGGCGTCACCGGCTCGGTCGGCAAGACCTCGGTCAAGGACATTGCGCGGGCGCTGCTGCCGGGGCGCGTGCACGCCAACCGCGAGAACCTCAACACCGAGATCGGCCTGCCGCTGACCGTGCTCGAGGCGCCCGAGGAGACCGACGTCCTGGTCCTCGAGATGGCGATGCGAGGGGCCGGTCAGATCGCCGAACTGGCGGCGATCGCCGAGCCCGAAGTGGCGGTGATCACTAACGTCGGCCCGGTCCACGTCGAGCTGCTCGGCTCGGTCGAGGCGATCGCCGCGGCCAAGGCCGAGGTGCTGGCGGCGCTGCCGGCGGACGGGGTCGCGATCGCGCCCGTCGACGCAGGCGTGCTGGAGCCGCACCTGGCCGCGGCGCCGCAGCTGCTTCGCTTCGGCCCCGGCGGCGACGTCTTCGCGCTCGAGAGCACGGTCACCGACGGCGTTACCGAGGCACTGATCAAGACGCCAGTCGGTCACCAGGCCTTCCGGTTCCCCTTCGCCGAGGCGCACAACCTCGCCAACGCCCTGGCCGCTGTTGCGGCTGGCGTGGCGCTGGGCGCGCCGCTGGCCGAGATGGCCGACCGCGCTGCGAACATAGGCTTCTCACGCTTTCGGGGCGAGCGCCTCGAGATGGGCGACGGAATCGTCCTTGTGAACGACTGCTACAACGCCAACCCGGTCTCGATGCGCGCCGCGCTCAGCCACCTCGCTTCGCTCGAGGGCGAACGACGGATCGCGGTTCTGGGCGAGATGGCCGAGCTCGGCCCCGGCGCCGCCGGCTATCACCGCGAAATCGGCGAGAGCGCTCGGGTCGAAGGCATCGACCTGCTGGTCGGCGTCGGCGAGCCGGCGCGCGACTACTCACCGGACGAGCTGTTGGGCACGCCCGAGGAGGCTGCCGAATGGCTGGCCGCACAGGCTGAACCCGGCGACACGATCCTGGTCAAGGGCTCGCGCTCGGCCGGCCTCGAGGCCGTCGCCGAGACGCTCGGGGAGCTGCTCGAGGCCCCTGACGACGAGGACGTGCCGGACCATGGGTGAAGTGCTGATCGCCGGCATGGCGGCGATGCTGATCTGCATCTTCCTCGGCCCCAAGTTCATCGAGTACCTGCGGGTGAAGGAGTTCGGCCAGCACATCCGCGAGGACGGGCCGCAGGAGCACCACGCCAAGGCGGGCACGCCGACGATGGGCGGCCTGATCATCTTCGCCTCGATCTGCGTGCCCTACCTGGTGCTCTCCGATCGCGACGCGCAGAGCATGGCCGTCTTCGGCGTAGCGATGGGCTGTGCGGCGATCGGCTTCGCCGATGACTTCATCAAGATCGTCAAGCGTCGCTCGCTCGGTCTCTCGGCCCGCTGGAAGATCCTCCTGCAGCTCTTCCTCGCGCTCGGCCTCTGGTGGGTTGCCCGCCACGCGGTTGGGCTCGAACCGATCCTCTTCTTCCGCATCGGCGGCGCCTCAGTCGATCTCGGCCCAGTCCTCTACTTCGTTCTCGTCTTCCTCGTCATCGGTGGCACCTCGAACGGGGTCAACCTCACCGACGGCCTCGACGGCCTCGCCGCCGGCTCCTGCGCGATCGTCCTGCTCGCCTACACCGCGATCGCCTTCGTCACCAACGAGCAGCAGAACCTCGCCCTGCTCTCGGCCTGCCTGGTCGGTGCCTGCATCGGATTCCTCTGGTACAACGCCTTCCCGGCCTCGATCTTCATGGGCGACACCGGCTCACTCGGACTGGGGGGCGCAATCGGCGCCCTCGCGGTGATGACCCAGACCGAGGTTCTGCTGCTGATCATCGGCGGCATCTTCGTGATCGAGGCGCTCTCGGTGGCGATCCAGGTCTTCTCCTTCAAAACCTTCCGCCGCCGCGTGCTGCTGATGGCGCCGCTGCACCATCACTTCGAGATGATGGCCTGGTCGGAGACCAAGATCATGCTGCGGTTCTGGATCGTGGCTGCTGTTTGTTCGGGGATTGGGTTCACGCTTTATCAGCAGTCGATTGGGCGGTAGGGCGGCGGCAAGGCCGGGGTAACCCCTCCCAAAACGCTCGGCAGGAGCCTCGCTTGAGTGTTTTGGGAGGGGTTACCCGGCCTCCTCGTCGGCACTACCGCACAGGGTCGAGGAGCTATGGGGCGAAGCTAATCCCGATGAATGCGCCACCGCCCAGGAAGCTGCGTCCGGAGCTGCCGAAGGGGCCGTTTCTGGTGGTGGGACTGGCTCGGTCGGGGCAGGCCGCTGCTCGGCTGCTGGCGGGGAGGGGCGAGGAGGTGGTG
>CAWCJW010000024.1:0-106966 GCA_963795765.1 uncultured Solirubrobacterales bacterium
CGTCCGGCATGCAAGACGATGGCGGTCTTCGTTGACCACGCGGCCGCGAGGGCTCCAATGCGCTCGTCCATCCCCTCTCGACCAGAACGGAGCACCTCGTGACGAGCACCGTCCGCGGCCGCGCCGCTGCGTCGCGCTCCTGTCCGGCCCGCTGTCAGCGCTGACACCCGGCCAGTCCGACCGCGCCGACCGCGGTCGGAGCACAGACGCACCCGAGAGAGACCCGACCATGACGACCCTTTCCGCACCCCCCGTCCTCGACGTCCACGCACTGCGCGCCTTGACGCAGTCCATCGCCGCCCGTCCCGACGCTGTGGCGTCCGCTGGTCCGCTTCCAGGAGAGCGGCCGCTGGTGGACCCGGCTCGACGCCCCCGCCGGCGTCGACGTCTGGCTGATCACCTGGCTGCCCGCGCAGGGCACCGAGCTGCACGACCACGGCGAGTCCTCGGCCGCGTTCACGATCGCCGCCGGACCATCACCGAGATCCGACCCACCGCAGACGGCCGTCTGGTGCCGCAGGAGTTCGGCGCCGGGCAGACCCAGACCGTGGACCCGGTGACCTGCACGACGTGCTGAACGCCGGGACGGAGCCTGCGGTCACGATCCACGCGTACTCCGTCCCGCTCACCCGGATGACGTACTGGGCGCGCACCGACGACGGCGTCCTCGTCCCGGCCCGCACGGTCGTGACCGACGAGCCGGAGTCGAACTGATGCCGCGGACCATCGACGACGTGCTCGCCGAGGCCCGCGCACGCCTCGACCGGCTCTCGCCCCAGGACGCCTGGGGCGCGCTCGAGCGACGGCGCGCTGCTGGTCGACATCCGTCCCGCGGCCCAGCGTGCCGCCGAGGGCGAGGTGCCGCAGGCGGTCGTGATCGAGCGCAACGTGCTCGAGTGGCGCCTCGACCCGACGAGCGCGCACCGCATCCCGGCCGCCACGAGCCACGACCTGCAGGTCGTCGTCCTGTGCTCCGAGGGGTACACGTCCAGCCTGGCCGCGGCCGCGCTGGCCGACCTCGGGCTGCACCGCGCGACCGACGTGATCGGCGGGTTCCACGCGTGGGCGCGGGCGGGGTGCCGACCACGGGCCGCAGGGAGCTCGTCGGGGTCCACGGCTCTCAGGGAATCTGAAGGGTCGGTTCGCGACGATCCGCGCGTGACGACGAGCGAACCGACCCTCACCCGCGCCGTTGCACCCAGCCGCGTGCCCGAGGTCGCCGCGATCTTCTGGGTGACCAAGGCGCTGACCACCGCCATGGGCGAGTCCGCGTCCGACTTCCTGGTCCGCGCGATGGCGCCGCGAGCTCGCCGTCCTGCTCGGCGCGGTCGGGGCTCACCGTCGCGCTGGTCATCCAGCTGCGGGCCGCGCGCTACGTCGTCTGGCGGTACTGGCTCGCGGTGGCGATGGTGGGCGTGTTCGGCACCATGGCCGCCGACGTCGTGCACGTGGGCCTCGGCGTCCCGTACACGGTCTCGACCTCGCGTTCGCGGTCGCGCTCGCCGCGGTGTTCGTCCTGTGGCGCGCCAGCGAGGGGACCCTGTCGATCCACAGCATCCACACCCGGCGGCGCGAGCTGTTCTACTGGGCGGCGGTCATGGCGACCTTCGCGCTCGGCACGGCCGCCGGCGACCTGCTCGCGGTCACGCTCCACCTCGGCTACCTCGCCGCCGGCGTCGTCTTCACGGCTCTCCTGCTCGTCCCGGCGGTCGGGTACCGGTGGTTCGGGCTGAACGCGTCGCTCGCGTTCTGGGCCGCGTACATGCTGACCCGGCCGGTCGGTGCGTCGTTCGCGGACTGGCTCGGCGTCCCCCGGTCCGCGGCGGGCTCGGCCTGGGCTCCGGCCGGGTCGCCCTCGTGCTGAGCCTGGCGATCGTCGCGCTGGTGGTCCGGATGACCGTCACGCCAGCGCAGGGAGCGCCAGACGTTAGCGTGACCCGCATGAGGCAGCTGATCCGCAGCGTCCGCGCTCGCTCGGCGTTCGCCGCCATGGGCGCGGTCACGATCGCGCTGGTCCTCGCCTCGCTGCGCTGCTCGTCGTGCTGCACCGCTCGCTCGAGGCCAACGAGGCCGCGACCGCGATCGAGGCCGACGCGGTCCAGGACGCGGCCCAGGCGATGCTCGTCGGCGTCCCGCTGCTCGTCCTCGTCGTCGGCGCGATGACCTACCTGCTCACGGGGCGGGCGCTGCGCCCGGTCGAGCAGATCCGCGCGCGGACCTCCCAGATCAGCGACGCCGACCTGGGCACCCGGGTCGACGTCCCGCCGACCGGCGACGAGGTGGCCCGGCTCGCCCTCACCCTGAACGGGATGCTGGACCGGCTGCACGCGCTCACAGGCCCAGGCCCGGTTCGTCGCCGACGCGAGCCACGAGCTGCGCAGCCCGCTGGCCGCCGTCCGGGCGGAGCTCGACATCGCGACCCGCGGGCCCGAGCCGCCGACTGGCCGCGGCCGCCGGCGTCATCCGTGCGTCGAACGACCGGATGCAGCAGCTGGTCGACGACCTGCTGGTCCTCACGCGGACCGCGGAGCCGCCCGGGCGCGACCAGGAGGTCGACCTGGACGACGTCGTCGAACGGGTCGGCTTCGGCCTGCGCCCGCCGGCGGGGTCGTCGTCGGGGTCGTCACGAGCCGGTACGAGTCCGGGGCAACGCCACGAGCTCGCGCGCGTGGTGCAGAACCTCGCGGACAACGCCGTGCGGCACGCGCGGCCAGGTGCGGCTCGCGGTCGGCGCGAGACGGAGCGCCGCATCAGGTCGACGACGACGGCGCCGGGATCCCGGTCGCCGACCGCGAGATCGTGTTCGACCGCTTCGTGCGGCTCGACGAGGGCCGCGCACGCGTCCGCGGGCGGCTCCGGGCTCGGTCTGGCCATCGTGCGCGGCATCGTGCCGGTCGCACGGCGGCAGCGTCGGGTCGGGCGAGTCGGACCTCGGCGGCGCACGTCGTTCGTCGTGCTGCCTGCCGTCTCGCCTCAGTCGTCGTCGGCCGCGACCCGGTAGCCCATCCCCCGGACCGTCACGATCGACGTCCGCCCGAACGGTGCGTCGACCTTGCGCCGCAGGTAGCTGATGTAGACCTCGACGACGTTCGGGTCCCCGTCGAACGCGGAGTCCCAGACGTTGTCGAGGATCTCGCGCTTGGTCACCACGTCCCCGTTGCGTCGCATGGAGCAGCTCGAGGACGCCGTACTCGCGCGGGGTCAGGGCGATCTCGTCGCCCTCGCGCGTCACCCTGCGGCGCGCCGGCTCGAGGCGCAGGTCGCCCGACCGACAGGACGACCGGGCGCTCGGGGGCGCCGCGGCGCACCAGCGCGCGCAGTCGGGCCAGGAGGACGTCGAACGAGAAGGGCTTGGCCAGGAAGTCGTCGGCCCCGCGGTCGAACACGCCGACCTGGACCTCGTCCCCCTCCCGGGCCGTCAGCACGAGCACCGGCGTCCAGACGCCGCGCTCGCGCAGCCCGACGAGCACGTCGCGGCCGCTGAGCCCGGGGAGCATCAGGTCGAGGACGACGGCGTCGTAGGCGTTCTCCGTGGCGGCCCACAGCCCGTCGACGCCGTCGCCGCATGACGTCGACCGCGATCCCCTCGGCCTCGAGCCCGCGGCGGACGGCGTCGGCGATCGCCGGCTCGTCCTCGACGATCAGCACCTTCATGCTTCTCCCTGCCTTCAGGCGATCCTCAGGGTCGATCCGTGAGCCTACGTCCCATGACATCGAACACCCCGGCACCGGACGTGCGCCGCCTGCTCAACAAGGTCCCCGAGATCACCGTCTTCTTCTGGGTGATCAAGGTGCTGGCGACGACCGTCGGCGAGACGTTCGCGGACTACCTGACCGACACGCTCGGCATGACCCTGTCCGCCGCGACCCTCGTCGTCGGGGCGCTGCTGGTGGTGACGCTGGTCGTGCAGTTCCGCGCTCGCCGGTACGTCGCACCGGTCTACTGGCTCGCGGTCGTCCTGATCAGCGTCGTCGGCACCCTGATCACCGACAACCTGGTCGACGGCTACGGCGTCCCGCTCTGGCTCACGACGGTCGTGTTCGCGATCGCCCTCGGCATCACGTTCGCGGTCTGGTACCGGAGCGAGGGCACCCTGTCGATCCACTCGATCACCAGCACCCGGCGCGAGGCGTTCTACTGGCTC
This sequence comes from uncultured Solirubrobacterales bacterium, assembly GCA_963795765.1. GTDB lineage: Bacteria > Actinomycetota > Thermoleophilia > Solirubrobacterales > 70-9 > VRUE01. The sequence continues at coordinate 4,146 of CAWCJW010000024.1, forward strand.
GCCATCCTGTTCACGTTCGCGCTCGGCACCGCCGCCGGCGACCTGCTGGCGGAGAAGCTCGGCCTCGGGTACCTGGCCTCCGCCGTGATCTTCGCGGCCGCGATCGGCGTCGTCGCCCTGGCCCACTACCGCTTCCGGCTCGGCGCGGTCCTGTCGTTCTGGATCGCCTACGTCCTGACCCGGCCGCTCGGCGCCTCGATCGGCGACCTGCTCTCGCAGCCCACGTCGGACGGCGGGCTCGGTCTGGGCACGACCACGACCAGCCTGATCTTCCTGGTGACGATCGCCGTGATCGTCGTCTACCTGTCGCTCACCAAGCGCGACGTCGAGGTCGCCCAGTTCGACGACATCGACAGCAACGACGAGCTGGGCGAGCTCGACGAGCTCGACGCCTGACCGGCTTACGGGCTGACGGGCTGACGGGCTGACGGGCTGAGCCGAACGGGTGAACGCAGGTCACGGGCAGATGTCGACGGGCTGGGTTCGATCGGGTTTGTCCCTGACGAGCCGCCGCTGCGACTGTGACCTGCGACACGCCCGCACGGGTGCAGTTCCTACACTTCGCCGGTGTCCCGCTCCCGTCCCGCGCGTCCTGGCCGCGCCCCTCGTCGCTGCCGTCGTCGTGCTGGCGCTCGGTGCTGCCGTCGCCGTGGGCGTCGGGCAGGCGCTGGGCCTGAGCTTCGAGCCCGCGGACACCCCGCCGCGGTGACGCCGGCGACGGCGTCGCGTCGACGCCCGCGGCCGACGCGCCCGCGATCTCGACCATCGGCGTCCCCGACGGCGACCAGGTCGCCCTGGCGGCCTCGGCCGTGTCCGACGCGCTGACGGACCGCGGGCTGCCGGCGCCGACCACGACGGCCTCCGGCGACGCCGACCTCACGGTGCGGTCGGTGCCGTCGTTCGCCGACTCGCCCGAGGCGTACCGGGTGCAGCCAGGACCCGAGCGGCCGGTACGCGCTCGAGGCGTCGGGACCCGACGGGGGCCGCGGCCGGCCTGTACGGGATCGCCGACCGCATCCGCTCCGGCGCCGCCCTCGACGCCACCGGCGCGACGCAGGAGCCGCGGCTCGGGCTGCGGCTCACCGACTCCGGCTCCGTCGGTCGCGAGGCCGACCCCGACGCGTTCGCCGCGGGACCGACTACTCGCTCAACACCGACGTCGTCGCCGGTGCCGTGCTGCCCGCGGCGCCGTGGGTCGACCAGGCGGTCGTCGACGACATCGACGCGCAGTTCAAGCCAGCTGGTCCAGCACGACCTGCGGGAGGGGTACAACGGCATCGTCGTGCCCGGCTTCCTCGAGTACGTGACGTTCAGCGGCGTCGGCGACGGTCACCAGGTCTACCCCGAGGGCGACCCGCACGTGGCCCGCGCGCAGGCGATGGTCAAGGCCTTCGGGCCCGTGTTCCAGTACGCCGCGGACATGGGCATGCACGTCTACCTGCTCACCGACATGCTCGCGGTCTCGCCGCCGCTCGAGGCTACCTCGAGCGGACGGTCGGCGGGCTCGCCGTCGACGACCCCGCGCTGTGGTCCGTCTACCAGGCGGGGCTCTCCGAGCTGTTCGACAGCATGCCGTTCGTCGACGGGCTCATGGTCCGGATCGGCGAGGGCGGCTCCGTCTACCAGGCCGGCTGGGACTACTCGTCGAAGCTCGCGGTGACCTCGGAGTCGTCCGTGCAGGCGATGCTCAAGGCCCTGCTGGCGACGGCGGCCGAGCACGACCGCGACATCATCTTCCGGACGTGGACCGTCGGGGTCGGCGCCGTCGGTGACCTGCACACCAACCCCGCGTCCTACGAGGCCGTGCTCGGCGGCATCGACGACCCGCACCTGATCGTGTCGACCAAGTACACGATGGGCGACTTCTACAGTCACCTGCCGCTCAACCCGACCCTCTCGGTCGGCAACGCAGCGCCGGATCGTCGAGTTCCAGGCTCGTCGCGAGTTCGAGGGCTTCGGGTCGCTCCCCAACGACCTCGTCGCCGAGGAGGCGCAGGCGCTGCAGACGTTCCTCGCGGCGAACCCGCACGTCGAGGGCGTCTGGAACTGGACGCAGGACGGCGGCCCGTTGCGCGCCGGGCCCATGACGCTCTACCTGAAGACCGGCTTCTGGCAGATGTACGACCTGAACACCTACGGCACCGCGCGCCTCGCGTGGGACCCGACCGCCGACCCGACGCAGGTGACCACCGACTGGGTCCGGCAGACGCTCTCCGCCGACCCCGCGACCGCGGCGGCCATCACCGACAGCCTCGGCCGCTCGCGCGATGCGATCACGACCGGCCTGTACATCCGGCCGTACGCCGAGCAGAGCGTCAAGGCGCTCGGCCTCGAGCCGCCGCCGATGATGTGGATCTTCGAGTGGGACATCGTCACGGGTGACTCCGCCGCGCTCGACAGCATCTACGCCGTCAGCCGCACGGACCTCGACTCCGCGGTCGCCGACGGGGCCCGACGCCACCGACGTCGCTGCGGCCATGCGCGCGCAGGTCGCCGCGACCGACCCGGACGCGTGGCGCTCCCCCGAGCTGTACCAGAGCTACGTCGATGCCCTCGACTACGAGACCGACCTGCTGGGCACCCTCTCGGCGTACCGGGAGTCCGTCCTGCGGCGCGTGCAGTGGCTCGACACCGGCAGCTCGACCGCCTACGACCAGTGGCGCTCGGCCGAGCAGGCGTTCCGCACGGCACGCGCGGAGCACGAGACCCGCTACGCCGGGGACGTCGACCTGCCCGCCTACAACTTCACCGCCGCCGACCTCGGTGCACGAGCGCGCCGACCGGGACCCGGCCATGGCCTGGCTCGCCCGCGGGCTGCTCGCCGTCGTGCTGCTCGTCCTCGTGCTCGGCGCCGTCCGGCCCCGCTCGACCGCGCTGCGCGCCCTCTTCGTCGCGACGACCCGGCCGTGGCGCCTCGGTGAGATCGCCGCGCCGAGGACCGCCGCAGACCGCGCCGACGTGCAGCCGGCGCGACTGCCACCCACCCCCACGCTCCGTCCGGTGGACCGCGTCCTCGTGTGGGCCGTTCCCGCGCTCGTGCTGGTCGCCAGCCGACTCGTCTACACCTGGTTCGCGGCGCCCGCCCACCTCGTCGCGACCCTCGGCGCGTGGCTCATCCTTGCCCTGGTTCTGCGCCTCGTCGTCGGACGCCGCGACCCGTTCCACCTCTGGGCCGCACTCGGCGGGGTCGTCCTGCTGCGCACCGTGATCCTGCTCGTCGCACTCGTCGTGCGCTGGCCCGGGTCGGTACTGGTTCGGGTTCTGGACCGACCCCGCCGCCCGCACCGCGTACATCACGGTCGCCTTCGCAGCGTTCTGCTGGTCGTTCGTCGTGATCGCACTCGTCCTGCGTCGCGCGTACGGCCTTCGGGCGGTACGCGCCGTCGGCCTGACCGCCTTCGCCGGCGGTCTCACGCTGGCGCTCGCGTCGGGCGGCGTCGCTGCGATCGGCCTCGAACGCGCCCTCACGATCTGGAACGACCAGATGGCACTCCTGCCGTGGGGCTCTGTCCCGCATCCTCGGCATCACCGTCTACCTGGGCATCCCCACCTGGCTGCCGGCTGCCCTGGCGGTGGTCGGGCCTCGTCGTCGCACTCGTCGGCGTCGGCCTGGCGCTCCTCAGCCGTCGCACGCCGAACTCCATCGACGCGACCACGTCGAACCCACCGCACCCCCGCGTCCAGACCGCACCTGCCTGCGGCGAGAGCGAGCGTGCGCGAAGGAGCCCGCTCCATCGAGAGCGTCGCCGACGCAGCGGCGCAGGTGTCAGAACGGTGGCGGGTCGTCGTCGCTGTCGCCGTGCCCGTGGGGTGGTGTGCCGTTGGGCCGTGGTGGTGGGCAGACCAGTGCCGACGGGTTGATGAGGGCGGGTGTGGGGTGTCGGCGTAGGTGATGCCCTCGGTGCTGGTCCACCAGGTGACCCCGGTGTCGGGGTTCCTGTGGACGTTCCAGTGCTTCTTGGTCTTGGCCTGGTGGTGGTGGCTGCAGAGGGCGTGCAGGTTGTCGGCGGTGGTCTGGGTGTGCGCGGGGCGGGTGGGGTCGAACGGTTCGATGTGGTCCAGGTCGCAGCGGGTGGCGGGTTGGCGGCATCCGGGGAAGGTGCAGGTGCGGTCGCGGGCGATGACGGTGCGGGTCAGGTCCGCACCGGGCCGGTATTGAACGGTTCCGACCTCGATGACTTGTCCGGTGGGGTCGGTGAGCAGGCGCCGCCAGGTCCCGTCCTGGGCGAGCTCGCGGGCCATCCCGGCGGTGATCGGCCCGAACGAGTCCAGATGGGCCCGGGCCGCTCGTCCAGCCCGGCCAGGGTGCTGGCGGCGACGGTGACCCCGATGGTGACGGCTTGGCCGTGGCGGCGTGGCAGCGGGGTCCCGTCGGGGGTGGCCTGGTTGGTCAGGATCGTGGTGAACACGTCAGTGAACGCGTCCGCGCGACGCTGGTCCACCGTGCGGTCGTCCCCGTCGATGCGGGTGGTGCCGGCCAGGGCGTCGATGACGCTGAACGCCATCACCGCGTCGGGGGCGGGCAGGTAGGCGGACAGCCATGCCATCCCGTCCACCGACGCACCCAACGCCACGGCCCGATCCTGCAGGGCCGTCATCCGACGCTGCTCGGCGGCGTCCGGGTCGAGGGCGAGGACTGCGGCGCGCACGTGCCGGGCCAGCTGCGGCCCGGTCATCCGCCGTGCCGCGGCCAACCCGACCCGCACCGCGGCGTGCCGTCCGGAGGGTCGGCGTGCATGACCTCACCGAGCAGGACGTCGACCTTGCGGGCATCCAGCACCCGGCCGCCCACGCCTCGTGCACCGCGGGGAACGACGCGGTCAGGGACGCGCGCACCATCAGCATCTCCGCCGACCGGCGGGTGGTGACCAGGGTGCACGCGAGCTGGTCGGGACCGGGAGGGGTGCACGGGGCGGCGGACCTCCAGCTCCGCACCGCGACCGCTTGGGCGGCCTGCGCGGCACGGATCAGCTGCTCGAACCCCGCCACCACCTCCAGCACTTCCCCGAACGACAGATCCGCAACCTGCACCCCGTCCAGCAACCCCGCCAGCTCCACGCAGCGAGACCCCCGACACACGGATGTCTGGGTGCTCATCGTCGCCACCGCCCTTCCCCGTCCGCCAGATCGCCTTGTTCGAACAAGGTTGCCGATCGGGCACTGAACTCACGCGGCCCGGTCGGCAGCGGATCTGTGGACAACCTGGCGGCCCTCGACACGCGCCTTCCCGGCTCGCGCACGGCATTCCCATGCGGCCATCGCGCCGGGCGTGGGCCGCGGCGGATCGGTTCGGGTCGGCCGCGGATCATCGCCCAGAGCCTCAGACGCCTCCGATAGTTTCGGACACGATCTGATCACAGCCGGTCCCACAAGCCTGGTCGACAGAACGGACTCTTGCGTACGGTGCGGACATTCGCCGCACAGGCAAAGGAGCGTTCATGAGCTGGACTCGTCGGCAACGCCGGCCGTTCGAAACTTTCGGAGTCATCGTCGCGACATCCGTGCTCGTCGTCGCCCCGCTGGTCGCGGCAGCGGCACCAGCGACCGCGGCTGACGCCCCGGTCCTGTCGAGCACGTTCGACGGCGGGACCTACCCGCCCTGGGTGACCAACGGCGGAGCGACCCTCGCGCTCGTCGCCGAAAACGACGGACGGCGGCCGCGAGACACGGCGCTTCCCGATGCTGCGGACGTCTCCGTCTTTCGGGCTTCGCAAATTGATGGGCGCTCCCGGGATCCCTGCCCCCCACGGCGATGAAGACCGTTCCCGAGCGGTCAAGGACGTCGAGCTCATCATTGAGGCGAGCGGCGTGCCGGTTCGGATCGGTGGTGAAAGCGCCTTCTACAGCCCGGCGCTCGACTTCATTCAAATGCCTCCAGACGAGGCCTTTCACGGCCCGGAACAGCGCGCGGTCGCAGTCCTGCACGAGCTCGCTCACGCCAGCGGTCATCCCATGCGGTTGAACCGCGATCTGAGTGGCGGCTTTGGTTCTGTTCTTTACGCGAAAGAAGAGCTTCGAGCCGAGCTGACCTCCGTCGCGGTCGGGTCCATGATCGGATTACCTTGGACATTCCCAATCACGCGAGCTACCTCCAGTCCTGGATCGCCGTGCTCAAGCAAGATCGCCGCGAGATTTTTCACGCCGCGGCTGAAGCGCAAAGGATGGCCGACTACATCCTCGGCTTCCATCCCCACTACGCGGAGACGCCTGGCAATTCCTGAGACACTGAGGACGAGGGCGTGACATCGATTGCCCCTTTGCTGGCAGCTTGACGCCTCGGCGGGTACTTCCACCGCCGGGTCAAGCAGCGCCAGGCCCCGCGCCCGCTCGGGCCGCAGGGCTGCCGCGGCGGCAACCAGGCGGCCACCGAGGCTGTGACCGACCCAGGTGACGCGCTCAATCCCGAGCGCGTCGAGCGTCTCGATCAGGTCGGCAACGTGCGTCTCGGTGTCCCAGGGTGGCAGCCGTTCGGAGTCGCCGTGGCCGCGCAGGTCGAGGGCGACGACCGCGCGGCCACGCGCGGCCAGATCTTCGCCCAGGCGGGCGAAGATGCCGCCGTGCTGGGTGATGCCGTGGACGCAGACGACGCACTCCGCGGCGGCGGCGCCCCAGCGCCGATTTGCGAGCACCATGACTTGCCTACCCGACCCGGATCGCGCCGGGGCCGTCCTCGTCGCGACCCTCGTCCTCGGAGGAGGCCCCGACCAGGACCGCGATCTTGCCCAGGTGCTTGTTTTCGTACATCAACTGGTGCGCCTCGGGCACGCCCGCGAAGCCCATCGTGCGCCAGATCACCGGCCTCACCTTGCCCTCGGCCATCAGCTGGTTCGCCTTCAGGGTCTCGTAAGCGTTGGCGCCGTGCGAGCCGACGATCTGCTTCTGGCGCATCCACAGGTAGCGCACGTCGAAGTCGAGCTGGAAGCCCGACGTTGCACCGCAGGTGACGACCTTGCCGAAGGGCTTGCAGACGAAGACCGAAGTCGGGAAGGTCGCTTTGCCGACGTGCTCGAAGACGATGTCGGGGGCGTCGCCGAGGATCTGCTTGACCCGCTTGGCAAACGCGCGTGATGCCGTGAAGCGCTGCTTCTCGCCCGTCTTGTCGGCAAGGTTTTGCTTGCTTCGCATCATCTCGCCGAACTCCTCGCGGTTGATGTAGTCGACGGCGCCGAGCTGCTTGATCAGCTCGCCCTTCTCGTCAGAGGAGACGACGCCGACGGCGTTGGCGCCCGCGGCCTTGCAGAGCTGCACGGCGAAGACACCGAGACCACCGGCGGCGCCCCAGATCAGCACGTTGTCGCCGATCTGCATCCGGCAGCGATCGAGCAGCATGCGGTGGGCGGTGAAGTAGGCAAGCCCGTAGGAGGAGGCCTCGGCCCAGCTGAGGCTGCGCGGCCGCGGCAACAACTGCTGGGCCTGCACCTTGGTGAACTGGGCGAAGGAGCCCCAGGTGGTCTCATAGCCCCAGGCCTTCTGGGTCGGCGCGGCCAGCGGGTCGAGGCCGTGCACCTCGACGTCCTCATAGGAGACCTGGTTCTGGTTGATCACGACCTCGTCGCCCGGCTTCCAGCGGGTGACCCCGGCGCCGACCTTCCAGACGATGCCCGCGGCATCGGAGCCGCCGATGTGGTGGCCGTACTCGGGGTGATCGCCGTAGCCGAAGACCGAGACCGGCTTGCCCAGCGCTGCCCAAACGTTGTTGAAGTTGACGCCGGCGGCCATCACCCGCACGATCACCTCGAAGGCGCCGGGCTCGGGGACCTCGATCTGCTCCAGCTGGAAGGCATCGTTGGGCTCGCCCTCGCGCTCCTGGCGAATCACCCAGGCGGCCATCGTCGCCGGCAGGATGCCGGGCTCGACATCCAGGGGCGGCACCGCACTCATGTCGACGGTCGTGCCCGGCATCAGGACACCCGGATCGCGCCCGGGCCCGGCTCGTTGCGACCATCGTCCTCGGACTCGGCTCCAACCAGGATCGCGATCTTGCCCAGGTGCTTGTTTTCGTACATCAGCTGGTGAGCTGACGGCACCTCGTCGAACCCCATCGTGCGCCAGATGACCGGTCGGATCTTGCCCTCGACCATCAACTGGTTGGCCTTCATGCACTGGTAGGCGTTGGCGAAGTGCGAGCCGATGATCTGCTTTTGGCGCATCCACAGGTAACGCGCGTCGAAGTCAAGCCGGAAGCCCGAGGTGGCGCCGCAGATCACCACCTTGCCGAACGGCTTGCAGACGAAGACCGAGGTCGGAAAGGTCTCCCGGCCGACGTGCTCGAAGACGATGTCGGGGGCGTCGCCGAGGATCTCCTTGACCCGCTTGGCGAACGCGCGTGATGCGGTGAAGCGCTCCTTCTCCTTGGCGGGATCGGTGAGATTCTCCTCAGTTCGCATCATCTCGCCGAACTCGTTCCGGTTGAGATAGGCGACCGCGCCGAGCTGCTTGACCAGCTCGCCCTTCTCGTCGGAGGAGACGACGCCGACCGCGTTTGCCCCCGCCGCCTTGCAGAGCTGCACGGCGAAGACGCCGAGGCCGCCGGCGGCACCCCAGACCAGCACGTTGTGCCCGGCCTGCAGCTTGCACTGGCTGACCAGCATCCGATAGGCAGCGAAGTAACAGCCGCCGTGGGAAGCGGCCTCCGACCAGGAGAGATTCTGCGGCCTTGGCAGCAACTGCTGAGCCTGCACCTTGGTGAACTGGGCGAAGGAGCCCCAGGTCGTCTCGTAACCCCAGGCCTTCTGGCTCGGCGCCGCCATCGGATCGAGCCCATGCACCTCGATGTCCTCGTAAGAGGCGTAGTTGCCGTGCACGGTGACCTCGTCCCCGGGCTGCCAGCGAGTCACCCCCGCGCCCACTTTCCAGACGATGCCGGAGGCATCGGAGCCGCCGATGTGGTGGCCGTGCTCGGGGTGGTCGCCGAAGCCGAAGACCGAAACGGGCTGACCCAGCGCCGCCCAGACATTGTTGTAGTTGACCCCGGCTGCCATCACCCGCACGATCACCTCGAAGGCGCCGGGCTCGGGAACCTCGATCTGCTCGATCTGGAAGGCATCGTTGGGCTCACCCTCGCGCTCCTGGCGAATCACCCAGGCGACCATCGTCTCCGGCAGCTCACCGGGCGCGACCCCGAGAGCAGGATCCGATCCTCGCTCAACTGCCTGCACCGCGACTTCGTTTGCCATCAGGTCATCCCTCCATTCCTGCCGCGAAGAAGGCCACCGAGCCTTTGACGGCGATTTCATAGGAATCGAACGTGCTCGCGAGAGCGGCCTCGAGATCAACTCGGTGATCGCCGAGATTGCTGAAGACCCCGCGCCGGTTGAGCGCCCGCAACGCCAGTCGCGAGCGCCGTGTGTGTGAGACGCCACCGTTGAGCACGGTGCAGCCGAAGACCCGGCCGCGCGGGGCGAGGCACTCGCGGGCCCACTCGAAGGCCACTGCCTTCTGCGGCATCTCCCCGGCCGCGCAGACGAGCACGTTGCTGAGCGCGATCGAATCGAAAGAAGCCGCGGGCAGGCCCCAGGGCTCGAGCATGTCGCCCCGCAGACAGACGGGCGAGTAGCGCTGCAGGCGCCGGGACGCGTAGGCAAGCGGGCCGGGGTTGAGATCCATCAGCGTGATCCGCGGCGCCGCCACCGGAAAGCGACAGCGGTCGAGCAGGTACCCGGTGCCGACGCCGACGTCGAGGTGACGGGCCGAGACCTCGCGGTCATAGAGCGCGAGCAGATCGCCGACCGAGCAGCGCCAGAGCAGCGGCGCGTCCACCCGGTAGGCGACGAAGTCATAGAGGCGCAGGGCGCCCGGCCGATAGGAGAATCCCTCCGTGCTCACCGGCGAACCTCCGTCGGCGCCAAGACCGCGTCGAGGGCCGCTGCGGTCTCGGCGACATCGTCGAGCATGATCGAGAAGTGGTCGCCCGTCGCGTCGAGGGCGGTGTGGGGATGCGGCCAGGAAGCGCGCCACTCCTCGCCCTCGCCGAGCGACAGCCCGAGCGGCGGACGGGTCGCCCTGATCAGGGTCACCGGCGCCTCGAGCTGCGCTGGGCTCCAACTGGCGAAGAGCCTGAAGTAGGCCATCGTCGCGCTCAGGCGCGTGTCATCGAGCGGCGCCAGCGCCGCCTCGCTCGTCCCTGCCGAGGCGAGCATGGCGGGGAGCAGCCGCGTCAGCGCGCCGTCCTCGTCGAGGTGGGTGTCAAGCAGCACGACGGCTCCGATCGCCAGCCCATCGCGCTCGAGGCGCTCGGCCGCGGCGTGGGCGAGCCAACCGCCCGAGGAGTGACCTACTAGCACCGGCCCGGCGCCGGGGGCACCGCGGCGAACCGCCTCGGCAAGCGCCTCGGCAAGCGCCTCGACGCTTTCCGGCAACTCCTCGCCGGCGAGGAAGCCCGGTGCCGCCAGGGCCAGTGAGCTGCGCTCGCCGGCGAGGCCGGCAGCAAGCCGGGCGTACTCCTCCGGCCCTGAAGTGGGGACGATCGAGGGGACGAAGAGGACCGGCGGTCCCTCGCCCTCCGGCCCAAGGCGCAGCGGGCGCGGGGCGTGTTCCGCGGCGCGGTCGAGGCCGAAGCGGGACCGGGCGCGCGCGGCCGCCTCGATCAGCTCGATCGCGGCCTCGAGCTCCGCCTCGCCGACAGCGCCTCGCAGCCGCGCGACCAGCTCTCCGTCCTCGGCCCCCTCCCCCTGCGGCCGTCCTTCGAGCTCGGCAAGCAGATGGTGGGCGACCCCGGCGACGCTGGGGCGGCTCGCCAGCAACGAGACCGGCAGCTCGATCCCCGTGATCGCGTGCAGGCGCTTGCGCAGGTCGATCGCGGCGACCGAGTCGAAGCCGAGCTCGAGCAGGCTGAGCGCGGGGTCGACGTCGGCGGCCGAGGCGTGGCCGAGCAGCGCCGCCACCCTCTCCCGCACCAGCGCCAGCACCGCCTCCTCGCGCTGCGCCCGGGTCTCCCCCGCGAGGACGAAGCTCCCCTCTTCCTCCAGATCCTCGTCACCGACCTCGATCACCGCCAAACCGGGGGCGGTCGTGGTGCCGTCGAGGGCGGCGAGCGTCGTTCCCTCCAGCCAGTAGCGGCGGCGCTGGAACGGGTAGCCGGGCAGTGCCACCGGCCTGGCGTCGCTGCGGCTGAAGAACGCCTCCCACTCGACCTCGAGGCCCGCCGCCGCGGCTTCGGCCAGCGAGAGGGCGAAGCGCTGCGGCCCGCCCTCTTCGCGGCGCAGGGTGGCCAGGGCGACGGCGCGGTCATGCCCCGGCAGCGCCGCCTCGATCGTCTCGCCGACCGGCAGGGTCAGCACCGGGTGGGGGCTGACCTCGATCAGGACTCGCTCGCCAGCCCCGAGCAGGGCGCGGGTCGCCTGCTCGAAGCGAACCGTGTGGCGCATGTTGCGGTACCAGTACTCGGCGTCGAGCCCGGCGGTGTCGAGGCGGCCGCCAGTCACGGAGGAGAAGAAGGGAACCTCGGCGGAGCGCGGCCGCAGTGGCGCCAGTTGCTCGAGCAGATCCTCGCGCAGCACCTCGACCTTGGCCGAGTGCGAGGGCGCGGTCGGTGGCGGCACCGCCCGCGCCCGCACCCCCTCGCCGACGAGGCGATCAACAAGCTCGGCCAGGGCATCGGCCTCACCGCTCAGCACCGTCGCCGAGGGACCGTTGATCGCGGCGATCTCGATGCGCCCCTCCCACTCGGCCAAGCGCGCCTCGAGCTCTGCGGCCGACAGCACCGCCGAGGCCAAGCCGCCAGTGCCAAACAGGCTCGCGATCGAGCGGCCGCGCACGACGCAGAGCAGGGCGGCTTCCTCGAGATCGAGCGCGCCGGCGACGTAGGCGGCGGCTATCTCGCCCTGGGAGTGACCGGCCACGGCCACGGGCTCGACCCCGCAGGCGCGCCAGAGCTCCGCCAGCGAGGTCATCACCGCGAACAGCGCGACCTGCACCACCACCGGGTCCGCGATCGAAGGGCTGCCCGCGGCGCCGCGGATCACGTCCCGGATCGAGAAATCGAGCTGCGACGCGAAGGCCTCGTCGCAGGCGCGCATGTGCTCGGCAAAGGCCGGTGCCCCTTCGAGCAGAGGCAGCGCCATCCCGGCCCACTGCGAGCCGACGCCGGGAAAGAGGAAGGCGGCGCGGTGGCCGCCGGCGCCGCCTCTGCCGCGAGCGAGCGCCGGATGGTCGCCACCCTCGGCGAGCGCCGCCAGCGCCTCCAGCTGGCTCTCGCGATCGGCACCGGTGGCCACGGCGCGGTGGGAGAAGCGGGCGCGGGTGGTTGCCAGCGAGTAGGCGACGTCGGCGAGCCCGGGTGCGTCGGGGCCGTCGAGGCGCTGGCGCAGGCGCGCAGCGCTCTCGCGCAGGGCCGGCTCGCTGCGCGCCGAGAGCAGCAGCGGGTGGATACCGGACAGGGTGGCCTCGGCGGCGGGATCTGACCGCGGCGCGGGCGCCACCGGCGCCGACGCTGATGACGCCGCCGCGGCGGTGCCGGCGGGGGCCTGCTCAAGGATCAGGTGGGCGTTGGTGCCGCTGACGCCGAAGGAGGAGACGGCGGCGCGGCGCGGGCGGTCACCGGAATGCCACTGCTGCGCCTCGGTGAGCAGCTCGACAGCGCCGGCGCCCCAGTCGATCTTGGTCGTCGGCCGGTCGACGTGCAGGGTCTTGGGCAGCAGCTCCTCCCTCAGCGCCAGCGTCATCTTGATCACGCCGCCGACGCCGGCCGCCGCTTGGGTGTGGCCGATGTTCGACTTGAGCGAGCCGAGCCAGAGCGGCCGCTCGCGATCGCCGCCGTAGGTGGCGAGCAGGGCGCCGGCCTCGATCGGGTCGCCGAGCACGGTGCCGGTGCCGTGCGCCTCGACCGCGTCGACCTCGGCGGCGGCGAGGCCGGCGTTGGCCAGCGCTTCGCGAATCACCCGCTCCTGGGCGGGGCCGTTGGGGGCGGTGAGGCCGTTGGAGGCGCCGTCCTGATTGACCGCCGAGCCGCGGATCACCGCCAGCACCTCGCGCCCGTTGCGCTGCGCGTCGGAGAGCCGTTCGAGGGCGAGGATGCCGACGCCCTCGGCCCAGCCGGTGCCGTCGGCGGCATCGGCGAAGGACTTGCAGCGACCGTCCGGGGCGAGGCCACCCTGAGCGCTGAGCACGATCATGCTCACCGGGGTGGCCAGCACGGTCGAGCCGCCGGCGAGGGCGAGGTCGCAGTCGCCGCTGCGCAGCGCCTGCGCCGCCAGGTGCAGGGCCACCAGCGAGGACGAGCAGGCGGTGTCGACCGTGATCGCCGGGCCCTGCAGGCCGAGGGCGTAGGAAACGCGCCCGGAGGCGATGCTGGTGGTCATCCCGGGCGGGACGCCGAGCTCGACCGCGCCGTATTCGGCGTACATGACCCCGGCGAAGACGCCGGTGCGCGAGCCGCGCAACGCGCCCGGCTCGATCATCGCGTCCTCCAGCGCCCGCCATGAGGTTTCCAGTAGCAGCCGTTGCTGCGGGTCCATCAGCAGCGCCTCGCGCGGGCTGATGTTGAAGAAGCCCGGGTCGAACTCGGCGGCGCCGGCGACGAAGCCTCCCTCGCGCGCGTTGCAGGTACCGGGGTTGAGGGGATCCGGGTCGTAGATCCGCTCGAGGTCCCAGCCGCGATCGGCGGGGAAGGGCGCGATCGCGTCGCGACCTTGCTCGAGCAGGGCCCAGAGCTCGGCGGCCGACTCGACCCCGCCGGGGTAGCGACAGCCGATGCCGACGATCGCGATCGGCTCGTCCAGGCGGCGTTCGAGCTCGCTTGCGCGCCGGCGGGCGCGGCGCAGGTCGATGGTCGCCTTCTCCAGGTAACGGCGAAGCTTCGCCTCGTCGTTTTGGGCAGCGCTCACGGCGCGCTCAGCTCCTCGTCGATCAGCTCGAACATCTCCTCGTTGGAGAGCGCCGCCAGGCCCTCCCCGTCCTCTTCACCCTCGCCCTCGATGCCGCCGGCGTCGAGGCGGTCGAGCAGCGCGCGCAGCCGGGCGTCGGCGAGGTCGCTCATGACCGCGTCGCCGGCGAGCGCCGGCACGATCGCCTCGAGCTTGCTCAGCGCCTCCGCCAGCTCAGCCTCCGCCCGGGCCCCGCCCTCTCCCCCAGGCTCGAGCCGATCGACGTCGGCCAGCAGTTGCCTCGCCACCGCCGCGCTGGTCGGGTGGTCGAAGACCAGGGTCGGCTGCAGGCGCAGCCCGGTCGCGGCGTTGAGGCGATTGCGCAGCTCGACCGCTGCCAGCGAGTCGAAGCCGAGGTCGGCGAAGGCGGCCTCCGGCTCGATCGCGGCCGCCGAGGCATGGCCGAGCGCGGCGGCGACGTGGCTGCGGACCAGCTCGAGCACGACCATCTCGCGCTCGCGCTCGGGCACGCCGGCGAGGCGCTTGACCAGGGAGCCACGGGCGGCGGCGTCGCGCTGGCGGGCCCCCGCCAATCGGGTCAGGATCGGGTTGAGCGTGCCGGCCGCGGCCTGCGAGCGCAGCCCCGCCGGCTCGAACTTGGCGGGCACGAGCAACGCCTCGGGCCGCCCCCAGGCAGCGTCAAAGAGCGCGCATCCGAGCTCCTCGTCGATCGCGCCGATGCCCAATCGCCGCGCCCGCTGCGCATCGGCCTGGTCGAGGCCGCTGGTCATCCCGACGCCGGCCTCCCACGCTCCCCAGGCCAGCGAGACGGCGGGCAGCCCGAGGCCGCGCCGGTGCGCCGCGAGCGCATCGAGGAAGCTGTTGGCGGCGGCGTAGTTCGCCTGGCCGGGGTTGCCGAGCACGCCCGCCGCCGAGGAGAAGAGGACGAAGCGCGAGAAGCTCGAGCTCGGCGGTGAGCTCGTGCAGGTGCCAGGCGGCATCCACCTTGGGCGCGAAGACGCGGCCGAGCGCATCGGTATCGAGCGAGCCAAGCAGCGCGTCGGCGAGCAGGCCGGCGCTGTGGACGACCGCCCCCAGCGGGCGGTCGGCGGGGACCGCGTCGAGCAACGCTCGAAGCTGGTCGCGGTCGGAGGCGTCGCAGGCGACGATACGAGCGCTGGCGCCGAGCTGCTCGAGCTCGGCCAGCAGCTGCGCCGCTCCCTCCACCTGATCGCCGCGGCGGCTGGCGAGGAGGAGGTTGCGAGCCCCGTGCTCGCGCGCCAGGTGGCGGGCGAAGATCGCACCGAGCCCGCCCGTGCCGCCGGTGATGAGGACGGTCGAGGCGGGATCGAAGGCGTTTGCCGTCTCCTCCTCCGCCGCCGCCCGGACCAGCCGCGGCGCCAGCAGTCGCCCCTCGCGCAGCACCAGTTGTGACTCCAACGCCGCCGCAGCGAGGGCGGTGGGCAGCGCCCGCTCCGACGCCGCCGAGCCGTCGCTGTCGAGCAGGGCGAAGCGCTCGGGGTGCTCCGCCTGCGCCGCTCGCACAAGTCCCCAAAGCGGCGAGAGCGCCAGCTCGACCTCGTCGTCTTTGCCAGCGGCGACCGCGTTCGTCGTCCGCAAGCAGAGCAGTGCGCTCTGCTCCTCCGCCGCGATCGCCTCCTGCAGTTGCCCCAGGGCCGCGGTGGCGACGGCGCGCGCCTGAGTAGGCGGATCCCCATCTCCCCCCTCCTCGACGGGCTCGACGACCTCCACCTGGGCGAGTGGGCTCTCGGCCGGCTCGACCTCCACCCACTCGAGGCGGTGCAGGGGCAGGCTGCCGCGCGAGCCGGCCCGCAGGGCAGCGGCATCGATCGGCCGCACCGCAACCGAATCGACCCGGACGACGGGCTCGCCGGACTCGTCGAAGCCAAGCAGCGCCGGGCCCTCTCCGCCGAGCCCGATTCGCGCTCGCAAGCTGGCGGCGCCGCGCCGGTAGAGCGCAAAGCCGCTCCAGGCAAATGGCACGGTGAGCTCGACGTCTTCCTCGCCGCTGCCGAGCAAAGCCGCGCCGCCGGCCTGAATGGCCGCGTCGAGCAGTGCCGGGTGGAGCAGAAAGCGGCCCGCTTCCTGGGCCCCTTGCTCGGGAAGCACGATCTCGGCGCAGATCTCGCCCTCTCGCCGCCACGCCGCTCGCACACCCTGGAAGGCCGGTCCGTAGGCGAAGCCGAGGTCGGCGAGTCGCTCGTAAAAATCATCGATGGCGATTGGCTCGGCCCCCTCGGGAGGCCAGGTCGCGAGCGGATCGATCGGCGCGCTCGGTGCCTCGCTGAGGATCCCCTCGGCGTTGCAGGACCAGGCGGCTTCCTCGGGCTCCCCCGCCGCCCGCGAATGCACCGCCACCTGCCGCAGCCCCTCCCCGTCGAGCGGGGAGACCGAGACCTGGATCTGGACCGAGCCCTGCTCGGGCAAGACCAACGGCGCCTGCATGGTCAGCTCCTCGAGCGTCGTCTGCTCAGTCTCTGAGGCAGCTCGCAGGGCCAGCTCCAACAGGGCGGTCCCCGGCAACACCGCGGTTCCGGCCAGCCTGTGATCACCGAGCCAAGGCTGGGAGTGCAGCGAGAGGCTGCCGGTCATCAGGGTGCCGCCGTCGGCGGCAAGTGCGATCGCGGCACCGAGCAGGGGATGCTCGGCGGCTGCTTGGCCGACCGCGACGACGTCACCGCCGCCCTGGGCTGACTCGAGCCAGTAGCGGCGGCGCTGGAAGGGGTAGGTGGGCAGGGGCGCCAGCTCGCCGAGGGCCGGCAGGACCGCCTCCCACTCGACGCTCGCCCCGCTGCTGTGGGCCTGGGCGAGCGCGCTAAGCAGGCCCTCGGGCTCGGGGCGCCCCGGCCGCAGCAGCGGGGCGATCAAGGGCTCGGGCGCCCCGTCGGCGCTGAGCTCCGCCGCGGTCTGGGCGGCCATCGCGCTGAGCGCGGCGTCGGGACCCAGCTCAAGCAGGCAACTGGCGCCCTCGCCGAGCAGGGTGGCGATCGAATCGGCGAAGCGAACCGGCTGGCGCACGTGGGCGACCCAGTAGCGGGGGTCACACGCCTGCTCGGCGCTCAGCAACTCGCCGCTGAGGTTGGAGATCACCCCGATCCGCGGCGCCGAGTAGGAGACCTCGCGAGCCACCGCCTCGAACTCGGCCAGCATCGGCTCCATCAGCGGCGAGTGGAAGGCGTGACTGACGGCGAGCCGCTTGGTCTTTCGTCCCTGCTCTTGCCAGTGCTCCTGGGCCGTTTCGATCGCCGCCTCGGTGCCCGAGAGCACGCTCGCGAGTGGACCGTTGATGGCGGCGATCGCCAGCTCCCCCTCGCGACCGGCGAGGGTCTCCCTTGCCTCCTGCTCACTGGCCTGCACGGCGAGCATCGCCCCACCGGGGGCCAGCGCGCCCATCAGGCGGCCGCGGGCGGTGACCAGCTTGGCTGCGTCAGCGAGGTCGAATACCCCAGCCAGGTGGGCGGCGGCGATCTCGCCGATCGAGTGGCCGGCAAGCAGCGCCGGGCGCAGGCCGAGGGACTCCAGCAGGCGAAAGAGCGCGACCTCGATCGCAAAGAGCGCCGGCTGGGCGTAGGTGGTGTCCTCGAGGCGCTTCGCCGCCGCCTCGCCCTCAGCGAAAACAACGTCTGCCAACGGCGACTCCAGGTGGGGATCGAGCTGCGCGCAGACCGCGTCAAAAGAAGCGGCGAAGGCCGGGTAGCGCTCGTGCAGTTGCGCTCCCATGCCGAGCCGCTGGGAGCCCTGGCCGCTGAGCAGGTAGGCAAGCGCCCCACCGGCCCGGCGGGGCGCGATCGTGCCCGCGGCCGCCTCGCCGCTTGCCACCGCCCCAAGTCCATCGATCGCAGCGGCGCGGTCCCCGGCGAGGACGGCGGCGCGCTGCTCGAAGAGCGAGCGGGTGCTCAGCAGCGAGCCGGCAACCGCCGCGAGCGAAAGGTCGGGGTTGGACTCGAGCTGGGCGCCGAGGCGCGCAGCGGACTCCCTCAGGGCTGCCTCGTCGCGGGCCGAGAGCAGCAACGGCAAGAGGCCGGGATCGGGGGCGGCGACCTCGGCGGCCTGTTCCACCTCGCCGCTGGGCGTCACGGGGGCCTGCTCGAGGATCAGGTGGGAGTTGGTGCCGGTGGCCCCGAAGGAGGAGATCGCGGCGCGACGGGGGCGGCCCTGCGGCTGCCAGGGCTCGAGCTCGTGCAGCAGCTCGATCTCGCCAGCGCCCCACTCGACCTTGGCGGAGGGGGTCTCGGAGTGCAGCGTCGGCGGCAGCAGGCCTTCGCGCATCGCCATCGTCATCTTGATCACGCCGGCGACCCCCGCCGCCGCCTGGGTATGGCCGATGTTGGACTTGATCGAGCCCAGCTTCAGCGGGCTCGTGCGCTCCTGGCCGTAGGTGGCAAGCAAGGCCCCGGCCTCGATCGGGTCGCCGAGGGCGGTGCCGGTGCCGTGGGCCTCGACCGCGTCGATCTCGTCCGCCTCCAGGCGGGCAGCCGCCAGAGCGCGCTGGATCACCCGTTCCTGGGCGGGGCCATTGGGGGCGGTGAGGCCATTGGAGGCGCCGTCCTGGTTGATCGCCGAGCCGCGGATCACGGCCAGCACCTGGCGACCGTTGCGCTCTGCCTCCGAGAGGCGTTCGAGCGCGAGCACGCCGACGCCCTCGGCGACCCCGGTGCCGTCGGCGGCCTCGGCAAAGGACTTACAGCGACCGTCGGGGGCGAGGCCGCGCTGGCGGCTGAAGTAGACGAGGCCGCCGGGACTGGAGAGGACGGTCACGCCGCCGGCAAGCGCCAGATCGCATTCGCCCGCCCGCAGCGCCTGGCTGGCGAGGTGCAGCGCCACCAACGAGGAGGAGCAGGCCGTGTCGACGGTCATCGTCGGGCCCTCGAGGCCGAGCGTGTAGGCGATCCGGCCCGAGATCGTGGCCGAGGTCATCCCCGGCGTCAGGTCGGAGCCGGGGACGCCGTAGTCGCGGTACATCGAGCCGACGAAGACCCCGGTGCCGCCGCCGCGCAGGGTGATGGGGACGATCCCGCTCGACTCCAGCGCCTCCCAGCAGGCTTCCAGCAGCAGCCGCTCCTGCGGGTCCATCCCGGCCGCTTCGCGCGGGGAGATGCCGAAGAAGGCGGCATCGAACCCGGCGGCGTCGTCGAGGAAGCCGCCCTCGCGCACGTAGCAAGTGCCCGGCTGGTCGGGGTCGGGGTCATAGAGGCGCTCGAGGTCCCAGCCGCGGTCAGAGGGGAAGGGCGAGATCGCGTCGACGCCGCCGGCGACCAGGTCCCAAAGGTCGGATGGCGAGTCAACCCCGCCGGGGAAGCGACAGGCCATGCCGACGATCGCGATCGGCTCCTCGATCGCTTCCCGCAAGCGCCGGTTGCGGCGCTTGAGGCGCTCGTTCTCCTTCGCCGAGACGCGCAGCGCCTCAACCAGCTTCTCGGCCTGCTCGCTCACTCTTCGTCTCCCTCCGCATCGGCCACCTGGGCCAGCGTGCGCTCGATCAGAGCGTCGGCATCGAGGTCGTCGATCTGCTCGAGCGAGACTTCCCCGGCGGATGCCCCGGTGAGGGCCTCGCCGGTGCCGACCAGCTCGACCAGGTCCTCGATTAGGCCCGCTTCCCGCAGCCGCGCCAGGGGCACCTGGGCGAGTGCCTGGCGGAAAGCGCGCTCCTCGGGACTGGCCGCTGCCTCCTCGGCCTCCCCATCCGGCGTCGCCTCCGCCAGCAGGTGGCGGGCGAGGCCCGTCACCGACGGGTAGTCGAAGACCAGGGTCGGTGGCAGGCGCAGGCCGGTGGCGGCGCTGAGGCGGTTGCGCAGCTCGACCGCCGCCAGCGAGTCGAAGCCGAGGTCGCTGAAGGGGCGCTCCGGATCGACGGCGTCCGCCGAGGCGTGACCGAGGACCGCGGCGACCTGCTCGCGGACGAGGTCGAAGACAACTGCGCCGCGCTCCTCGGCGGCGACCGCGCTGAGGCGATCGGCGAGCGAGCGCTGTCGCTGCTGGCGTACCGGCACCTGGACCAGGTCGCGCTGCAGTGGCGCCAGGTTGCCAATCGCGAGGCTCTCGCGCAGCGCAGCCGAATCGAAGTCGACGGCCGCCAGCAGGGGCGAGCCCTGGCTCAGCGCTGCGTCGAAGAGGCCGGCGACGCGCTCCCGATCAATCGAGGCGACGCCGAGCCGGCGACGAACGAAGGCCGCCACCCGCGCCGCCTCCTCGTCGCCCAGCAAAGTAGTGCCGACGTCCAGCGCCCCCCAGGCGATCGAGAGCGCGGGCAGGCCTTCGGCCCGGCGCCGCTCGGCGAGCGCGTCGAGGAAGGCGTTGGCGGCGGCGTAACCGGCCTGTCCGGGGTTGCCGAGCAGGCCCGCCGCCGAGGAGAAGAGGACGAAGTGCGAGAGGTCGAGCTCGGCGGTGAGCTCGTGCAGGTGCCAGGCGGCGCTCGCCTTGGGAGCCATCACCCGGGCCAGGCGCTCGCCGTCCTGGGACTCCAGCACCCCGTCGTCGAGCACGGCGGCGGAGTGAATCACCGCCCCCAACGGGTGCGCGGCCGGGATTGCGCCGAGCAGGGCTGCCAAGTCGGCGCGCTTGGAGACGTCACAGGCGGCGATCTCCACTGCGGCGCCCTGCGCTTCGAGCTCGTCCCTGAACTCGGCCGCCCCCGCTGCTTCGGAGCCACTGCGGCTGACCAGCAGGAGGCGGCGGGCGCCGTGCTCGGCGACGAGGTGGCGGGCGATCAGGGCGCCGAGCCCGCCGAGCCCGCCGCCGATCAGCACGGTCCGCTCGGGGTCGAATCCGGCGTCCTGCTCCGCGCCCGAGTCCCGCGCCGGCGCCCGCTCCAATCGCGGCACCAGCAAGCGGCCCTCGCGCAGCGCCAGTTGCGGCTCCTCGCCAGCAAGGCTGAGAGCGCTAGTAAGCGCCCTCTCGGAAGCCGCCGCACCGTCGCTGTCGATCAGGGCAAAGCGCCCCGGGTGCTCGGACTGGGCGGCGCGCACAAGTCCCCAGATCGCCGCGGCGCGCGGATCCGGCCGCTCGCCGGGCGCCGCGGCGACCGCGTCGCGGGTGAGGACCGCAAGGCGGCGCGACTCGCTGTCCGCCGTGGCGAGGAAGGCCTGCAAGCGCTCGAGCGCAAGCGCAGCGGGGCCATCGGCCGGCTCCTCGCCAGCGCCCACGGGACGAAGGTCGGCGACCTCGACCGCCGCCGGCTCGCCGCTGCCCGTAACGCTGGGCGGCGCGCTCCAGCGCAAGCGGTAGAGGGAGCGCTCGCCGGCCACGGCACGCAGCTGAGTCCGGTCCACCTGCCGCACGGCGACCGACTCGACCCTCGCCACCGGCGCTCCGCTGCCGTCGAGGGCCAGCAGGCCACCGCCCTCGCCCGCCCTGAGCCGCACCCGCAGCGAGGAGGCGCCGGGCGCCACGGCACTCACCCCGCGCCAGGCAAAGGGAAGCAGGAGCTGCTCGGGGTCCTCCCCGGCGAGGAGCTCGAGACCGACGGCGACGTGCCCGGCGGAATCGAGCAGCGCGGGATGCAGGGTGAAGCGACCCGCTTCGGCGGCCTCGTCCTCGGCCAGGGAGAGCTCGGCGAAAACGTCCTCTCCCCGCCGCCAGGCTCCCCGCACGCAGCGGAAGGCGGCGCCGAATTCAATGCCGAGGTCGGCGAAGCGCTCGTAGAGGCCATCGACCTCCAGGGACTCAGCTCCCTGCGGGGGCCAAGCCGCGGCGGCGAACCGCTCGAGCTCGGAGTCGTCTCCCGGCGCAGCGGGCACGAGGGTGCCCTGCGCGTTCTGCGTCCACTCGCCCCCATCCTCGAGCCGCGAGTGCACCGCCACCTGCCGCCGCCCCTCCCCGTCGAGCGGGGAGACCGAGACCTGAACCTGGACCGAGCCCTGCTCGGGCAAGACCAGCGGTGCCTGCATCATCAGCTCCTCGAGCGTCGTCTGCTCGGTCTCCGCCGCCGCTCGCAGGGCCAGCTCCAACAATGCGGTCCCCGGCAGTACCGCGGTGCCGGCCAGCCTGTGATCGCCAAGCCAAGGCTGAGAGTGCAGCGAGAGGCTGCCGGTCATCAGGGTGCCGCCGTCGGCGGCAAGTGCGATCGCGGCACCGAGCAGGGGGTGCTCGGCGGCTGTTTGGCCGACCGCGACGACGTCACCGCCGCCCTGGGCTGACTCGAGCCAGTAGCGGCGGCGCTGGAAGGGGTAGGTGGGCAGGGGCACTGAGGCGGCCCCCGCCCCAGCGAAGAACGTCCCCCAGTCCAACTCGGCCCCGGCGGCGTGAGCGGCGCCGATCGCGCCGATCACCGAGTCGAGCTCGTCGCCGGCCTCGCGCAGGGTGGGGATCGCCCGCCCCGCCTCGCTCTCGCCGAGCTGCTCGCCGACCATCGCCGCCAGGGCCGCGCCCGGTCCCAGCTCGAGGAAGGTGGCGACACCAAGGCCGGTGAGGGACTCGATCGCGGTGGCGAAGCGAACCGGCTGGCGCACGTGGGCGAGCCAGTACGCGGGATCAGTTGCCTGGGCCGCAGTGAGCAGCTCACCGGAGCTGTCGGAGACGATCGGGCGGACCGGCGGGCGCAGGTTGAGACCCCGCACCACCTCCGCGAAGGGCTCCAGCATCGGCTCCATCAGCGGCGAGTGGAAGGCGTGGCTGACGGCGAGCCGCTTGGTCCTGCGCCCGCGCTGGCGGAAGTCGGCCTCGACTCGATCCAGGGCCCCCGCCTCGCCCGAGACGACAACGGCGCGGGCGCCGTTTACCGCGGCGATCGCGAGCGCCTCCTCCTGGCCGGCGATCGCCTCGCTGGCCTCGCCCTCGCTGGCCTCGAGCGCGACCATCGCGCCGCCCTCGGGCAGGGCGTCCATCAGGCGCCCGCGCGCTGCCACCAAGGCGCAGGCGTCCGCGAGCGAGAGCACGCCACCAAGGTGGGCGGCGCTGATTCCCCCGATCGAGTGGCCGGCCAAGACGTCGGGGGCCAAACCGAGCGATTCGAGCATGCGGGCGAGGGCCACCTCTACCGCGAAGAGGGCTGGCTGGGCAAAAGCGGTGCGATCGAGCAGTCCCCCCTCCGATCCCTCGCCGTCGGGCCAGAGCACCTCCACCAGCGGCGCCTCCATATGCGGAGCAAGACCGGCGAGGACCTGATCGAGCGCTTCGCCAAAGGCGGGGTTGGCGGCGTGCAGCTCCTTGCCCATACCGAGCCGCTGCGAGCCCTGTCCACTGAAGAGAAAGGCAATCTTGCCGGGTCGCGCCCGCGAGCAAGCCACCCAGGCCGGCGGTGATCCGGCGGCGAGCCCCTCCAGTCCGGCCAGCAACTGCTCGCGCTGCGCCGCCAGCACCACCGCCCGTTGCTCGAAGCAGGAGCGAGAGGTGGCGAGGGAGAAGGCGAGGTCGGCGAGCTCCAGCTCAGGGCTTTCGCGTAGGTGCACCGCGAGCCGCTGCGCTTGGGAGACCAGGGCGCCCTCGTCCTTGGCCGAGAGCACGAACGGCAGCGGGCCGCTGAGCACAGCCGCCGGCGCGTCCAGCCCCGCGGTCGCGCTCGCGGGCGCCTCCTCCAGGATCAGGTGGGCGTTGGTGCCGCTGGCCCCGAAAGACGAGACGGCAGCGCGGCGGCGGTGACCGTTCGGCTCCCAGTCGAGCGCCTCGCCCAAGAGCTCCAACCTCTCGTCGTCCCACTCGACCTTGCTCGAGGGCCGCTCGACGTGAAGCGTCCTTGGCATCACGCCTTCGCGGATCGCCATTACCGCCTTGATCACCCCGCCCACTCCGGCCGCAGCCTGGGCATGGCCGATATTGGACTTGAGCGAGCCGAGCCGCACCGGCCCCTCGCGTTCCTGGCCGTAGGTGGCGAGCAGGGCGGCGGCCTCGATCGGGTCGCCAAGCGCCGTGCCCGTGCCGTGGGCCTCGACCAGGTCGACGTCGCCGGGCCCAAGCCCGGCGTTGGCGAGGGCGGTACGAATCACCCGCGCCTGCGCCGGCCCGTTGGGGGCAGTGAGGCCGTTGGAAGCGCCGTCCTGGTTGACGGCCGAGCCGCGGACCAGCGCCAGCACCCGGTGACCGTTGCGTTCGGCGTCGGCGAGGCGCTCAACCGCCAGCACGCCGACGCCCTCGGCGACCCCGGTCCCGTCGGCGCCCTCCCCGAAAGCCTTGCAGCGCCCGTCGGGGGCAAGGCCGCGCTGGCGGCCGAACTCGACCAGCACGCCCGGAGTCGAGAGCACCGAGACGCCGCCGGCCAGGGCGAGGCCGCACTCGCCCGCCCGCAGCGCCTGGCAGGCGAGGTGGAGGGCGACGAGCGAGGAGGAGCAGGCCGTGTCGACGGTCATCGTCGGGCCCTCGAGGCCGAGTGTGTAGGCGATCCGGCCCGAGACCACGGCCGAGGTCATCGCCGCCAGCTGGTCGTAGTCCTGGTACATCGCGCCGGCAAAGACCCCGGTCGGACTGCCGCGCAGCTCGGCCGGCACGATCGCGGCGTCTTCCAACGCCTCCCAGGAGACTTCCAGCAGTTGGCGCTGCTGCGGGTCCATTTCCCGCGCCTCGCGCGGGCTGATGGCGAAGAAATCGGCGTCGAAGCCGGGCCCGTCGGCGAGGAAGCCGCCAGCACGCGCGTAGGTCCGGCCGGGAGCGCCGGGCTCGGGGTCATAGAGGCGATCGAGGTCCCAACCGCGGTCGGCGGGAAAGTCCGAGATCGCGTCGGTACCGCTGGCGACCAGGCGCCAGAGGTCGGTCGGCGAGGCAACGCCGCCGGGGAAGCGACAGGCCATGCCGACAATCGCGATCGGCTCCTCGCTCGCGACGCTCGCCGCGACCGGCGCAACAGCGACCCGCTCACCGGCGGCGGTCTCGGCGAGGAAGCTCGCCAGCTGCGCCGGCGTCGGGTAGTCGAAGACGAGGGTCGGCTCGAGCCGCATCGCCGCGGCAGCGCCCACCCGGTTGCGCAGCTCGATCGCAGCGAGCGAGTCGAAGCCGAGGTCCTTGAAGGCCCTGGACGGATCGACGTCGGCCGGCGAGTCGTGACCGAGGACGGCGGCGACGTGCTCGCGGACCAGCTCCAGGGCGATCGCCTCGTGCTCGGCCGCGGGCGCGGTGGCGAGGCGACTGGCGAGGGAGCCCGCCGCGGCGGCCTGGGCGGGGAGGCGGACAAGGCCACGCATCAACGCTGGCAAGGAGCCGGCGGCGGCCTGGGCGCGCAACGCGGCGAGATCGAGCTGGGCTGGAACCAGCAGCGGCTCGTTGCGGGAGAGGGAAGCGTCGAACAGCGCGAGGCCAAGGGAAGTGGGCATCGCGGTGAGGCCGAGGCGGCTACCGGCGAGCCGGCCGAAGCGGTCGCGCTCGGCCTCACCGAGGCCAGCGATCATCGCGCTCGGCAGCTCCCAGCCACCCCAGGCCAGCGAGGAACCGGCTAGCCCTTGCTGGCGCCGCTGGCTGACCAGCGCGTCGAGGAAAGCGTTGGCGGCGGCGTAGTTGCCCTGGCCCGGGCCGCCCAGCAGGCCGACGATCGAGGAGAAGCAGATGAAGTGGGAGAGCTCGATCCCGCGGGTCAGCTCGTGCAGGTGCCAGGCGGCGACCGCCTTCGGCGCCATCGCCCGCTCGAGGCGCTCGCGGTCGAGTGAGTCGAGCGTTCCGTCAGCGAGCACGGCGGCGCAGTGGATCACCGCGCCCAGCGGCCGCTCGGGCGGCAACTGGCCGAGCACCTGCTCCAGCTGGGCGCGCTCGGCGACGTCGCAGGCGGCGATCCGCACCTCGGCCCCGAGCCCCTCCAGCTGGGCGCGAAGCTCGGCGGCGCCGGGTGCCTGCTCGCCCGAGCGACTCAGCAGCAGCAGGCGGCGGGCGCCGTGGGTCTCTGCCAAGTGGCGGGCAACCGCGGCGCCGATGCCGCCGGTGCCGCCGGTGATCAGCACCGTCGCTTCGGGATCGAGGCCAGCCAGCTGCTCGCCTTCCGCCGCCGGCGCCAAGACCAAGCGGGGGCAGAGCAACTCACCCTCGCGCAGGGCCAGCTCGGGCTCGCCGGCGCTGGCGGCGAGCGCCTCCGGCAGGGTGCGATCGGAAGCCTCGCTGCCGTCGAGGTCGATCAGGGCGAAGCTGCCGGGATGCTCGGAGAGGGCGCTGCGGACCAGGCCGCCGATCGCCGCCGCAGCTGGATCGGCCGGCCGCTCCTGGTCGCTCGCGAGGGCGCCCTCGGTGAGCACGACCAAGCGCGCCGGTGAGTCCTCCCCCGCGCCAAGATGCTCCTGCAGGCGCTCCAGCGCAACGCTCGCAACCTCGACCGCGGCGGCGCCGTCCCCACCCTCGTTGAGATCTCGGAAGTCGGCGACGACGGGCTCGGCCGACTCCGGCGCGGTCGGCGCGGTTGCGGGGGCGGCCTGCCAGGAGACGGCGTACAGCGGCTGCCTGCCGATCGCCGCCTGCAGCTGGGCCTGGCTGACCGGGCGCGAGACCACCGCCGCGGCAGAGATGATCGGGGCGCCGGCCTCATCGGTGGCGCTGACCGCGATGCCCTCGGCGCCGGCGACGATGCGCACGCGCAGGGACGAGGCGCCGCGGGATGACAGTCGCACCCCGCGCCAGGCGAAGGGCAGGGGCAGGGCAGAGGAATCGTCGTTGCCGAGGGCAGCCTGGACGGCGGCGTGGCCGATCGAGTCGAGCAGCGCCGGGTGCAGGCCAAAGGCCGCCGCCTCTGCCAGTCGCTCGGCCGGGAGGAGCAGCTCGGCGAAGGTTTCGCCCCCGCGTCGCCAAGCCGCCTTCAGGCCGCGGAATGCCGGCCCGTATTCGACCCCAGCGGCGGCGAGCTCCTCGTAGAGCTCGGCCACGTCAAGCCGATCACCCCCCGGCGGCGGCCAGTCCTCCTGCTCGGGCAGCAGTGCCCCAGGCTCCGCCTCGGCGCTGAGTGTGCCGCGGGCGTGCCGCGTCCACTCAGCGTCGCCGTCGGCACGGGAGTGGATCGAGAGCTCGCGGCGACCCTGCTCCTGCGGGCCGACCGAGACGCGCAGCTGAACCGCGCCGTCCTCGGCCAGCGCGAGCGGGGCCTCCAGGGTCAGCTCCTCGACCACCGGCGTCCCCAGGCGATCGCCGGCGTGCAGTGCCAGCTCGAGCATCGCGGCGCCGGGGAAGAGCACGCAGCCGAAGGCGCCGTGATCGGCCAGCCAGGGGTGCGACTGCAGGGAGACGCGGCCGGTGAGGAAGAGGCGCTCCTCCTCCGGGTCCTCGACCTCGGCGCCAAGCAAGGGGTGCTCGGCCGGCCGCTGCCCGAGCGCGCTCGGGTCGGCAGCGACCCCACCCTCGAGCCAGTAGCGCCGGCGCTGGAACGGATAGGTGGGTAGCGACGGTGAGCGCCTAATCCCGCCGCTCGGAAAGAAGGCGCCCCAATCGACCTCGGCGCCGGCCACGCTAGCCGCGGCCAACGAGGCAGCGAAGCGCTCTGGCCCGCCTTCACCGCGGCGTAGCGTGCCGAGCACGGCCACGGCGCTGGGGTCGGACGCAGTCTGCGCGACGGTTCCCTCCAGCGCCCCGGCGAGCACAGGATGCGCGCTGATCTCGATCAGGACATCGATTCCGGCTTCGATCAAGTGCCGGCTCGCCTGCGCGAAGAGCACGGGTTGGCGCATGTTGCGGTACCAGTAGGCGGCATCGAGCAGCATCGGGTCGATCGGCTCACCGGTGACGGTCGAAAGCAGTGGAATCGCGCCGGCGCGGGGCGAGACCGGCGCCAACGCCTCGAGCATGTCCTCCCGCAGGACCTCGACCAACGGCGAATGTCCAGCCGCTATGGCGCCAGGGATTTCGCGGGCGAGAACACCGTCCTCATCACACTGCGCCAGCAGCTCGCCAAGCGCCTCGCGGTCTCCGGTGAGAACCGATGCGGAAGGGCCGTTGTAGGCGGCAACTTCGATCCGGCCGTTCCAGCGCCGCAGATAGACGGCTAGCCGCTCACCGGCCAGGGAGATCGAGACCAGCGTGCCGCGACCGTTGAGGCCGGCGATCAACTGGCTGCGACGCACCGTGATCCGGGCCGCGTCCTCGAGCGAGAGCCCGCCGGCGACGTGAGCCGCAGCCACCTCTCCCTGGGAGTGACCGACGACGAAGGCCGGCTCAACTCCCAGCGAGCGCCAGAGCTCGGCCAGGGACACGGCGACGGTAAGGATCAGCGGCTGCACGACGTCAACGTCCTTCACCGCCGGCGCTCCCGGCACACCGCGCAGCACGTCCTCCACGGACCAGTCCAAGTGAGGCGCTAGTGCTTCCGCGCACTGACCCACCTTGGCGGCGAAGACTGGCGATGCCTCGAGCAGCCCGCGACCCATGCCCTCCCACTGCGAGCCGTGGCCGGAGAAGACGAACGCGACCCGAGCGCCGGCCTGGGCTCGTCCGGCGGCGACGGCGGGGGCCTGCTCGCCGCGGGCGAGCGAATCGAGGCCGGCAAGCAGTTGCTCGCGCTCGGCGCCGACGACCACGCCGCGGCGCTCGAAGGCCGAGCGGGTGAGCAGGGCGCGGCCGACCTCGACCGCGTCAGCCTCGCTCTCGCGCATGCTCGCGGCCAGGCGGGCCGCACCCTCGCGCAGCGCCGGCTCCGTTTTGGCCGAGAGAACCAACGGGACCAGGCCATCGCCCAGCGGCGGCTCAGGACCCACCTCCGGGGCGCCGTCATCGAGTGGCGGAGGCGCCTGCTCGAGGATCAGGTGGGCGTTGGTGCCGGTGGCGCCGAAGGAGGAGACGCCGATGCGCCGCGGCGCCTCTTTCGAGTCCCAGGCAACCGCATCACGCAGCAGCTCCACCTTGCCCGCCGACCAGTCGATCCCGGACGCGGGCCGGTCGACGTGCAGGGTTTTCGGCAGCAGGCCCTCGCGCATCGCCATCACCGACTTGATCACCCCACCCACCCCGGCGGCGGCCTGGGCGTGGCCGATATTGGACTTGAGCGAGCCGAGCCAGAGCGGGCGCTGGCGTTCCTGACCGTAGGTGTCGAGCAGGGCACCCGCCTCGATCGGGTCGCCGAGGGTAGTGCCGGTGCCGTGGGCCTCGACCGCGTCGACGTCGGCCGCCCGCAGGCCGGACTCGGCCAGCGCCTGGCGAATCACCCGCTCCTGGGAAGGGCCGTTGGGCGCGGTGAGGCCGTTGGAGGCGCCGTCCTGGTTGACGGCCGAGCCCCTGACCACGGCGAGCACCTCGCGGCCCTGCCGCTGCGCGTCGGAGAGCCGTTCCAGCGCCAGCACGCCGACCCCCTCGGAGAAGCCGGCGCCGTCCGCTCCCTCGGCGAAGGACTTACAGCGGCCGTCGGGGGCGACGCCGCCCTGGCGGCTGAACTGGACGAAGATGCCGGGCATCGCCAGCACGGTCGCGCCGCCGGCCAGGGCCAGGTCGCACTCGCGACGGCGCAGCGACTGGCAGGCGAGGTGCAGCGAGACCAGCGAGGAGGAGCAGGCGGTATCGACCGTGATCGCCGGCCCCTCGAGCCCCAGCGAGTAGGCGACGTGACCGGAGGCGATGCTGGAGCTGCCGCCGGTCGCCAGCGTGCCCCCCGCCTCGCTGCTCGGCGACTCCCCCCAGGCGTAGTCGTGGTACATCACGCCACTGAAGACGCCGGTCTGGGTGCCGGAGAGGTCGAGGGGATCGATGCCGGCGCCCTCGGCGGCCTCCCAGGAGGCTTCCAGCAGCAGGCGCAGCTGCGGGTCGAGACCGCGCGCGTCGCGCGGTGAGATGCCGAAGAACTCGGCGTCGAAGTCGGCGGCGTCGGCGAGGAAGCCGCCTTCGCGGGTGCTCGTATGACCGACTCGATCCGGGTCGGGGTCATAGATCTGCTCGATGTCCCAGCCGCGATCGGTCGGGAAGGCCGAGATCGCGTCGGTGCCGCTGGCGACCAGCTGCCAGAGGTCCCGCGGCGAGGCGACGCCACCGGGGAAGCGACAGGCCATGCCGACGATCGCGATCGGCTCATCGACCACGTCCTGCAGCTGGCGGTTGCGCTCGCGCAGCCGCTCCTCCTCCTGCAGCGCCGCGCGCAGTTGATCGCTGAGCTGCTCGCTCGAGGGGTTCATCGCTCACCCCCGGCATCGCGGGCGAGGGCACCGAGACCCGCCACCGGACGAGCCTGCGCCGGAGCGCTCTCCGGGTGCAGCTCGGCCAAGAGGTGGGCGGCAACCGCGGTCGGCGTCGGGTAGTCAAAGGCGAAACTGGGCGAGAGGGCCAGCCCGGAGTCATGGCCGAGGCGGTTGCGCAGCTCGACCGCCGCCAGCGAGTCAAAGCCGAGATCCTTGAAGGCCTTGGCCGGATCGACGGCGGCGGCCGAGTCATGGCCGAGCACCGCGGCGACGTGGGCTCGAACCAGCTCCAAGGCCAGCGCTTCGCGCTCTGCCTCGGCAACGCCGGCGAGGCGCCGGGCCAGCGAACCGGTCGCGCTGCCCGCCTTGGCGGGGGCCCGAACCAGGCCCTTGAACAGCGGCGGCAGGGCGCCGGCGCGAGCGCGCGAGCGCAAGCGGGCAAGGTCGAGCTGAGCGGGGACAAGGAGCGCCTCGGGACGGGACAGGGCGGCGTCGAAGAGGCCAAGGCCCTGCTCGGCGGAGAGCGGCAGCAAGGCGAGGCGCTCGGCGGCCTGGCGCATCATGCGCTCGAGCTCGGCGCGGTCGAGCTCGGCCCCCGCCTGGTTGTCGACTCCCCAGAGCCCCCAGGCCATCGAGACTCCAGCCAGCCCTGCGGCTCGGCGCTGGGCAGCGAGGCCGTCGAGGAAGGCGTTGGCGGCGGCGTAGCTGGCCTGGGCGGCGCCGCCGATCAGTCCAGCTACCGACGAGAAACAGACGAAGTGCGAGAGCTCCAGCTCCCGGGTCAGCTCGTGCAGGTGCCAGGCGGCCACGGCCTTGGGCGCGAAAACGCGCGCCAAGCGCTCCCGGTCGAGTGCCTCCAAGAGGCCGTCGTCGATTACCGCGGCGCAGTGGATCACCGCCCCCAGCGGGTGCTCGGCGGGGATCGAGCCGAGCAGCTCTTCGAGCTGGCCACGATCGGAGACGTCGCAGGCGGCGATCTTCACCTCGGCGCCCAGCTCTTGCAGCTGCGCCCCGAGGTCGAGAGCGCCGGGGGCCTCCGCGCCGGCGCGACTGACCAGCAGCAGCTGACGAGCTCCGTGGGCCTCGACCAAGTGCTTGGCGATCAGGGCGCCGATGCCGCCGGTGGCGCCGCTGATCAGGACGGTGCGCTGGGGATCGAGCGGCGGGGTGGATTCGCCCGCCTCGCTTGTTGCCGGCGCCAGCCGCGAAGCAAACAGCTCGCCCTCGCGCAGGGCCAGCTGGGACTCGCCGAGCTCGGCGCCGAGAACTGCCTCCAGGGCGGCCTCCGATGCCTCGCTGCCGTCGCTGTCGATCAAGCGGAAGCGCCCGGGGTGCTCGGCGGCGGCGGAGCGCACGAGACCGGCGACCGATGCCGCGGCGAGGTCGGGTGACTCGTTCTCGCCGACCGCGAAGGCGCCCCGGGTAAGCAGGGCAAGGCGCGAGTCCTCCCCCTCGGCCCGCGCCAGGAAGTCCTGCATCCGCTGCAAGGCGCGGGCGCTGAGCTCCCCGGCGAGCTCGGCTGGGTCGCCCTGCCCGAGCGAGCGGAAGTCCGCGAGCTCAAACTCGGAGCCCGACTCCCCGGCAGCGCCAGCGAGCGCCTGCCACTCGAGCCGGTAGAGCGAGCGGCTGGCGGGCGCGGCGGCCTGCAGACGGGCGCGGTCGACCGGGCGGGCGAGCACCGACTCGACGCTGAGCAGCGGGGCGCCGCTCGCATCTACAGCGTCGAGGCCCCCGTCCTCGCCCCCAGTCGAGATCCGTACCCGCAGCGAGGAAGGCCCGGCCGCATGCAGCCGCACTCCCCGCCATGAGAAGGGCAGCCGCAACTCATCGGCATCAGCGTCGAGCAGTGCAAGGCCCAGGCCGGAGTGACCCGCAACATCCAAAAGCGCCGGGTGCAGCGCAAAGCCGCCATCGCTGCCAGCGAGCTGCTCAGAGAGGAAGACCTCGGCGTAGAGATCGCCACCATCGCGCCAGGCAGCGGTAAGCCCCTGGAAGGCGGGGCCGTATTCAAAGCCGGCCTCGGCCAAGCGGGCGTGCAGGTCATCGGCTGCGATCGGCTCGGCAGCTGGCGGTGGCCAGGCCGGCAGTGGCTCGGGGGTGTCAGGGAGCTGCGCCGAGAGGGTGCCGGCAGCGTTGCGGGTCCAGCCCTCGCCCTGCTCCTCTGCCTCGGGTCGGGAGTGAATTGTGATCTCGCGCTTGCCCTGCTCGTCTGGGCCGGAGACGGAGACCCGCAGCGCGGTGGCGCTCTCGCCCAGCACCAGCGGCGCCTGCAGGGTGAGCTCCTCGACCGTGGGGGCGCCGGCCTGTTGGCCGGCAAATAGCGCCAGCTCCAAGAAGGCGGTGCCGGGAAAAAGGACGGAGCCGAGCACGGCGTGGTCTTTTAGCCAGGGGTGCTCAGAGAGCGAGAGGCGGCCGCTGAAGGCGATGCCCTCGCCCTCGGGGTCCTCGATCGCCGCCGCCAGGAAGGGGTGATCGATCGAGCGCTGGCCGATCGCGGCGGGATCAGAAGCGGCGCTGGCTGGGGAGAGCCAGTAGCGCTTGCGCTGGAAGGGATAGGTGGGCAGGGGAACGCTCTTTGCCCCCGAGCCGGCAAAGAAGGCGCTCCACTTGACCTGGGCTCCCGAGGCATGGGCGGTGGCGAGGGAGCTGAGCAGGGTCTCGGCCTCTGCGCGACCCTCGCGCAGGGTCGGGGCCAGGGTCGGCTCCTCGCCCAGGCACTGGCGGGCCATCGCGCAGAGGACCGGGTCGGGGCCCAACTCCAGGTAGGCGCTGGCGCCCTCGCCCTGCAGGCCGGCGATCGCGGCGGCAAAGCGCACCGGCTCCCGGGCGTGGGCGACCCAGTGGGCGGGGTCGGTGGCCCGCTCGGCGCTCAGCAGCTCCCCGTCGAGGCAGGAGAAGAGCGCCAGCTTGGGTGGGTTGTAGGTGAGGGTGCGGGCTAGCGCGGCGAAGGGCTCCAGCATCGGCTCCATCAGGGGCGAGTGAAAGGCGTGGGAGACGGCCAGGCGCTTGGTCTTGCGACCCGCTTCGCGCCAGTGGGCCTCAAGCGCCTGCACCGCCTCCTCGGCGCCGGAGAGGACGCAGGCACTGGGCGAGTTGACCGCGGCGAGGGAGAGCTCTGCCTCTGAGCCCTCGATCGAGGCCAGCGCCTCGGCCTCGGTGGCCTCGATCGCCAGCATCGCCCCGCCCGCGGGCAGCTCGCCCATCAGGGCACCGCGGGCGCAGATCAGCTTTGCCGCGTCGGCGAGTGAGAAGACGCCGGCGAGGTGGGCGGCGGTGATCTCCCCGACCGAGTGCCCGCAAAGCAGCTCGGCGGTGAGGCCGAGGGACTCCAGCAGGCGGTAGAGGGCCAGCTCGGTGGCAAAGAGGGCGGGCTGGGCGTAGGTGGTGTGATCGAGCAGCCGGGCCGCCTCTGTGCCCGGCGCGCTGAAGATCAGCTCGCTCAGCGAGCGGCCGATCAGGGGGTCGATCTGCTCAGCCGCTTGATCGAGGGCCCCGGCGTAGGCGGGATATGTGGTGTAGAGGTGTTGGCCCATGCCGGGGCGCTGGGAGCCCTGGCCACTGAAGAGGTAGACGAGCTTTGAGCCGGGCAGGGCCTTGGCGAGGATCACCCCGGCGGGCTGCTGCTCTTCGGCCAGGGCGTCGAGATCGCCCAGCAGCTGCTCGCGCTCGGTGGCGATCAGCACCGCGCGCTGCTCGAGCTGGGCCCTGGTGGTGGCCAAGGAGTAGGCGACGTCGGCGAGCTCTTGCTCGGGGTCCCCCCTGAGCTGGGCGCCCAGGCGAGCGGCCTGGGCGGCAAGGGCCGCAGGGGAGCGGGCGGAGAGGAGGAGGGGCAAAGGACCGGTCAGGGGGGCGGGCGCGGTGCCCTCCTCCCCGCTTTGGTCCTTGGCGGAGGCGCCCGGGCCGGGGTCCCGACCGGCCGTGGGCGCCTCCTCCAAGATCGTGTGAGCGTTGGTGCCGCTGATGCCGAAGGAAGAGACGGCGGCCCGTCGCGGGCGCTCTCCTCCGGGCCAGGGCGCCGCCTCGCGCAAGAGCTCCACCGCGCCGCTCTCCCACTCGACCTGCGAGGAGGGGGCATCGACGTGGAGCGTCTTTGGCATCAGCCCGGCGCGCATTGCCATCACCGCCTTGATCACCCCGGCGACCCCGGCGGCGGCTTGGGTGTGGCCGATGTTTGACTTCAGTGAGCCGAGGCGGACCGGCGTCTCACGTTCCTGGCCGTAGGTGGCGAGCAGGGCGCCGGCCTCGATCGGGTCGCCGAGGGCGGTGCCGGTGCCGTGAGCCTCGACCATGTCGACGTCGCTTGGCTTCAAGCCGGCGTTGGCCAATGCCTGGCGGATCACCCGCTCTTGGGAGGGGCCGTTGGGGGCGGTGAGGCCGTTGGAGGCGCCGTCTTGGTTGACGGCGCTGCCCCGGATCGTGGCCAGGACCCGGTGGCCGTTGGCCTCGGCGTCGGTGAGGCGCTCGAGCACCAGGACGCCGGCGCCCTCAGACCAAGCAGTGCCGTCGGCCGCCTCGGCGAAGGACTTGCAGCGACCGTCCGGGGCGAGGCCCCGCTGGCGGGAGAAGAGCACGAGGGCATCGGGCGTCCACATCACCGTCGCCCCGCCCGCCAGCGCCAGCGAGCACTCCCCCGCCCGCAGCGACGCCGCCGCCAGGTGCATCGCCACCAGCGAGGAGGAGCAGGCCGTGTCGACGGTCATCGCCGGGCCCTCGAGCCCGAGCGCGTAGGAGACGCGGCCGGAGGCGACGCTGGAGGCGCTGCCGGTCGGCAGGTGCCCCTCGAGGTCGCCCCGCGCGTAGCCGGCGTGGGCGCCGTGGTCGTGATGCATCAGGCCGGCGAAGACGCCGGTGCGAGTGCCGCCCAGATCAGTCGGAACGATCGCGGCGTCTTCCAGTGCCTCCCAGGACGCCTCCAGCAGGAGCTGCTGCTGGGGGTCCATCGCCGTCGCCTCGCGCGGGCCGATGCCGAAGAACTCGGCGTCGAAGGCGCCGGCGTCGGCGAGGAAGCCGCTTTCGCGCACGTACATCGAGCCCGGCCGTTCGGGGTCGGGGTCATAGAGCGCCTCGATGTCCCAATCGCGATCGGTGGGCAGTGCGCCGATGCCGTCGCGGTGCTCCTCGATCAGTCGCCAGAGCTCGGCCGGCGAGGCGACGCCGCCGGGGAAGCGGCAGGCCATGCCGACGATCGCGATCGGCTCCCGCTGTTTGGCCCGCTCCTCGGCAAGCTCGATCGTCACCCGCTTCAAGTACTCGCGCAGTTGCTGCTCGTCAGCCACGGCTCGACCCCACTTGCTTGTCGATGAACTCGAGCAGCTCCTCGTCCGAGGCCTGCTCGAGGCGGGCGGCGACCTGGCTCGGCGCGGGCGCGGGCGCGGGCTGCTCCGCCTCCTTCTCCGCCGCCGCGTCACCCAGCAGGTGGACAGCGAGGGCGGCCGCGGTCGGGTGGTCGAAGACGACCGAGGCCGCCAGGCGCTGACCGACTGCGGCACCGAGGCGGTTACGCAGCTCAATCGCAGCCAGCGAGTCGAAGCCGAGATCCCTGAAGGAGTCATCGGGGCCGATCGCCGCGGCCGAGGCGTGGCCGAGGATCGCCGCCACCTCGGCGCGGACGTAGTCCTCGGCGAGGCGCTCGCGAGCGGACTCGGGCGCCTCGCGCAAACGCCGCGCCAGCGTTGCGGCGGAACCGCCGCGCCGCGCCGCGGGCGCCACCATCCCCTCCAGCAGCGCCGGCAGGGCCCCCGCCCGCGCCTGGCGTTGGAGCGTGCCGCGATCGAAGCGCGCCGCAACGCTGAGCGGTCGCGGCGAGGCCAACACCGCGTCGAAGAGGGCAAGGCCCTGCTGCTCGGACAGCGGCTCGATCCCCGCCCGGCGCATCCGCGCCAGATCGGCCTCGCCGAGACCGTCCACCATCGTGCTCTCCGATTGCCAGAGGCCCCAGGCGATCGAGCTGGCCGGGAGCCCTTGGGCATGACGCTGAGCAGCGAGTCCATCGAGGAAGGCATTGGCGGCGGCGTAGGCGCCCTGACCGGCTGAGCCAAGGACGCCGGCCAGCGAGGAGAAGAGGACGAAGTGGGAGAGCTCCAGGCCCGCGGTCAGCTCGTGCAGGTGGGCGGCGGCGTCCGCCTTGGGCGCGAAGACGCGCTCGAGCTGCTCGGGGCTCGCGGTCTCGATCGTCGCGTCATCGAGCACGCCGGCGCAGTGGATCACCGCCCCCAGCGAGTGCTCGGCGGGGATCGAGCCGAGCAGCTCTTCAAGTTGAACACGGTCGGAGACGTCGCAGGCGGCGATCTCCACCTCGGCGCCGAGCTCCCTTAAAGCCGCGCCGAGCTCGGCGGCGCCGCGGGCCCACTCGCCCGAGCGGCTGGCGAGCAAGAGTCGGCGAGCACCGTGGGACTCGACCAAGTGCTTGGCGATCAGGGCGCCGAGACCGCCGGTGGCGCCGCTGATCAGGACCGTTGCCTCGCGGTCGAGCGGCTTGACCGGCTCGCTCTCCTCGCCGGCAGCGGCCACCAGACGGGGAGCCAGGAGCTCCCCCTCGCGCAGAGCGAAGTGGCTCTCACCGGGAGCGGTGCTCAGGGCCTGCTCCAGCACCGCCTCCGACGCCTCGCTGCCGTCGCTGTCGATCAGCAGGAAGCGGCCGGGGTGCTCGGCGGCGGCCGCGCCAATCAAACCGCTCAGCGCTGCGGCGGCGGGGTCGGGGCAATCGGCCTCGGTTGCCGGCAGGGCGCTCTCGGTGAGGATCGCCAGACGCGCGTCCTCCGGCTCGGCCGCGAGCCAGGCCTGGATCTTGCCCAGGGTGGCGAGGGTTGCCCCGCGAGCGCCGAGAGCACCGAGGCCCGGCTCCGGCGCGCGCCAGAGCTCTAGCGGGGCAGCGGCCATTGGCTGGGCTGCAGGCCGTGCCCAGCGCAGGGAAAAGAGCGGCGTCTTCGCCCGGGCGCCAACCTGCTCAGGATCGAGCGGGCGGGCAAGCAGGGAGTCGATCCGGCCGAGCGGCGCGCCAATCGCGTCGAAGAGCTCAATCCGGGCGCCCTCGCTCGCCCCGCTGATCTTCACCCGCAGCTCACTGCTGCCGCCAGGCTCGAGCGAGGCGCCGTTCCAGGCAAAGGGCACCCGCACCCCCTCCCCTGCCTCCAGGGCAACGGGGTGAAGGGCAACATCCAAAAGCGCCGGGTGCAGCGCAAAGCCGCCGTCGCTGCCAGCGAGCTGCTCAGAGAGGGAGACCTCGGCGTAGAGGTCCTCGCCATCGCGCCAGGCGGCGGTAAGCCCCTGGAAGGCGGGGCCGTATTCAAAGCCGGCCTCGGCCAGGCGGGCGTGCAGGTCATCGGGCGCGAGCTCCTCGGCCCCCGGCGGTGGCCAGGCCGGCAGTGGCTCGGGGGTGTCAGGGAGCTGCGCCGAGAGGGTGCCGGCAGCGTTGCGGGTCCAGCCCTCGCCCTGCTCCTCTGCCTCGGGTCGGGAGTGAATTGTGATCTCGCGCTTGCCCTGCTCGTCTGGGCCGGAGACGGAGACCCGCAGCGCGGTGGCGCTCTCGCCCAGCACCAGCGGCGCCTGCAGGGTGAGCTCCTCGACCGTGGGGGCGCCGGCCTGTTGGCCGGCAAATAGCGCCAGCTCCAAGAAGGCGGTGCCGGGAAAAAGGACGGAGCCGAGCACGGCGTGGTCTTTTAGCCAGGGGTGCTCAGAGAGCGAGAGGCGGCCGCTGAAGGCGATGCCCTCGCCCTCGGGGTCCTCGATCGCCGCCGCCAGGAAGGGGTGATCGATCGAGCGCTGGCCGATCGCGGCGGGATCAGAAGCGGCGCTGGCTGGGGAGAGCCAGTAGCGCTTGCGCTGGAAGGGATAGGTGGGCAGGGGAACGCTCTTTGCCCCCGAGCCGGCAAAGAAGGCGCTCCACTTGACCTGGGCTCCCGAGGCATGGGCGGTGGCGAGGGAGCTGAGCAGGGTCTCGGCCTCTGCGCGACCCTCGCGCAGGGTCGGGGCCAGGGTCGGCTCCTCGCCCAGGCACTGGCGGGCCATCGCGCAGAGGACCGGGTCGGGGCCCAACTCCAGGTAGGCGCTGGCGCCCTCGCCCTGCAGGCCGGCGATCGCGGCGGCAAAGCGCACCGGCTCCCGGGCGTGGGCGACCCAGTGGGCGGGGTCGGTGGCCCGCTCGGCGCTCAGCAGCTCCCCGTCGAGGCAGGAGAAGAGCGCCAGCTTGGGTGGGTTGTAGGTGAGGGTGCGGGCTAGCGCGGCGAAGGGCTCCAGCATCGGCTCCATCAGGGGCGAGTGAAAGGCGTGGGAGACGGCCAGGCGCTTGGTCTTGCGACCCGCTTCGCGCCAGTGGGCCTCAAGCGCCTGCACCGCCTCCTCGGCGCCGGAGAGGACGCAGGCACTGGGCGAGTTGACCGCGGCGAGGGAGAGCTTTGCCTCTGAGCCCTCGATCGAGGCCAGCGCCTCGGCCTCGGTGGCCTCGATCGCCAGCATCGCCCCGCCCGCGGGCAGCTCGCCCATCAGGGCACCGCGGGCGCAGATCAGCTTTGCCGCGTCGGCGAGTGAGAAGACGCCGGCGAGGTGGGCGGCGGTGATCTCCCCGACCGAGTGCCCGCAAAGCAGCTCGGCGGTGAGGCCGAGGGACTCCAGCAGGCGGTAGAGGGCCAGCTCGGTGGCAAAGAGGGCGGGCTGGGCGTAGGTGGTGTGATCGAGCAGCCGGGCCGCCTCTGTGCCCGGCGCGCTGAAGATCAGCTCGCTCAGCGAGCGGCCGATCAGGGGGTCGATCTGCTCAGCCGCTTGATCGAGGGCCCCGGCGTAGGCGGGATATGTGGTGTAGAGGTGTTGGCCCATGCCGGGGCGCTGGGAGCCCTGGCCACTGAAGAGGTAGACGAGCTTTGAGCCGGGCAGGGCCTTGGCGAGGATCACCCCGGCGGGCTGCTGCTCTTCGGCCAGGGCGTCGAGATCGCCCAGCAGCTGCTCGCGCTCGGTGGCGATCAGCACCGCGCGCTGCTCGAGCTGGGCCCTGGTGGTGGCCAAGGAGTAGGCGACGTCGGCGAGCTCTTGCTCGGGGTCCCCCCTGAGCTGGGCGCCCAGGCGAGCGGCCTGGGCGGCAAGGGCCGCAGGGGAGCGGGCGGAGAGGAGGAGGGGCAAAGGACCGGTCAGGGGGGCGGGCGCGGTGCCCTCCTCCCCGCTTTGGTCCTTGGCGGAGGCGCCCGGCCGCGTAGCGGGGGCCCCTGCATCCCCGTCAGCGGCGGAGGGCAGGCCGGGCGCCCCCTCCAAGATCACGTGAGCGTTGGTGCCAGTCGCGCCGAAGGAGGAGACGGCGGCGCGGCGAGGACGGCCGTTGGCCTCCCACTCCCGCGACTCCGCCAAGAGCTCCACCGCGCCGCTCTCCCACTCGACCTGCGAGGAGGGGGCATCGACGTGGAGCGTCTTTGGCATCAGCCCGGCGCGCATTGCCATCACCGCCTTGATCACCCCGGCGACCCCGGCGGCGGCTTGGGTGTGGCCGATGTTTGACTTCAGTGAGCCGAGGCGGACCGGCGTCTCACGTTCCTGGCCGTAGGTGGCGAGCAGGGCGCCGGCCTCGATCGGGTCGCCGAGGGCGGTGCCGGTGCCGTGAGCCTCGACCATGTCGACGTCGCTTGGCTTCAAGCCGGCGTTGGCCAATGCCTGGCGGATCACCCGCTCTTGGGAGGGGCCGTTGGGGGCGGTGAGGCCGTTGGAGGCGCCGTCTTGGTTGACGGCGCTGCCCCGGATCGTGGCCAGGACCCGGTGGCCGTTGGCCTCGGCGTCGGTGAGGCGCTCGAGCACCAGGACGCCGGCGCCCTCGGCGATGCCAACTCCGTCTGCCTCGTCCGAGAAAGCCTTGCAGCGGCCGTCTCGGGCCAATCCCTGCTGGCGGCTGAAGTAGCCGAACACCGCCGGGGTCGCCAGCACCGTCGCCCCGCCCGCCAGTGCCAGCGAGCACTCCCCCGCCCGCAGCGACGCTGTCGCCAGGTGCATCGCCACCAGCGAGGAGGAGCAGGCGGTGTCGACCGTCATCGCCGGGCCCTCGAGGCCGAGCGCGTAGGAGACGCGTCCCGAGGCCAGCCCGGCCCCCATGCCGGAGGAGTCAATCACCGAGACCCCGTAGTCGTGGTGCATGACGCCGGTGAAGACGCCGGTCGATGATCCCCGCAAGCGCTGGGGATCGATGCCGGCGTCTTCCAGCGCCTCCCAAGACGATTCAAGCGCCAGCCGTTGCTGCGGGTCGATCGCGACCGCCTCCCGCGGGCTGATGCTGAAGAAGCTGGGATCGAAGTCGCCTGCATCGGCGAGGAAGCCGCCCTCATGCCGGTAGCCGAGCTCCGGCCGCTCGGGATCAAGCGCGTAGATGCTGGACGGGTCCCAACCGCGGTCGCTGGGCAGGTCGCCGACGGCATCGCTGCCAGCCCGCACGAGCTGCCAGAGCTCGGCCGGGGATGAGACGTCGCCGGGATAGCGGCAGGCCATGCCGACGATCGCGACCGGCTCCTGCGCCGACCGGGCAGGCGCCACCGCTGGCCTGGCGTGCTCGCTGTCCGCAGCTTCGGCCAGGAGCTTTCGCGACAGTGCCTCCGCATCGGGATAGTCGAAGACCACCGTGGCCGGCAGCCGTAGGCCGACGGCGAGGTTGAGCCGGTTGCGCAGCTCGACCGCCGCCAGCGAGTCGAAGCCAAGGTCCTTGAAGGAGTCGTTGCGGCCGATCTCCGCGGCCGAGGCGTGACCGAGGATCGCCGCCACCTCGGCGCGGACGTAGTCCTCGGCAAGCCGCTCACGGGCGGACTCGGGGGCCTCGCGCAGGCGCAGAGCAAAGCTGCCCCCGGCGCCACGACTTGGCTTGGCCCGTGCCCCGGCGACGCGCTCGAGCAGGGCCGGCAGCCCGCCCGCCGCCGCCTCAGCCCTGAGCCCGGCGCGATCCAGCTGCGCCGCTACCGCCGGCGACAGGGGGCTGGCAAGGGCCCGGTCGAAGAGCGCCAGGCCCTGCTGCTCGGAAAGGGCATCGATCCCGGCCCGGCGCAGCCGCGCCAGGTCGGCATCGCCGAGATCGCCCGCCATCGCGCTCTCGCTCGCCCACAGGCCCCAGGCGATCGAGGTCGCCGCCAGGCCCTGGGCGCGGCGCTGGGCAGCGAGGCCGTCGAGGAAGCAGTTGGCGGCGGCGTAGGAGCCCTGCCCCGGGGAGCCGAGGATCCCAGCCAGCGAGGAGAAGCAGACGAAGTGGGAGAGCTCCAGGTCCACGGTTAGCTCGTGCAGGTGCCAGGCGGCATCGGCCTTGGGGGCAAAGACCCGCTCCAGGCGCTCCTGATCGAGCGACTCCACGAGGCCGTCGTCGAGCACGCCGGCGCAGTGGATCACCGCGCCCAGCGGGTGCTTGGCGGGGATCAAGCCGAGCAGCTCTTCGAGCTGGCCGCGGTCGGAGACGTCGCAGGCGGCGATCTCAACCGCGGCGCCGAGCTCCTGCAGCCGGGCGCGCAGGTCGAGGGCGCCGGGCGCCCGCTCGCCGGAGCGAGTGGCAAGCAGCAGGTGGCGGGCGCCGTGGGCCTCGACCAGGTGGCGGGCGACCAGGGCACCGATGCCGCCAGTGCCGCCGCTGATCAACACGGTGCGATCGGGGTCGAAGCAGGTGGCCGTCTCGCCCTCCGCCTCTTTTGCCGGCGCCAGCCGGGCGACGAGCAGCTCGCCCCCGCGCAAGGCGATCCGGCCCTCGCGCGGATCGACGGCGAGGGCCTTCTCGATCGCCGCCTCAGATGCCTCGCTGCCGTCGCTATCGATCAGCAGGAAGCGCCCGGGGTGCTCGGAGGCGGCCGAGCGCACCAGGCCCCAGATCGCGGTGGCGGCGAGGTCGGCTGGCTCGGCCTCGCCTGGCCCCGGGCCGCCCTCGGTGAGGATCGCCAAGCGAACGTCCTCGGGCGCGGACGAAAGCCAGCCCTGGATCTTCTCCAGGGTGGTGAGGGTGGCCTCGCGCGCAGCTGCGACTCCGCCCTGGAATCGCGGCAGGCGCCAGATCTCGGTCGGAGGAGCCGCCGCCCCCGAAGGCGCCAGCAGCTCCCAACCAAGCTCGTAAAGCGGCAGCGGTGCGCTCGCCGCGCCCTGAATCTGGGCGGAGTCCAGCGGCCGGGAGAGCAGCGACTCGATCGTTCCGAGCGGGGCGCCGGCCGGGTCGAAGAGCTCGATCGCGGCCCCCTGCTCGGCGCTGCCGGCGATCCTCACCCGCAGCTGCCGGGAGGCACTGGGCGCCAGGCTGGCACCGCTCCAGGCGAAGGGCAGGCTCACCCCCTGTCCCGCACCAAGCGCGATCGGGTGAAGGGCGGCGTCAAGGAGCGCCGGGTGCAGGGCGAAGCCCGCCGCGCCCTCGGCTTGCTCGGACAAAGACACCTCGGCGTAGACCTCCTCGCCGAGCTGCCAGGCAGCAGTGAGACCGCTGAAGGCGGGCCCGTATTCGAAGCCGGCCTCGGCCAGGCGGGCGTGCAGCTGCACCGAGACGATCGGCTCGGCGCCGGGCGGCGGCCAGGCCGCCAGGGGCTCTGGGGCCGCCACGGCCCGCGAGCTGAGCAGCCCCGAGGCGTTGCGGGTCCAAACCGCGCCCTCCTCTCCCTCGGGTCGGGAGTGAATCGCGATCTCGCGCCCGCCCTGCGCGTCGGCGGCACCGACCGAAACCCGCAGGGCCACCGCCGCCTCGGCGAGGACGAG
The DNA here is from genome assembly GCA_963795765.1 of uncultured Solirubrobacterales bacterium. GTDB lineage: Bacteria > Actinomycetota > Thermoleophilia > Solirubrobacterales > 70-9 > VRUE01. The sequence goes on from CAWCJW010000024.1 coordinate 46,630, forward strand.
GGGAGCGTGCAGGGTGAGCTCGGCCACGGCGGGCAGGTCGACCTGCTCGGCTGCGACCAGGGCAAGGTCGAGAAAGGCGGTGCCGGGGAAGAGCGCCGTGTCGAGCACGGCGTGGTCGGCAAGCCAGGGGTGGGCGTCGAGCGAGATGCGGCCGCTGAAGGAGATGCCTCCCCCCTCGGGGTCCTCGATCGCCGCCGCCAGGAAGGGGTGATCGATCGAGCGCTGGCCGATCGCGGCGGGATCAGAAGCAGCGCTGGCCGGGGAGAGCCAGTAGCGCTTGCGCTGGAAGGGATAGGTGGGCAGGGGAACGCTCTTTGCCCCCGAGCCGGCAAAGAGGGCGCTCCACTTGACCTGGGCGCCGGCGGCGTGTGCCTGGGCGAGGGAGGTGCCGAAGCGCTCAGCTCCCGCCTCCTCGCGTCGCAGCGTCTCGATCACGCTCGCGCCGTCGCCGAGCTGCTCGATCGTCTCGCCCACGGCGAGGGGGAAGACCGGGTGGGGGCTGACCTCGATCAGGGCCCGGTGGCCACTCTCGATCAGGCCGCGACAGACCTGCTCGAAGAGGACCGGCTGGCGCAGGTTGCGATACCAGTACTCGGCGTCGAGCTCGGCGGTATCGAGCGGACCGCCGGTGACGGTCGAGTGGAAGGGAATCGATCCCGAGCGCGGCGCCAGGTCGGCGAAGGCCTCAAGGATCTCCTCGCGCAACCCCTCGACGTGATCAGAGTGCGAGGCGTAATCGACGGCCACCGCGCGGGCCCGAACGCCCTCCTGCTCACAGTGGGCGAGCAACTGCTCCAGCGCCTCGCTGGCCCCGGAGACGATCGTCGAGGAGGGGCCGTTGTAGGCGGCGATGCTGAGCTCGCCGTCCCAGGGGGCGAGCAGTGGCTCGACCCGCTCGCGCGCCACGATCAGCGAGACCATGCCGCCCTTGCCGGCGATCTTCCCCAACAGCCTGGCGCGCACCGCGGCGAGGCGGGCGGCGTCATCGAGCGAGAGTCCGCCGGCGATATGGGCGGCGGCGATCTCCCCCTGGGAGTGCCCCGCCACCGCCGCCGGCTGCAAGCCGCAGGCCTGCCAGAGGCGGGCGAGGCTGACGAGGACCGCGAAGAGGGCGGGCTGGACGACCTCGACCCGGTCGAGCGCCGGGGCTCCCGCAGCGCCCTGGAGGACATCGCTCAGCTCGAAGTCGAGGTGGGGAGCGAGCGCCGCCTCGCACTCGCCCATGCTGTGGGCGAAGGCGGGCGAGGACTCCAGCAGCTCCAGCGCCATCCCCTGCCACTGCGAGCCCTGGCCGGGGAAGAGCAGGGCGGCCTTGGCGTTCTCGCGGGCCCTGCCGCGGACCAGCAAGGGTGAGTCGGGACCGCCCCCGGCAAGCGAGTCGAGCGCCTCGAGTGCCTGCTCGCGGTCCGAGCCGAGGCAGACCGCGCGGTGCTCAAAGGAGGCGCGGCCGCTCACCAACGAGTAGGCGGCGTCGAGGGGGTCGAGGTCGGGGCTCTCACGCAGGCGAGTGGCCAGCCGCTCGGCCTGGGCCGCGAGAGCGGGCTCGCTCTTGGCCGCGAGCACGAGCGGGATCACACCCGCTAGGGGCGGCTCGCCCGCGGCGCCGTCGCCCTCGCGCACGGTCGGGTCGGGCCCGGCGGCGTCGGAGACGGGCGCCTCCTCCAAGATCAGGTGGGCGTTGGTGCCGCTGATGCCGAAGGCGGAGACGGCCGCCCGGCGGGGTCGCCCGCCCGGTTTCCACTCAACCGCCTCGGTCAGCAGCTCGACCCCGGCCGCAGACCAGTCGATCGCCGGCGAGGGTGGCTCGGCGTGCAGGGTCTTCGGCAGCACGCCGGCCCGCATCGCCATCGTCATCTTGATCACGCCGGCGACCCCCGCGGCGGCCACGGTGTGGCCGATGTTCGACTTGATCGAGCCCAGCTTCAGCGGCGCCAGCCGATCCTGGTCGTAAGCGGCGATCAGGGCCCCGGCCTCGATCGGGTCACCGAGCGGGGTGCCGGTGCCGTGGGCCTCGACCGCGTCGATATCGCCGGGCTCGAGCCCGGCGCTGGCCAGGGCCTGGCGGATCACCCGCTCCTGCGAGGGCCCGTTGGGGGCGGTGAGGCCGTTGGAGGCGCCGTCCTGGTTGACGGCGCTGCCCCGGATCGTGGCGAGGATGCGGTGGCCGTTGGCTTCGGCGTCGGAGAGGCGCTCGAGCACGAGGACGCCGACGCCATCGGAGAAGACGGTGCCATTCGCCGCCGCGCCGAAGGCCTTGCTGCGCGCGTCGGCGGCGAGCACTCCCTGGCGGCTGAAATCGACGAACATCTCCGGCGTCGAGTGGACGGTGACGCCGCCGGCCAGCGCCAGCGAGCACTCCCCCGCCCGCAGCGCCGCCGCCGCCAGGTGCATTGCCACCAGCGAGGAAGAGCAGGCGGTGTCGACCGTCATCGCCGGCCCCTCGAGGCCGAGCGTGTAGGAGACGCGACCGGCGAGGATGCTCAGCTGGCCGCCGATCATCTGGTAGCCGTCGACCGCCGAGCTGTAGTCCCCCTTTGCCGCGCCGGCAAAGACGCCGGCGGGCTCCCCCCGCAGCTCGCCGGGGTCGATGCCGGCGTCTTCCAGCGCCTCCCAGGCGGTTTCCAGCAGGAGGCGGTGCTGGGGATCCATCGCCGTCGCCTCGCGCGGGGCGATCGCGAAGAACTCGGCGTCAAAGGAGGTGGGATCGTCGAGGAACCCGCCTTCGCGCACGTAGCTGGTGCCGGGGTGCTCGGGGTCGGGGTCGTAGACGCCGGCGAGGTCCCAGTCCCGGTTCGCCGGGAAGGGCACGATGCCGTCTCCGCCGGCCGCGACCAGCTCCCAGAGCTGCTCGGCCGAGTCGGCGCCACCCGGCAGGTGGCAGCCGATGCCGACGATCGCAATCGGCTCCTCGGAGCGCCGCGCCCTGGCCGCGCGCTTGCGCGTGCCGCCGGCGCTGGAGACCTCGGCCAGCAGGTGGGAGGCGAGGGACCCGGCGCTGGGATAGTCGAAGACGGCGGTGGAGGCGAGGCGCATGCCGGTGCTCGTCTTCAACCGGTTGCGCAGCTCGACCGCCGCCAGCGAGTCGAAGCCAAGGTCCTTGAACGCCTTGTCGGGATCGACCGCCGCGACGCTCTCGTGCCCCAGCACGGCCGCGACCTCGGAGCGGACCAGCTCGAGCACCTCTGCCGCGCGCCCCTCCTCGGGGACCGCGGCCAAGCGGGCGGCGAGCGATGACCCCTCCCCGACCCTGGCCCGGGTCCCGACCAGCCCCTCGAGCAGAACCGGCAGCCCGCCCGCCGTCGCTTGGGCCCGCAGCGCGCCGCGATCGAAGTGCGCCGCCGCACTGAGCGCTTGCCCGCGGGCGAGCGCGGCGTCGAAGCAGGCAAGTCCGCGCTCGGCCGAGAACGCCTCGATCCCCGCCCGCCGCATCCGCGCCAGGTCGGCCTCGCCGAGGCTGCCAACCATGGTGCTCTGGGAGTCCCACAGACCCCAGGCGATCGAGGTCGCCGCCAGGCCCTGAGCGCGGCGAAGCTCGACCAGGCCGTCGAGGAAGCGATTGGCAGCGGCGTAGGCGCCCTGGCCCGCGGTGCCGAGGATCCCGGCGATCGAGGAGAAGCAGACGAAGTGGGAGAGCTCGATCCCCGCGGTCAGCTCGTGCAGATGCTGCGCGGCGTCCGCCTTCGGCCCGAAGACGCGCTCAAGCTGCTCGGCACTCGCCGTCTCGATCGTGGCGTCGTCGAGCACGCCGGCGCAGTGGATCACCGCGCCCAGCGGGTGCTCGGCGGGGATCGAGCCGAGCAGCTCTTCAAGCTGGCCGCGGTCGGAGACGTCGCAGGCGGCGATATTGACCTCGGCGCCCTGCTCGCCTAAATCGACAGCCAGCTCCGCCGCGCCGCGGGCCCACTCGCCGGAGCGGCTGGCGAGCAGCAGGTGGCGGGCGCCGTGGGCCTCGACCAGGTGGCGGGCGACCAGGGCGCCGAGGCCGCCGGTGCCGCCGGTGACGAGGACGGTGCGCTCCGGGTCGAGCGGCGGGCTGGGCTCGGCCTGCGCACTGCTGAGCGCCGCCAGGCGCGGGACGCGCAGCTCGCCCCGGCGCAGGGCGATCCGGCCCTCGCGCGGATCGATGGCGAGGGCCTTCTCGATCGCCGCCTCAGATGCCTCGCTGCCGTCGCTATCGATCAGCAGGAAGCGCCCGGGGTGCTCGGAGGCGGCCGCGCCGACCAGGCCGTCGATCGCAGCCGCGGTGGGATCAGGCAGCTCACCGTCGCCGGCCAACGCACCTTCGACGAGGATCGCCAGGCGCGAGTCGGGGGGCTCGGTGGCGAGCCACTGCTGAAGCTTCCCCAGCACCACCGTGGCCAGCTCAGAGGCGGCGGCGGGCTCCCGCAAGGGGGCGCGCCAGAGCTCGGTGGCGGGAGGCTCCGCGGCGATAGCGGTCCCCGCCCAACCAAGCTCGTAAAGCGGCAGCGGTGCGCTCGCCGCGCCCTGAATCTGGGCGGAGTCCAGCGGCCGGGAGAGCAGCGACTCGATCGTTCCGAGCGGGGCGCCGGCCGGGTCGAAGAGCTCGATCGCGGCCCCCTGCTCGGCGCTGCCGGCGATCCTCACCCGCAGCTGCCGGGAGGCACTGGGCGCCAGGCTGGCACCGCTCCAGGCGAAGGGCAGGCTCACCCCCTGTCCCGCACCAAGCGCGATCGGGTGAAGGGCGGCGTCAAGGAGCGCCGGGTGCAGGGCGAAGCCCGCCGCGCCCTCGGCTTGCTCGGACAAAGACACCTCGGCGTAGACCTCCTCGCCGAGCTGCCAGGCAGCAGTGAGACCGCTGAAGGCGGGCCCGTATTCGAAGCCGGCCTCGGCCAGGCGGGCGTGCAGCTGCACCGAGACGATCGGCTCGGCGCCGGGCGGCGGCCAGGCCGCCAGGGGCTCTGGGGCCGCCACGGCCCGCGAGCTGAGCAGCCCCGAGGCGTTGCGGGTCCAAACCGCGCCCTCCTCTCCCTCGGGTCGGGAGTGAATCGCGATCTCGCGCCCGCCCTGCGCGTCGGCGGCACCGACCGAAACCCGCAGGGCCACCGCCGCCTCGGCGAGGACGAGGGGAGCGTGCAGGGTGAGCTCGGCCACGGCGGGCAGGTCGACCTGCTCGGCTGCGACCAGGGCAAGGTCGAGAAAGGCGGTGCCGGGGAAGAGCGCCGTGTCGAGCACGGCGTGGTCGGCAAGCCAGGGGTGGGCGTCGAGCGAGATGCGGCCGCTGAAGGAGATGCCTCCCCCCTCGGGGTCCTCGATCGCCGCCGCCAGGAAGGGGTGATCGATCGAGCGCTGGCCGATCGCGGCGGGATCAGAAGCAGCGCTGGCCGGGGAGAGCCAGTAGCGCTTGCGCTGGAAGGGATAGGTGGGCAGGGGAACGCTCTTTGCCCCCGAGCCGGCAAAGAGGGCGCTCCACTTGACCTGGGCGCCGGCGGCGTGTGCCTGGGCGAGGGAGGTGCCGAAGCGCTCAGCTCCCGCCTCCTCGCGTCGCAGCGTCTCGATCACGCTCGCGCCGTCGCCGAGCTGCTCGATCGTCTCGCCCACGGCGAGGGGGAAGACCGGGTGGGGGCTGACCTCGATCAGGGCCCGGTGGCCACTCTCGATCAGGCCGCGACAGACCTGCTCGAAGAGGACCGGCTGGCGCAGGTTGCGATACCAGTACTCGGCGTCGAGCTCGGCGGTATCGAGCGGACCGCCGGTGACGGTCGAGTGGAAGGGAATCGATCCCGAGCGCGGCGCCAGGTCGGCGAAGGCCTCAAGGATCTCCTCGCGCAACCCCTCGACGTGATCAGAGTGCGAGGCGTAATCGACGGCCACCGCGCGGGCCCGAACGCCCTCCTGCTCACAGTGGGCGAGCAACTGCTCCAGCGCCTCGCTGGCCCCGGAGACGATCGTCGAGGAGGGGCCGTTGTAGGCGGCGATGCTGAGCTCGCCGTCCCAGGGGGCGAGCAGTGGCTCGACCCGCTCGCGCGCCACGATCAGCGAGACCATGCCGCCCTTGCCGGCGATCTTCCCCAACAGCCTGGCGCGCACCGCGGCGAGGCGGGCGGCGTCATCGAGCGAGAGTCCGCCGGCGATATGGGCGGCGGCGATCTCCCCCTGGGAGTGCCCCGCCACCGCCGCCGGCTGCAAGCCGCAGGCCTGCCAGAGGCGGGCGAGGCTGACGAGGACCGCGAAGAGGGCGGGCTGGACGACCTCGACCCGGTCGAGCGCCGGGGCTCCCGCAGCGCCCTGGAGGACATCGCTCAGCTCGAAGTCGAGGTGGGGAGCGAGCGCCGCCTCGCACTCGCCCATGCTGTGGGCGAAGGCGGGCGAGGACTCCAGCAGCTCCAGCGCCATCCCCTGCCACTGCGAGCCCTGGCCGGGGAAGAGCAGGGCGGCCTTGGCGTTCTCGCGGGCCCTGCCGCGGACCAGCAAGGGTGAGTCGGGACCGCCCCCGGCAAGCGAGTCGAGCGCCTCGAGTGCCTGCTCGCGGTCCGAGCCGAGGCAGACCGCGCGGTGCTCAAAGGAGGCGCGGCCGCTCACCAACGAGTAGGCGGCGTCGAGGGGGTCGAGGTCGGGGCTCTCACGCAGGCGAGTGGCCAGCCGCTCGGCCTGGGCCGCGAGAGCGGGCTCGCTCTTGGCCGCGAGCACGAGCGGGATCACACCCGCTAGGGGCGGCTCGCCCGCGGCGCCGTCGCCCTCGCGCACGGTCGGGTCGGGCCCGGCGGCGTCGGAGACGGGCGCCTCCTCCAAGATCAGGTGGGCGTTGGTGCCGCTGATGCCGAAGGCGGAGACGGCCGCCCGGCGGGGTCCCTCCCCGGTCGGCCAGGGCAGTGCCTCGCCAAGCAGCTCCACCTTCCCCTCCCCCCAATCGATCTTCGAGGAGGGCCGGTCGACGTGCAGGGTCTTCGGCATCACGCCCTCGCGCATCGCCAGCACCGTCTTGATCACGCCGGCGACCCCCGCCGCCGCCTGCGTGTGGCCGATGTTGGACTTGATCGAACCCAGCCGCAGGGGCTCCTCGCGCTGCTGGCCGTAAGTGGCGAGCAGGGCGTTGGCCTCGATCGGGTCGCCGAGGGTGGTGCCGGTGCCGTGCGCCTCGACGAAGTCGATCTCCCCCGGCTCCAGTCGGGCGTCGGCAAGAGCCTGGCGGATCACCCGTTCCTGGGATGGGCCGTTGGGGGCGGTGAGGCCGTTCGAGGCGCCGTCCTGATTCACCGCCGAGCCGCGAATCGTCGCCAGCACCCGATGCCCGTTTGCCTGCGCCTCGGATAGTCGCTCGAGCACGATCAGGCCGACCCCCTCGGCGAAACCGACCCCGTCGGCTGCCTCGGCGAAGGCCTTGCAGCGACCGTCGGGGGCGAGCCCGCGCTGGTAGGCGAAGTCGACGAAGAGGCCGGGGCTGCCCAGGATCGTCGCGCCGCCAGCCAGGGCCAGCGAGCACTCGCCGCCCCGCAGCGCCCGCGCAGCCAGGTGGATCGCAACGAGCGAGGAGGAACAGGCGGTGTCGACCGTAATCGCCGGTCCCTCGAGGCCGAGCCGGTAAGCGATACGGCCCGAGGCGAGGCTGGTGAGGCTGCCGGTCAAGCGGTAGCCGTCGAGCTCGCGTGCGGTCGCCCGCAGCCCGGAGGTGTAGTCCTGCGAGCTGATCCCAGCGAAGACGCCGGTCGGGCTTTCGCGCAGGGCGGTGGGATCGATGCCCGCCTCCTCCAGCGCCTGCCAAGCCACCTCCAGCAGCACCCGCTGTTGCGGGTCGGTGGCCAGCGCCTCACGCGGCGAGACGCCGAAGAGCTCGGCGTCGAACCCGCCCGGCTCAGACAGAAAGCCGCCGCGGGGATCAGCGCCAAACGCGAGCGCATCGTCATTGCGCAGGCGCTCCAGGTCCCAGCCACGATCGTCGGGAAAGGCGCCGATCAGATCCCGCTCCTCCAGCAGCGCCTGCCAGAGGTCCTGCGGCCGATCGATGCCGCCCGGGTACCGGCAGGCCATGCCCACTATCGCGATCGGCTCGTCCCCGCCACCGGCAGGAACCCGAGTCGGCGACGCTGACGGCGCCGCTCGGCCCAGCGCCTTTTCGACCAGCAGGGCGGCGAGGCCGGCCGGCGTTGGCCAGTCGAAGATCGCCGTCGTCGGCAGGGGCACGTCGGTTCGCGCGCGCAGCCGGTTGCGCAGCTCGACCGCGCCGAGCGACTCCAGGCCGAGCTCCCTGAAGCTCGCATCGGGGTCGATGCCGGCGGCAGCGCCGAGGTCGAGCACGCCGGCGAGCTCGGTCACCACCAGCGCCAGCGCCGCCTCACGGCGGGCCGACTCCGTCAGGTCCACCAGCTCCGCCGCCAGGCGCCCCGCCCTGGGCCCCCCGGCCCCGGGCCCCCGCGGCGCCTGGTCGAAGGAGCGGGCGGGCAGGCGCACGCGCGGGGTCGATCCCATTGCGAAGAAGGCTCGCCAATCGACCTCGACCCCGGCGACGTGCGCCTCCGCCACGGCGGCGGCGAAGCGCGCCGCGCCGCCCTCTTCCCGCCGCAACGTGCTCAGCGTGACGGCGCTGTCGTCATCGGCGCCAAGCACCGCGTCAATCGTCTCCTGCAGGCCGAAGCTGAGAACCGGGTGGGGCCCGATCTCGATGAAGGCGCGCGAGCCACCCTCGAGCAGGGCGCGGAACACGGGCTCGAGCCGGACCACCTCCCGCAGGTTGCGGTACCAGTACTCGGGCCCCAGCTCCGCCGTGTCGATGACCGCGCCGGTCACGGTCGAGTGGAAGGGGACCTCGCCGGAGCGTGGCGAGATCGGGGCGAAGGCCGCAAGCATCTCGTCCCTGACGGCCTCGATCTGCGCCGAGTGGGCGGCGTAGTTGACGGCGATGCGCTGGGCCGAGACCCCCTCGGCGCCCCATTGCGCGAGCACCTGCTCGAGCGGGTCCACCTCACCCGAGACCACCACCGATGCCGGCCCGTTGATGCCGGCGATGCTGAGGCGCTCGCCAAATCCCTCCAGGCGCTCCGCCACCGCGGCGGCGGGCAGGCCAACGGCAACCATGCCACCGCGGCCGATCAGCGGCATCGAGATGCGGCTGTGCAGCGCGCCGAGCCTGGCGGCGTCATCGAGCGAGAGCCCGCCGGCGATATGCGCCGCCGCGATCTCGCCCTGCGACTGCCCGATCACGATCTCCGGCTCGATCCCGCATTTCCCCCACAGCCGCGCGAGGGCAATCGTCGTCATCAGCAGGGCGGGCTGAAGGACGTCGAGCCGCCCAAACCAGGTGCCGCTTCCGTCGCAGACTGCCTCGCGCAGGGACCAGTCAACGAAGGGCTCGAGCGCTTCCTCGCAGGCATCCATCTGCGCGGCAAAGGCGGGCGAGTCGGAGAGGAGATCAGCGGCCATCCGCGGCCACTGGCCGCCCTGCCCCGGGAAGACGAAGACGGGCCCCCGCCCAGCGGCACGCGCCCGACCGGAGGGTCCACCCCCCGCCGCGCCCGCCGCCAGGGCGGAGAGCTGCACCCGAAGCTGCTCGAGATCGGAGCCGATGCAGACCGCGCGGTGGGCGGAGTGGGCGCGGCCGGTGGCCAGCGAGAGTCCGAGCTCGGCCGGATCCAGCCCGGGGTTGGACTCGAGGAAGTCGGCGAGCTGGGCCGCCTGCGCGCCGAGCGCATCCTCGCTGCGGCCGGAAACCGGCCAGAGGACCTGACCCGGAAGCGGTGGGTCGGCGCTCCCCCGCGACCGCTGCGCTTCCTCGGCCGGGCCAATCGCCCGGACGATCTCGATCAGGCGGGCGATCCCCGTCAGGCCCTCTGGTCCGAGCCGGCGAATATCCGGGCGTCCCCATTCGGAGCCGTCGAGAGCCGCGTTCGGTACGTCGCCGATCGCGCAGTAGACCGGGTCGCCCCTGCGCAGCGCCTCCGGCAGGAGCTCGAGGACGACGATCCCGGGCAGCTCGTGGTCAGGCCGCAGGCCTGCGACGAGAGCGACCTCGCACTCGCCCGCACCCAGGCTCTCGCAAGCGAGGCGCAGAGCGGCCGATGAGGAGGGCTCGGCGTCCACGGCGATGCCGGGACCGGCCAAGCCGAGCACCTCGCTCATTCGCCCGACGATCGCAGCGGGATTCGCCGCCGCATCCGCCGCCAGGAAGAGGCCCACCCGCCCGCTACGCGGATCTCCCGCCGGGATGCCGGCATCCTCCAGCGCCCCCCAGCCAAGCTCGAGGCCGAGGCGCTCCGGCGGAGCCTCGGTGACGGCGCCGCCAGGCGGAGCGACGGCGTCGCCAGGCGGCCAGCTGGCAACGCCGACTACCGCGATAAGTGAGCCATCCCCCGAGGCTCTCGTCATCAAACCCTCCCTAGGCTGAATCCACAGGTGCAGCGAAAACAACCTAGTACGCCGACCCGGCCACCCCCAAATTGCGTACGCCTAGGTCAGCGGCACGGCAATCGCGCTGAAGAGCAAGCCGTCGGCGCAGAGCCAGCGACCGGAGAAGCCATCGAGCTTGCGCCCCTGCAGGGTCGGCCCGGGGACGAGCAGGTGAGCGGTGAAGGTCCCGCTCGCGGGGTCGACCATGACGCTGGCGTCTTCGAAGCCGAGCCAACTCCGCGCCAGCGGGAACCAGGCCTTGTAGATCGACTCCTTGATGCTGAAGAGCAGCCGGTCCCAGCTGACGTCGGGTCGCTCGGCAGCCGCGCGCTCGATCCAGCGCCGCTCCTCGGGCAGGGCGATGTCGTCGATCAGGCCGGGCGGGAGCGGGTCGGCGACCTCTGCATCGACGCCGATCGTCAGCAGCTTGCTCGCCGGGGCGACGGCGCAGGCCCGGTAGCCGGCGCAGTGGGTGATGCTGCCGACGATCCCGGCCGGCCAGATCGGCTCGCCGCGGGCACCGGTCCCGACCGACCGCTCGGGCAGGCCCAAGCGGGCCAGCGCCTCGCGGGCGCAGGCTCGGGCGGTGATGAACTCGCGGCGGCGCTTCTCGACCGCGTTGCCGACGGCCGCCTCCTCCTCGGGAAAGAGCTCAACGCTGCGCTCACCGCTACTGGAGACGACCACGGCGGCGGCGGGCAGGATGCGCTCAAGCACGCGTGGGCCCCGGCAGGATCTCGCGCGGGGCGGCCTTCCAGCCGTCCCAGCGGGCGCGCTCGCGCGGGTAGCCGAGCGAGACCTCCTCGAAGCGAACACCGTCGTGCCAGGTGGTCCGCGGGATGTGCAGGTGCCCGTAGACCGCGGCGATGGCGCGGAAGCGGACGTGCCAGTCGGCGGTCGCATCGGTGCCGCACCACTGGGCGAACTCGGGATGGCGCAGCACCCGGGTCGGCTCGACGATCAGCGGGAAGTGGTTGATCAGCACCGTCGGCAGATCGCGGTCTATTTGCTCAAGCCGCCGTTCGCTCGCCGCGACCCTGCTCGCGCACCAGGCCTCACGGCTGGGGAAGGGGTCCGGGTGGAGCAGGTACTCATCGACGCAGACCACCCCGGCGTCCTGCGCGCGCCGCAGGGCCTCGGCTCTGGTCGCGCCGACGTTGCGGCCGAACGAGTAGTCGTAGAGCAGGAAGAGCGGCACCAGCAGCGCCGGGCCACCGTCGCCCTGCCAAAGCGGGAAGGGGTCCTCCGGCGTCAGCACACCGATCTCGCCACAGAGCTCGACCAGGCGCCGGTAACGGTCCTCGCCCCGCAACTGCAGCGGGTCGTCGCCGTAGGTCAGCAGCTCATGGTTGCCCGGCACCCAGATCACCCGTGCGTAGCGCTCCGCCAGCAACCGCAACGCCCACTCGATCCCGGCGTGATCGTCGCCGACATCGCCCGCGACGATCAACCAGTCCGCCGCTGATTCGGGATACATGCCCTGAACGAACTCGCGATTCTCGGCGTGATCGACGTGCAGGTCGCTGACCGCAAAGAGGCGGCCGCTCACCCGCTGCCCGCGCCGCTTAGTCGCTCGACTCGTTCAACTTGTGCCCGCAGTGCGGACATACGCCCTCCCCCTGCTCCAGGCTCCCACCGCCCGCAGCTCCCTGTTCCTTACGACCGCCGTTACCCCGCGCGCGCAGCTCAAGGCGCAGATCGGCGACCGAAAGCCTCTCTTCAACCGCTCTCGCGATCCAGCGCTGCTGCTGGTCCCGCTCAAGCGGCGCCAGCAGGACGTGATGGCTCCAGCTGAGCTTGTCACTACGTAGTGACAAATCAAACTGCGCCGCTACCCAGGCCATGTTGCGCAAGCTGGCCACGTCGTAGCCGGTAACCCTCGCCGCCTCGGTGTACTTCTCGCCCCAGCGGGCGGTGCCGTAGCGGATCCAGTCGCCGATCCACCACTGGCTGCAGCGCCCGATCGCCCCCAGGCGCCGACCGGTCGAGAGCCACTCCGCCTGGCCAAGGTCAGCCGGCGGCACCCACGCCACCTTCGAGATGCCCGCGGCCGAACGCTGCCCCTCACTGCTTCGTTCGAGCCTTGGCGCCGCCTGACCACCCGTGGAAACGGATGGGGACGGCGCAAGTGTTTGGACCGCTTCTGGGGACCCTGGCATCGCCTGCCTCGCCGGTTGCTGAACAGAGGTGCCGAGCACTCGCATCGCGTGCGCACCGCGCCTCCCCGCTGACACAATTATGTGTACAGACGATGCCGAATCAGCGCTGCACCAATGTGGTGCGCGAGGACCCACCCGAGTCGCCAAAGTGTCCCACTGGCGTTCGGAAGGCCATTTTTCTACGCATTTTCGACGGCTTGCAGCTGCGGAAGAGCCGGCTCGCCGTCGAGCTCCTCGAGCACCAGCGCCACCTCGATCTCGGCGTGGCAGGTATGCAGCAGCCTGCCCAGCGCCTCCTCTGCCTTGCGCAGACGCCGCTGCACGGTGTGCCGGTCGACCCCGAGGGCGGCGGCGGCCGTGGCGGCGTTGAAGCCGGCATCGAAATAGGCGCGCAGGGTCTCGCGCAGGCCCATGCCGGCGTCGCCTTGATCGTCCAGCGGCGCAAGGTAGGTCTGGCGCAGCGATTTAGCCAAGAGATCGTCACGCAGCACGGCCGCCAGCAGGATCACCTCGCTGGCCCGGGTCAGCTGCTGGGGGCGGCGCAGCATCACTTGGTGCGCGGCCCGCGCCTCGTGGTGGGTGAGGCGCCAGCCTTCGAGCCCACGGCGGGGCTCGCCGACGGCCAGCTTGACCTCGCCCAGCACGCCAGCGGTTAGGTAGCGCTCGACGTCGCTGGTGTCGAGGCGGCGTTGCCCGCCCAGCCAGGCCCAGGCGCTGTCCTGACCGCGCGAGACGACCAGCGGTTGGCGACTAAGGCCCGCCGCGAGGGTTCGCGCCGCCACCTCCGGGCGCGAGCCGGTGACGACCAGGCCGAGGTGCCAGGCATCCAGTTCGTAGTCGAGGCTGGCGGCGTCGAGGGGGGCGTTGCCGTCGAGCAGGCGCTGCACCCGTTCGGCAACCCGCTGGGCGGGCGTGCGCCGGATGCGCTCCAGCTCGTCCATGTACTCGCTCGCGACCGCGGCCATCATCCGATCGACGTGCGGGCCCTGACTGCGCAGCATCTGGCGCATCGCTTCGTTGGGAAGCTGCGACGCCTCGTCAAGGATGAACTCGCCAACCAGCCGATCGCCCGCCGCGTATCGCCGCAGGATCGCGTCGAGTTTCACCCCAGTGCGGGCAGCGCGGCGCGCCTGCACCGCGGCAGCCTCCGGAATCTGGCCCTGCCACCCCTCGCCCCGCTCGATTCCAAGCAGCGCGTAGTCGATCGCATCGGCCACGGTCGCGCGCAGATACGCCCGGTACTCGGGATCGTTTCCTTCCACCGGGTCCGCCATCTGGCACACCCGGTTGAAAACCGTGTCTTCGATCTCACGGGACCGTGCCCGCAGCCGGGCAACGAGCTCCGCCCGGGTTTCATCCAGCGCTTCTGAGCGCATCGACCCCCTCTCCGCCATACACAAGCTAGTACTCCGTCTTTGGATATGTCAACTGATCCGCCGGAGGCAATCCCGGGGCGGCGGCATTAGTCTGCGCGACGATGAGCACGATTGACGAGCTAATGCAGGGGAACGAGGAGTTCGCCGCGCGCCTTTCCGAGCAGCACCTCGACGTGCACCCCAGCCGCAAATTGGCGATCGTCACCTGCATGGACTCGCGCCTCGATGTCTTCGCCGCGCTCGGCCTCGGCAACGGCGAGGCGCACGTGCTGCGCAACGCCGGTGGCGTGATCAGCGACGACGTGATCCGCTCGCTGGCGATCTCCCAACGGCTGCTCGACACCCGCGAGGTGATGCTGATCCACCACACCGACTGCGGCATGGAGAAGATCAGCGACGACGGCTTCCGCGCCGAGCTGCAGGAGGAGACGGGAATCGCCCCCTCCTTCGCGATCGAGTCCTTCGGCGACGTCGACGCCGACGTGCGCCAATCAATCCTGCGCGTGCAGCGCTCCGCCTTCCTCCCCCACCGCGACTCGGTGCGGGGCTTCGTCTACGACGTCGACAGCCACCGCTTGCGCGAGGTCACGACCTAGCTATTCATCGGCGCGGAAGGCGACGATCTGCGGCGTCTGGCCGGCTGCGGCGGCGACGCCGGCGGGGGCGATCAGGGTGTCGCCCTCCAGCATCACCCCGGAGTTGGTCCCGGCCGGCAGCTTTTCGCGCCAGACGACCTGGCCGGATTTGGCGTCGTAAGCCGAGAGCGTGCCTTCGTAGGTGGTGGCGAAGACGAGGTCGTTGACAGATGTGGTGGCGCCGAAGGCCGGGCTGGCGAGTTCTTCTTTCCAGGCAACCTTGCCGGTGGCGGCGTCGAGGGCGACGATTTCGCCGCCGGGCGGGCCGGGTTCTTCCTTTTCGGAACCGGAGACGATCGTCGCCGGGTTGTTCACCACCGGCACGAAGAGCAGCGAGCCGTTGGTCGACATCGGCGCGATCACGCCACCGAGGTCGCCGGGGTAGACGGTTGCCGGAGCACCGATCTTCGACTCTTCGCCGCGCATCGCCAGCAGTCCGTCATCGTCGTGACCGTTGTGCTTACCGACCGCGACCTGCCAGAGGACTTTGCCCGTCTTCGGGTCGGCGGCGAGGACGATCCCCGACTTGCCGGCCGCGGCGACGATTTCCTTGCCGCCAACTTTCATCAGGATCGGCGGTCCCTGGAAGTCCCAGTCGTAGATGTCGTGCGGGGTGACCTGGTGGTACCAGTCCAGCTTGCCGGTCTTGGCGTTGAGCTTGAGCAGCGAGTTGGTGTAGAGGTTGGGTCCGGGCCGACTCGAGCCCCAGGGGTCTTCGGGGGTGCCGGGGAACGGCGCTGGGTTGCCGACCCCGACGTACATCGAGCCTTTGCCGTCAAAGGCGGGCGGGTACCAGACGCCACCGCCGGAGTTGACCTTGGGGTTGCCCCAGAGGCTTTTCGGCACGGTGTCGAAGTGCCACAGTTTCTTGCCGCTGTTGGCGTCGAGCGCCCACAGGGTCCCCACCCCGCCGGCTTCGTAGGCGCTTTCGGCGGTGACCGGCACGGTCGAGAGATAGACCATCCCGTCCTGGTAACCGGGCGCCATGTCGATGCCTTCGTCTTCCTTGCTGGTCAGCTTCTTCGACCAGAGCTGCTGACCGGTTTTCTGGTCGAGCGCGAAGGCTTCGGTCGGAGTCGCGCCAAATACCTTGCCGGCGGCGACGACGATGCCGTTCGGTCCCTCGGCGGGCTGTTCGAAAGTGGCGTTCCAGAGGACTTCGCCCGAGTCGAGGCTGAGCGCCTGCACGTTGGAAGCGAGGTCCTGCGAGTAGATCACGCCCTTGTCGACCACCGGGGTCGAGGCGTAGCTGCCGAAGTTGCTGGTGCCGGGGATCTTTGCTTTCCAGGCAATCGAGAGGCTGCTGACGTTGGAGCTGTCGATCGTGCTGTCGGCTTCGCGCGTGTTGGCCGCGTCGACGCCTGGGTAGCCGGAGCCGGTGAAGCTCACTTCTTCGCCGCCGCTGTCGGAGGAGCCGCCGCCACAGCCGGCAATCACAAGCGCAAACAAGGCCAGCGCCAGTACCACGAATGCCGCGCGTGCGGCACCAGAAATCCTGCTCAGCTGCTCCATCGAAACCCCTGCCTCCCTCGTCGTCGCCGCGACCCTATGCGACCGGTTTATAAGTGTCAAGTAGTTCGGTATTTGCGATCAAAAGCGGCTGCAGCACCCGGTTGGAAAGCAGGCCGAGGGCGCCGAGATTGGCGAAGCCGGGGCCCTGGCTGAGCCCGGCGAGGCCGGGGATGTGCAGCCACGGCCGCATGCCGCTGAGCTCGAGGTTGCGGCCGATCGGCACTTCGCTGCCGGCGGGCTGGTCCCAGATCGGGCCGCAGCTGCGCTCGATCCGCTCGCGCACCGTCGACGGGAAGAGCGTGCGCAGCTGCGCCAGCAGATCGAAGCCGGTGCAGTTGGCGACGAAGTCGTGCTCCCGGTTGCCGGCACCTTCCGGCGCCTCGAACTCGAGCCGCACCCTCTCCCCTCCGGCGGCGGCGCCGACATCGGTGACGCGGCCGGTGACGAAGCGGCAGCGGTCGTCGTAGGCAATTGCTGCCAGGCTGGGCGGATCGAAGACGCCGCGGTCGGAGTGCTTGACGAAGTCGCGCCGCGTCTGCTGGTCAAGCGACTCCCATTCGACCGTGTCCGGGTTGGAGAAGACGCGGTTCTCGAGGAAGCTCTCGCCGCGGCTCATCGGCAGCATCGGCGTGTAGATCGTGAAGCGGCAGTCGGGTCGCATCCCGCGCAGGAACATCGTCGCGCTGAGGGCGCTCTCGCCGCCGCCGACGATCGCCACGTCGCACTGCTCGCCAGCGGGAATGCGGGCGAACTCATCGCGACGACTGTCGCAGTGGAAGACCCGCTCGGCAACGGCCGGCTCGTGCGGGAAGGCGCGATGGATGCCGGGGCCAGTGAGGACGAGGGCGCCGCCGGTGTGCCTCTCCTTGCCGCTACCGGTCTCCGCTTCGACCAGCCAGCGCTCGCCGCTCTCGTCGAGCATCACCTGCGTCACCCGGGCGGCCAGGTGCTCGACTCCCTCGCTCGCCCGGTCCAGCACCCAAGTCAGGTACTCGCCGTAGTCGCGGTGGCGCACCTGGGGCGAGCCGGCGTCGACCCAGCGGGCGTAGCGGCGGGTGCTGATCATGTGCTGCTGCCAGGTGAACTGGGCCAGGGCGGCGTCGATCGCCTCGCCCGCCTCACCGAACTCGATGTGGCTCTGGTAGGGGAAACCGATGTCCTTGATCGGGGTCACCGCCAGCGGCTCCTCGCCCGAGGTCATGCCGTTGCGGCCCTTCCAGGAGGCGGCGTGCTCGGTGCCCTCGATCACCAGCATCGAGACCTGGGCCAGCCCGAGGCTGTTGGCGATGTGCACCTTGGTCGCGATCCCCGCCGCCTTGGCGCCGGCGCCGACGACGATCAGGTCGTAATCAGGCATAGGCATGGGTCCGGGGTTTGGCGACGACGAGGCCGTGCTGAGCGGGGCTGAAGGCGATCGCGCCCCTGGTCACCCGCTCCCCGCGCGACTCGACCGGCTCCAGCTCGACCTCCTCGAGCACGGTGCGCAGCACCCGCTTCATCTCCTGTTCGGCATAGCTGGCGGCGAGGCAGCGGCGGGCGCCGCCGCCGAAGGGGATCCAGGTTGGCACCGCGGCGCGCTGCGTTAGGAAGCGCTCAGGGATGAACTCGCCCGGGTCCTCGTAGACGTCGGAGCGGTGGTGGATCAGGTAGACGCAGGGGGCGATCAGGGTCTCGGCGGGGAGGTCGTAGCCGCCCAGCGTCGCCGGCTTGAGCAGGCGGCGAACGACGACCGAGACCGGTGGCCGCAGGCGCAGCGTCTCCTTGATCACCGCGTCGAGGTAGGCATCCCCCTCGCCGGCGAGCAGTTCCGTCTGCAGCCGCGCCAGCTTCTCGGGGTGGCGCAGCAGGCGCTCGAAGACCCAGGCCAGCGAGCTCGAGGTCGGGCCGTCGGTGAGCAGGGTGAGCAGTTCGTCGCGCAGCTCTTTCTCGCTCAGCGGCGCGCCGTCCTCGTCGCGCGCCTCGATCAGGATCGAGACCGCGTCCTTGCGGCCCTCTTCTCCTTCGGCGCGGCGGCGCGCCGCCTCCGCCAATACCTCCGCTTCGACCGGCGCCATCGCCGCGCGCCAGCCGGGGCTTTCTTCAAGCCACTGCGGGCCGCGCTCGGCCAGCTCGGCCAAGAGCTCGTCGTCGTTGACCACCGCGGTCAGCTCGCTCAGCAGCTCGCGCAGCCGGTCCAGCCGCCCCTCGTCGTCGCCGAAGACCGCGCGCATCACGACCTCCTGGGTCAGCGCCTGCATCCGCGGCCAGAGCGCGAACGGCTCGCCGACCGGCCAGGCCCGCACTTCGCGCCGCGCCAGCTCGGTCATCATCTCGGCGTCCTCGCGCATGCGCTCGCCGTGGAAGCGCGGCAGCATCAGCTTGCGGCGGGCCATGTGCTCCGGCTCCTCGCTCAGCATCACCGAGTGAGCGCCGAGAACCGGCCGCAGCGCCAGGTTCGGCACGCCGACGCCGAGGTCGTTCGTATCGGTCGAGAAGACTCGTTTGACGTCCTCGGGGTCAGCGAGGACGACCCAGGTGCCGAGGTGGCGCAGGCGCAGGGTGAAGGTGTCCCCGTAGCGCTCCCGGCACTCCTCCAGGAAGGGCAGCGGCAGGCTCGACCAGCGCGCCGATTGCTCCTGCTCGGAGAGCGAGGGCCCGGGCGGCAGCTCGGCGCTCACTGCTGCTGCCCCTCGCTGGCGGCCGCCCCCTCCATCAGCTCGTCCTCGAGCTTGCAGGTGGCGCCGATCAGCAGCTCGAAAAGCGCCGCGGTGAAGGCTTCGGGCAGGTTGACCGCGGCGCCGCGGGCGAGGTAGCGAGCGCGCACCTCGGCGACCCGCTCGGGCTGCATCATCGCGATCCCGTGCTCGCTCTTGTAAGCGGCGACTTCGCGGCAGATCTCGAAGCGCTCGCCGAGCAGCCGCGCGATCTCCTCGTCGATCGGGTCGAGCCGATCGCGGAACCCGGTCAGCCCGTTCTCATTCACGCGGAAGCCCTCCCAGCAGGCCGGCAGCGAAGGCCTCGCTGCATTCGGCTAGCGAGTCGAGGGCGTAGCCGCCCTCCTGGATCACGCAGACGGGCTTGCCGCAAGCGGCGAGCAACTGGCCGATCTCGGTGAAGATCGCTGGCTCGAACTCCCAGGAGCCGTGCGGGTCGCCGGCAACTATGTCGTAGCCGAGTGAGACGACGAGGGCCTCCGACTCGGCAGCGAGCTCGCTCAACGACCGCTCGAGCGCGCCGAGGTAGTTGTCGGCGTCGGGCACTCCTGGGAACTCGACCGCGACCTCGCGGTCGTTGCTCGGATCGACGGTGCCGGTGGCGACGTTGGTGACCGGGAAGGCGTGCAGCGAGTGCAGGCTCGCATCCCCCATCGTCGCCACGATCGCCGCGGTGCCGTTGGGATAGTGCAGGTCGATGTCGAGGATGCCGACCGGGCTCATCCCGGCGTGGCGCAGGACCTGCACCGCCGCGGCGGCGGTGTTGAGATAGCAGTAGCCGGCGAACCAGGCGGGCCCGGCGTGGTGGCCGGGCGGGCGGCAGAGCGCGTAGGTGAACTGGGCGCCGTCGACCAGGCGCTCGGCGGCGGTCATCGCGGTGCGCACTCCCTCGCGCGCCGCCTCGACCAAGCCGGAGCAGACCGGGATGTCGGGAGGCAGGCCGGGCGGGGTCAGCTCGGGGATCACGACCGGCTCCGAGGAGACCTCGGCCAGCGCCTCGAGGTAGCCGGGATCGTGGAGGACGCTGAGCGTTTGCTCGACGTCTTCGCTGTCGGCATCGGCGCTGGCCGCGCGCACGCCGGAGTGGCGCAGCAGGCCGCGCCGCAGCTCCTCCATGCGCCGGTTGTCGTCGACGCCGGGCAGGATGCGGCCGCCTTCGAGGATCCAGTGAGCGCCGTCGTCGCCGCCCTCAGCGCTGGCGCGCTGCTCGACCAGCAACAGCTCTGAGCTCACAGCTTCCTCCGCATGCGCGGGCCGAGGTGCTCAAAGCCGTTGGCGCGATAGAAGGCCTCGGTGGCCTCGATGCGCTCGAAGTCCTCGCGCGGCAGGCCCACTTCGATCCGCTTGGCGCCCTGCCTGCGAGCGACCTCGCAATAGGCCTCGACCAGCTCGTGGCCGACCGCGCGGCTGCGCCACTCGGGGTGAACCCAGAGGTCCTGGATCGTGCCGTAGCGGCCGGGGACGTGGACCGCGTGCTGCCAGCTGGCGGCGAGGACCCCCACAATGCCGTCCTCGCCCCCCGCCTCCGCCACCAGCAGGGCACCCAACCCCCTATCCCTGACCAGCTCGGTAGTCGCCTCTTCAAGTTCGTTTTTCGCCGGCCCGCCGCCGCTGAGCTCAACCAGTAGCTCGCCGATCGCGGCCGCCACCGCCGGCGCATCGGCCGCGGTCGCCTCGCGCACCCGGCACTTCGGCTCGGCCGCGGCCTCCATCAGGCCGCCTCCGCCGCCCGCGCCCGGGCCGGCTCCAGCTCAACGCTCCAGGAGTCGGACGAGTCGCTGCCGGTCACCGTGCGGGCGATCGCCGCCATCGGCGCTTTCGCCTTGAGCAGGATCTCGTCGAACTCGTCGACCGGGTCGGACTGCATCACGATCGCGCCGCCGGCGCCGATCGTCGTCCGCCCCTCGCGCATGATGATCGTGCGGATGACGATGCTCAGGTCCATCACCCCGTCGAGCCCGAAGTAGCCGATCGCGCCGGAGTAGACGCCGCGCGCCTCGGCCTCGATGTCGTCGATGATCTCCATCGTGCGCAGCTTCGGCGCCCCGGTCATCGAGCCACCGGGGAAGCAGGCCTGGGCGCACTCGACAGCGCTGCGATCGACCGGCAGGACGCCCTCGACGGTTGAGATCAACTGGTGCACGGTGGCGTAGTCCTCGACCACCATCAGCTCCGGGACGGCGACACTGCCGACCTCGCAGACGATGCCGAGATCGTTGCGCAGCAGGTCGACGATCATCAGATGCTCGGCGTAGGTCTTTTCGTCGCTGGTCAGCTCGGCTTTCAGCGCAGCGTCCTCGGCCGGGTCGGCGGAGCGTTTCGTCGTCCCCTTGATCGGCCGCGCCTCGACCCGGCGCTCGCGATCGACCGAGAGGAAGCGCTCCGGTGAGGAGCTGACCACGGCGACGTCGCCGAGCTTGAGGAAAGCGGCGAAGGGAGCCGGATTGCTGCGGCGCAGGTTGCGGTAGAGGTCGAAGGGGTCGGGACTGGCGTCGGTCGAGATCTGGTCGGTGAGGCAGACCTCGTAGGACTCGCCGGCGGCCATTTCGGCCTGCGAGCGGGCGATGTCGGCGAGGTACTGCTGGCGACCGCGGCCGCAGTCGAAGCGCACGTGGCTGTCGCTGGGCTGGCCGAAGGCCGGATCGGCGGCGCTGGGCTGCGACGGCGGGTCGGCAATCAGGTCGCGGACCTCGGCCTCAGCTTCGTCGAGCCAGTCGGTCGCCTCCCCGACCTCATCGTCGGCGCAGACCGCCAGCACGTGGGTGCGGTGGTGGACGTGGTCGACCGCGACGACCCGGTTGGCCAGCATCATCACCGCGTCGGGGACGTCGGAGCTGTGCACGTTGGTCGCGCCGGCATCGGCCTTGCACTCGTAGCCGAGATAGCCGACGAAGCCGCCGAGCAGGTTCGGCGCCGCCTCGCCCGGCCGCTCGATCGAGCGCACGGCGACTTCGCGGTCGAGCACGTCGAAGATCGAGCCGGGCTCGACCACGGTGGCGTCGGCGCGGTGCGCCCGCACGATGCCCGCATCGACGTCGTAGGTGAGCACGCAGCGGTCGCGGCCGGCGCTGGTGCCGAGGTAGGAGCTCTGCGCCAGCCGGGTCGGGGCATCGGTGCTGTCGAGCCAGAAGGCGTGCTCCTCAGCGGCGAAGAGCCGTTCGAAGAGCGCCTCGGTCGAGGCCTCGCCGGGGATCGAGCGCAGCAGCAGGCGGGTGTCCGAGATCGGCTTACTTGCCGCCGCGGTGTTGCGCGGACGGGCGCCGTCGGGCCGCTTCGTCGCCCGCACCGGCGTCTCTTTGCGTTTGCGGGCGAGGTCGAAGAAGTTCTCAACCAACCTGGCGCCGTGGTCGGTGGCGATCGACTCGGGGTGGAACTGGACCCCCCACATCGGCCGCTTGCGGTGTTCGATCCCCATCACCACGCCGTCGTCGGCCCAGGCGCAAACGTTGCCGTCCGGGCCCATGCCGGTGATCGCCAGCGAGTGGTAGCGGACGACCGGGAAGCCCTGCGGGATGCCCTCGAAGAGGCCGTCGCCTTCGTGGAAGATCTTGCTCAGCCGCCCGTGCATCGCCTCGGGGGCGCTGCGCACCTCGCCGTCGAGCATTTTGCCCAGGCCCTGGTGGCCGAGGCAGATGCCGAGCACCGGGATCTCGCTAAAGCGGAGGATGTCGTCGCAGACGCAGAAGTCGTGCCAGCGCCCCGGCGTGCCGGGGCCCGGTGAGAGCACGATCGCGTCGAAGTCCCAGCGCTCCAGCGCCCGCCAGGAGACGGCGTCGTTGTCGACCACGATCGGCTCCTCGCCGGAGACGCCGGCCAGCAGGTGGAAGACGTTGTAGGTGTAAGAGTCGTGGTTGTCGACCAGCAGCGTCCTCATCGGGCCGTCTCCAGTCCAAGTCCGCGGGCGCCCTGGGCGAGGGCCGCCTGGATCGCCTCCTGCACGTGCGGCTCGCGATCCTCCTCGACGTACCAGCGCGAGAGGTGGGCGACGTATTTGGCCAGCGGGCTGACGTCGAGCCGCTCGACCGCCTGCTGCAGGTGGCGCCGGTACATCTCCGACTGGACGACGGCAAAGCGGTAGTCGGGATCCTGGGCCGGCTCGGCCGTCGCGATGCCGGAGCCGTTGCCGTTGTGGGCACGGGCGCGGGCGAGGTCCCAGCCGAGGCTCTGCTCCTCGCGCAAGAGCTTCTCCGGTTCGAAATCAAGCGGTTTGGTGTTGGTGTGCATGAGGAAGTAGCCGAGCGCCACCTGGGGCACGATCGCTTCCGCCGCCGGGTGGCGCTGGCGCACCCCGGCGCGCTCCTCCTCGACCTCCATCGCTCCGTCGATCCATTCCGCCAGCTCGTCGATCAGCAGCGCGTTCTTCTTGCTCGACGAAACCGACTCGCTCTGTTTGGAGACCATCCCGTGGAAGACGTCGTGGGCGGGGTGGTTGATGTCGGCGCCGGCGCCCTTCTCCATCATCTCGTCCATCAGCTGGCGTCGGCAGGTGACGTGGGCGACCCACTCGAGGCCACAGACCTGGATCGAGGTCGTGCCCTCGAGGCCCGGCGCCGCCATCCAGTAGGCGAGCGCCCGCATGTGCTGGGTCGGCAGGCCGTCGGCGCGTAGCAGCGGCATTTCCTCCAGCTCCTCGCGGTCGGTGAGGTAGATCACCGCGCCGTCGGGGCGGCGCTGCAGCATCCCGTGCTCGAGCCCCAAGTTGGAGAGTTCGGCGACCTCGGGCAGGAAGTCGGACTCGAAGAAGACGCGGTCGAAGGAGATGCCGAGCCGGGCCAGGGTCTTGCGCTGGCCGGAGATCACCCAGGCGCGGGTCTTCGACCAGAGCTCGATCGCGTCCTGGTCGCCGTCGAGCACCCGCTGCAGCAGGTCGTCGGCGCTGTCGTGATGGACGTCGACCTCGCGGCTGAGCGAGGTGGCCGGGTTGTCATCGCGGCCAGTCAGCGAGGGACCGGTCTTGACGTAGTCGGCGTAACAGGCGCCGACGAAGTGGTCGCTCTTCTCGCCACCGCCGGGTGAGGACTGGGCGTGGCGACCGCTGGCGACGACGCCGGCCATCGCCTCGCCCATGCTGCGGCCGACGTCGCAGATGATGCTGCGCCGCTCGACCTTGCCGCCGGCCTCGGTCAGCGCCGAGCCGAGCGCGTTGCCCAGCGCCAGGTTGCGCAGGTGGCCGATGTGCAGCGCCTTGGTCGAGTTGGCGTCCCAGAAGTTGAGCGCGAAACGGCGGCCCTCTGCCAGGTCGGTGTGCGACGGCGCCTCGCCCGAGGTGAGGGCGCTGCCGGTGCTCTCGATCCAGTCGCTGGCGAGGCGCGCCTGCACCTGCCGGCCCTCGCGGTCGATGCTCTCGATCCAGGGCTCGGCCTCGATCCGCTCGAGCGCCGCGAGCGCGTCGGCGTCCTCCTGCCAGCCCTTCACCCGCGGCACCAGCATCAGGTCGAAGTCGCCTTGCGGCTGGTAGGGGGCGCGCGCCGCCCAGAGGGGACGCTCCTGCTCGCCGCCAGTTGAGATTTCGTCTAGTTGGTCAAAGAGGTTGTTCGCCATAGCCGGTCACCGGTTTCGTTTGGGTTCCGATGCACCAGCCGGGGCTCGAACCCGGATCTCCGGCTTTTAAGGCCGGCCCTTTGACCGATTAAGGCACTGGTGCGCTATGGGTGGGGCTCCTCCCTTTGAAGCCCGCCGAGGTCCCTCTCCCTGGGTCCTCCACAATCTCTCTGATCGCTCCAGAATTTTCGGGCATCCTAGCACTCCGGGCGTACCAAAGGACGGACGTTGGGAGGTCATTTAGAGCGTTTCCCTTAAATCTCCCTTCACAATCGGGAAAAGTCGGCTATAGGTGCGACATGACCGATCCGCTTGTGCTCAGCGGGCGCCTCGTCACCTTCGACGACGCCAATCCAGTCATCGATGCCGGCACCCTCTACATCGGCAGCGACGAGAAGATCGCCGCCGCGCAGCCGGCCGCGGCCCCTCCCCCACCCGGCTTCGAGGACCTCGAGCCAGTCAAGACCGGCGGCACGATCTATCCCGGCCTGATCGACCTGCACGGGCACATGGTTTACAACGCTCTCTCGCTCTGGAGTCCGGCGGGACGCCACACGCCCTACACCACCCGCTACCAGTGGCCCGATGCGGGCGACTACAAGGAACGGATCGGTAATCCGGCAAACGCCCTTGGCGCTCTCGCCGGCAAAGCGATGCTCCGCTACGTCGAGGTGAAGGCGGTGATCGGCGGCACCACCGCCGTGCAGGGCTCAACGAAATTGGCCAAACCGTACGAAGGCTGGCTGGTCCGCAACGTCGAGGACGAGACCTTCAAGACCGGCAAAAAGCTCGTCTACCAATCGGCGCTGCAACTCCATAACGACAAATACAAAGCCACGGCCAAACTGATGAAAGATGGGAAGGCGTTCCTCTACCACCTCTGCGAGGGAACCGACCACCAGAAACTGCTCAAAGAGTTCGAGAAGATACGCGACCGCAACTGCTTGCAGCCGACCCTGGGCGCGATCCACTGCACCTCGCTGTCGCAGTCCGACTACGGGGAATGGGCGCCGCACGGGGGCTCGGTGATCTGGTCGCCGTTTTCCAACCTCTGGCTCTACGCCAACACGACCAAAGTCGATCTGGCCAAGCAGGCCGGTGTGCGGGTCTGCCTCGGCGCCGACTGGTCACCGTCGGGCTCGAAGAACCTGCTCGGCGAGCTGAAGGTCGCCGACATGTGGAATCGGGACGAGTTCGGCAAAACCTTCAGCGACGAGGAGATATGCGCGATGGCGACGGCGAATCCCGCCGATGCCCTGGCCTGGGGTGACCGCGTCGGCCGACTGAAGGCGGGACTTCACGGCGATGTGCTCGTCGTCAAAAACGGTCACAAAGACCCCTACCGCAATCTGATCGAGGCGGTGGAGAAAGACGTCCTCTTCGTCGCGATCAACGGCCAGCCGTTTTACGGGACCACAGAGCTAATGGCAAAAGCCGGTGCAACGCACGCGGAACCGATTCAGGTCGGCAGCCTTCACCGACGCATCGTGCTGGTCTACGACACCGTGCCCGACGCCGACATGGGCTGGCAGGAAGCCTTAGACGACATCGCCGCCGCCAAGCGTGACCCCATCGCCCGCTACCTGAAGATCGAGGAAGCCCACAAAAAAGCCAAAAAAGACAAACCGCCGCCACCCTGGCTGATGGCCGACAAGCCCTGGGACGATCCGCTGCACACGGGCAAAGAGGTGTCGGTCACGGTCGAGATCCCGCCACTCGATTCACTCACCCACGACGCCGCTTACTTCAAAGCGGTCGAGGCAGCCAAAGAGCTGCACGGGGGCAAGCTCGACGGCCTGCACAGCTATTACAAATAGTCGCGCCGCCGCCCGGCGACAAGCGCTCAGGCTTTCGGCGCTTTCCAGATCAGCGTGTGGCCGTCGTCGGGCGAGGACCGCCCCACCGAGTTATGCGCCGAGCCGGGCAGGGCCCGCACCCAGGAATCATCGCCGAGGAAGGCCGGCGCCCCAAAGGGAAGGTCGCGGCGCGGAATCGCGGCGTAGTCGCTCTCCTCGAAGCTGGTGCCGTAGTTCGGGCCCGTGTTGCTGCCGTCGGCGTCGGGCGTGACCGTTTGGCGCAGTTTCGGCATCGCTTCCCGCCACTGTTTCAACAGCAGATCTTCTTTTTCGTAGGACGGGTGGAAGAGATCGAAGCGTTGAACGCCTTTGGGGAGTTTCCACAGTTCCACCGCCGCTTTCGCCATGTAGCCGAAGACGACGATGGCCTGCAGTTTGGGTCCCGCGACCGAGTCGTAGAATTTGTTGCGCCATTTGAGCTGCGCTTCGTCTTTGAGGCTGCCTTCAACGCTTGGCTTTCCGCGGTTGGGGTGGAAGGCATAGGGCCAAGCGTTTACGCAGATGTACGAGTGGGTGAGGCCGAGCTTGGTGAGAAATCCCTGCACCCGTTGGCCGGCGTCGCCGACCAGCGTCCGCCCGGCGATCCGCTCGGTCGGGCCCGGATCGGAGGCGATACAGAGCAGCTTCGCCGAGCCATCGAGGCGACCGCGGTAGAAGATCGGGCCCCAGTCGAACCAGAAGTCAACCTCCTTGTTGGGAGGGTCGGGAACTTCGTCGAAGTGCTGCGCGAGGCTCGCGCTAGGTCCGTGGTCGAATTCGGACATGGCCTGACCCGCAGAATAGACCTAATTGATCAATTTGTCCTATGTAAATGTGGACGAGCCCGAGGAGCTCCCCGAAAAGTGATTGGACGAGTGTCGAGTGAGCCTTTCTCATCCCGCCGGTCGTGGACAATCGCGAAAACCATCGAGCGGGGAGGGAATGTGCGGAGCGAGCGGGGAAGATCGATCGGCCTCTGGCGGGCGGCATCAGCGGTGGTCGCGAGCTTGATGCTGCTCGCCGCGCTCGCATCGAGCGCCAGCGCCGCGCCTCGGTACGCATCGCCAAACGGCTCCGGCAGCACCTGCGCGGAAGGCTCGCCCTGCAAAATCACCGTCGCGGTATCCGGCGCGCACTCCGGCGACACCGTCATCCTCGCCGGCAACGAAGGCAGCTACGGGACCACCGGCGTGCCGCTGACGACCCAGCTCACCCTGGAAAACGGCGTTTCGATGCAGGGAGCCCCCGGCCAGCCGATGCCGCAGATCTACTCGGAATTCCCCGTCGCCTCGTTCAACTGGGCGGTGCGAATGGAAGGCGGCAACGGGGTGAAGCTCTCCGACCTCGCGATCCACGTCAAGAACGGGGTCGCTGCCGTTCACGTCAACTCGACGATGGAACGGGTGCTTGCGGTGGGCGAATCAGCCACGGGCTGCGACACCGGCCCGGCAGTGACGATCCTCGACTCGGTCTGCGCGGGCCGAGACGGCATCTTCAACAGCGTCGGCTCGGTCGGCTCGCACTTCGGGCTGACCCTGCGTAACGACACCATCTACGGCGCCGAAGTCGGTTTGGCGATGCTCGCCGCCGCCAGCGGCGCGCAGGCCCAGGTCAGTGCCGTCAACACAATCGTGCGTGGCGTGAGCACCGACGTCGAAGCGGTTCAGCTGAGCGGCGCCACAACCGTGATCGACCTCAACCACTCCAACTACGCCAACGTCAAAACCGAAGGCGGGGCAACCGTGTCCGCGGCTGGCAGCGGCACGAACCAAACCGCGGCGCCACTGCTTGTCAACCCGACGGCAAACAACTTCACCCAGGCGGCCGCCTCGCCGACGATCGACGCCGGCGTCAATGACGCGGCCAACGGGTCGCTCGACCTCGCCGGCAACGGCAGAACACTGGCGGGACGGACCCCCTGCTCGGTGATCACCGATGTCGGCGCCTACGAGTACGCCCCAGGTCTGCCTCCCTGCCCGCAGCCGACCTCCTCTTCTTCGTCCTCCACGGGTTCCACATCTGCAAAGGCAAAAACACCGTCGCTACCTTCGACGACGATCCTCAAGGCAAAGCTGGAGAAACTCACGGCGCGCTTCCGTTTCAAGGGCACCGATGCCGATGGCGCCGGTCTCAAGTTCGAATGCAAGCTGGACCGCAAGCCATATCGCCGCTGCCGCTCTCCCAAGGTCTACAAAAACCTCAAGGCCGGCAAACACAAGTTCCTCGTCCGCGCGGTCAGCGCCAACGGAGCCGACTCAACACCGGCGAAGCGGAAGTTCCGGGTTCAGGCCGAGGACGGCACCTGAGCGGAAGCGGCTGTCTGCTCGAGAAACGAGGCCAACTCGGCAGTGAGGCGAGCGGGCTTGAGCCGCCACTCGAAGATCGAGCTGGCGATGACAAGCCGCCCGTTCTCGAGCTCTTCGGCCAGCATGCCCGAGTCGCTGAACGGGTGGACGGGATCGCGCGTGTGGCCGACGATCAAGGCCGGCTGCTTGATTTTCAGGCGCTGCTCGCGGTGCGGCGCGGTCTCCCCCAGCAATAGGCCCTCGAGCACCGCGCCAGAAGGACCGGGACGCTGGCGCACCCAGTCGAGCCCGATATCGACCAAGTAGTTAGTGCGCGGGATCACCGAGGTGAGGCGGGAGGTGAGCTCGAAAACGGGTCGTGCCGCCCGCAGGCCGAGCAGCACAGGGGTGAAGGCGCCGGCGACCGCTGGCAGGGCGTTGTCTAGGACCGGCATCTCGACGAAGAGCGCGCTGGCCCGCTCCGGATAGCGCACCGCCAGCTCGAGCGCGACATTGGCCCCGAGCGAAGTGCCACCGATCGAGGCGGAAGGCAGCTCCAGGTAGTCCAGCAGGGCCACCACCTGGCGGGCGAAGAGCGGCATTGAGTAGAGCCGCAGATCCTCGGGCCGGTCCGAGCGGCCGTGCCCGAGCAGGTCGACGCAGATCACCCGATTCCCCGCTGCCGCCAGTTCCGGCGCCAGGCGCTCGAACATGCGGCGGTTCATCAGCAGCCCGTGGACGAGCACCAGCACGCGCTCGCCCTCCCCGTAGGAGTCGTAGGAGATCCGGTGCCCCTCGTAGCGGAACTCGCCCATCCCGGAATCTGTACAGGACTCAGGCAGGGGAAGCGGGCGCCGCGGTGCTTCGCGCAGCGACCCATCCAGCGAGGGCGCCAAAGACACCACCGATAAGCAGCAGCGTGCCGGCCCGCATCGGCTTGCGCTTCAGCTTCGAGGCAGCGCCGTGAGCGGTGTGCTTGGCGCCGCTCTTCGCCGCCTTGCGGACAAATCTGCTCTTCAACGAGTTGCTCATGGAGGCCCTATACCCGCAGTGAGCGAATGCAGACCTGATCCGAGGACTGGCGATCGCCTCGATCGCCACACGGTCGGGCTGCTCGTCGTGCGCGGCCAAGACAACTAGCGCAGGAGCAGCCGGCAGCGTTTCAGCAACTCATCCAGGGTCACCGGGCGCAGGTTCCCCAGCCGGCGACTGAGTCGCTCGTGGGAGATCGCCCGCATCTGCTCGGGCATCGCGAAGCCGTCCTCCCTCAACCCACCCTCTGGAGAGCGAATAGCGAGATGGAGCGCGCTACTGAAATCGGTTCGAGTCAGCGGGACGGCGAGTGAAAGGCCGAGACTCGCCTGGTTCAACTGGTCGACTGAGACGATCGCGAAAGGGCGCGACTTGGCCTGCTCTCGTCCGCGAGTGGGATCGGGATCGGCCCAATACACCTCACCTTGCTGGGGGCGAGCCTCTACCACTCCGGCGTCGGTGCATCGAAAGCGGACTCGATCTCGGCGGTCTCCGCGCGGTAAGCCGCCAGAGCGGCGGGGTCGCGAGCGAGCTTCTCGAATCCAGTCGCGACCTCATCCAGCATCGCCTCTTCGTCGGCGGCGCTGACAAGCTTTGCCACCACCTCGCCGGCCGGCTCTCCGCGCCGCGCCGCCAGGATCTTCAGCCGGTCCCGAGTCCGAGAAGACACCCGGATCGTCGTGGTGTCGTTGACCGCCATGTAGATCATTAGTCTACACGTCAGGTAGGGGGATTCCGAACTGAGCCCGGCCACCAGGCGCGCTCGCCGCAGAGGTACGTGATCGCTGGGATCAGCAGCGAGCGGACGACGAAGGTGTCGAGCAGGACGCCGATCGCGACCGTGGCGCCGATCTGAACCAGCTGTTCCAGCGGCAGCAGGGTCAGGGTGGCGAAGGTGCCGGCGAGGATCAGGCCGGCGCCGGTGATCACCGCGCCGGTGTCCTCGAGCGCGATCAGCATCCCCTCCCGCGTGCCGTGCGCGACGGCCTCCTCGCGGGCGCGGGTCATCAGGAAGATGTTGTAGTCGACCCCCAGCGCGACCAGGAAGATGAAGGCCAGCAGCACCAGGTCGAAGCTGATCCCAGCCGCGCCGAAGAGCTGGGTGAAGGCGAAGGTGACCAGGCCCAGGGTCGCGGCGAAGGAGGCAACCACGGTGGCGATCAGGTAGCCGGGCGCGGCCAGCGCCCGCAGCACCGCGATCAGGATCAGGCCGACGACCGCCAGCACCACCGGCACGATCAGCTTCGTGTCGCGTTCGTTGGTCTGCTCGACGTCGTAGTTCTCGGCCGGAATGCCGCCGACGAGGGCGCCGGGGGCGACCTCTTGTAGGCGCTTGCGCACCCCCTTGACTAGGTCGGCCGCTTCGCCCGAGTAGGGATTACCGCGCAGCACGATCGCCAGCGCTGCCACGTCGGAGACCGAGGATGGCGGCACCGGCACGGCGAGCTTGACCGAGTCGAGGTGCTCGAGCCCGTGCAGCGCCGCCCCGACTTCACCGATCCCCAGCACCGCGGTCAACGGCGAGCCGATGCCGGGCGGGAAGTGTTCGTCGAGGACTTCGTTGCCGCGGCTCGATTCGGTCGAGCGCGTTTCGCCTTCGCCGAAGCCGATCGTGCCGTGCTGAATCAGGTTGCCGAGGGCAAGGACTGCGAGAACGGCGAAGACGCCGGCGACGATCGTCCACGGGCGGCGGCGGACCAGGCCGGCGACGTTCGCCCAGAGCCGGCGTTTCCCACTCGACCCCGCGCCGCGACCCGGCCAGAACGCCCGCGGGCCGAGGATCGCGAGCAGCGCGGGCAGCAGGGTGAGGCCGGCGCAGAGCATCACCGCGACCCCGATTGCCAGCACCGGACCGAGCCAGTGGGTCGATTCGAGGTCGGCAAGCAGCAAGACCAGCATCGCCGCGATCACCGTCGCCGCCGAGGCGGCGATCGGCCGCACGCTCTCGGCCAGCGCCGCGCGCAGCGCCGTCAGTGGCTCGCCCCCGCGGCCGAGCTCCTCGCGATAGCGATGGATCAAGAGCAGCGAGTAGTCGGTTCCGGCGCCGAAGATCAGCACCAGGAGCAGGAAGGTCCCCTCGGTGTTGACCGTGATCAGGCCGGAGTCGATCAAGAGGTAGGTCAGCCCGATCGCGATCAGGTAGGCGGTGCCGACGACGAGCAGCGGCATCAGCGCCAGCAGCGGCGCCCGGTAGACGAGCAGGAGCAGCAGCAGGACGAGGCTGAGGGTCGCGATCAACAGGGTTTGGCCTGCGTCTTCGGCAACCTGCTCGAGGTCGGCGGCCACCCCAGCGGGCCCGGTCACGTAGGAACCCAGTCCGGGGTGGCGATGGGCAGCGAGGTAGGCGCGGATCTGCTTGACGCCGTCGACGACGGCGCCGCGGTCTTCGGAGTCGATCGCCAGCGTCACCAGCGCCGCTTCGCCGTCGCGCGCGATCGGCCCCACCCCGCGCGCCACCCGGGTCACCTCCCCCAGCGGTTGCCTGGTTTGCTTGGAGAAGGGAGCAAAGACCGGCGTCGCACCAGAGAGCCCGAGCCGTTCCAGTCCTTTGCCGAGCCTGCCGATCGTGTTCAGGTCAGCGGCGCTGAGCCCGCCATCGCGGGCGAAGACGATCAGCACCGGCACATCGTTGCCGCCCTTGAAGTCGCGCTGCATCAGGTCGACGACTTGGGTCGACTCGGCGTGCGCCGGCAGGTAGCTGCTCTGCCCTGCCGCCGTTACGTCGTTGATGTGTGTCCGCCCGACGAACCCAGCGATGCCGAGCACGACCCAAACCGCAACGGTCAGCCAGCGACCACGCGGGCCGGTGACGCTCGCGGCGAGCCGTTGGATGGGCACGGCGAAACCCTATCCGCGGCCGAGCGGATGCACCTGCCGGCCGGCTGGACGCCTCCTCGGTCGGGTCCCGCGCTCAGATCAGTCGAGCCCGCTCAGAACGCCGGCCACATCTTCGCCGGCGACCCTGGGGCGGTGAATTTGTATTCGATCACGTTGTTCGTCGTCCCGATCCCTTCCCATTTGGCGGTCACCGGGCACCCCATCTGCGTGTTGAGCAGGACGAAGGCCGACATGACCGCTTTTGCCGGTTCCCCACCGGTAACTTGGAGCGAGGGAAGTTGCGGGACGTTGCCATAGGTGCAGTGCATTTCGGCCGCGCACCAGATTTCAAATTTCGGGTTCAGGACCCTCATCGGGCCCTGGGACAGGGCGGTAATTTTGAACTGGACCGTGTACGGCAAGCCGAGCGTGTTGACCGTGCAGGTTTCCATGCCCCTTTTGCAGCTGGTGAATGACACCGTCGGGAACGAGGCGAGCAGCGGAGCGCCGGACGCTTGGTTGAGTGTGCCTTCCAGTTTCGACGCGTCGCAGATGAATCCGCCCATGCCAGCCGGAACGATTTTGACGCTGCCTTCTTTTTCCGCGGTGACGGTCGTCGTCGCGGGGTAATTTTTGGCTGCCGGGCACTCGTCCCGCGCTGGAGGATCTTCTTTACACAGCTTGGTGGCAAACACGTCATCGAATTCTTCTCCCACGTGTTTTTCACCGGTGAGCGACGTCAGCGGTTCGCCGCCCAGGTAGGCGACGGATTTGCCGAGCTGGAGGGTAAGTTCAGCCTTGCTTTCTTCTTTCAGGGCTTTATTGGCGGCTTTTGAGGTTGCTTCTGAGAATTTGAGTGCCTGTTTGACGCTTTCTTCGAGCGATATTTGAGCGGCGACCTTACCCGTGAGTTCACTTTTTTCGGGAAGCACGCATTCTTTGCCCGTGACCGTGATCGTCGATAGGGGTTTCCCTTCTTTCGTGCCTTCGAGCACCTCGTAAGGAAGTCCGCCGGTCAGCAGGGAACTGGTTTTCGCTTCGATCGTGACTGGTTCGCTGACTTTGCACGGCAATTTCAAGACTTCGCACGCTTTAAGCGAGAGCGATAGTTCCCCCAGCCCCGCTTTGAGGAGCTTGCCGCTTCCCCCCGTTGCTTTGCACTGGATCGTGATCGCTTTTTCCGGCACCGTGAGGGTCACCGTTCCGCCGGAGATCGCGACTTTTTCTTCCGAAAGCGAGAGTTCGGTGAGCGTGCTCGAGCCGAGCATCCATTCGGCTTCGACGGCATAGGCGGTGGCGGCAACTGCCATCCCGAGCGCCAGGCTCACCACGGTCACAGCGAGCAATTTCATCGTCTCTTCCTCCTCCGAGACCGACCGCCCCCGTCAACCGGCTCCTGATCAATTTGATCAAGATTATCAGAGCAATACCAGCTCAGGCTTGGGCAGCCTCAGGCGCCGGCGCCGCTACGGAACCTCGACCGGCCCCTCCGCTTGGCGAGCCGAGCGTGCGCGGCACCAGCAGGCCGGCGCCAAAGCAGAGCAGGAGGAAGCCGGTCGCCATCAGGAATGTCTCTGTGAAGCCGGTGACTGCGGGCAGGTTCTTGACCATGTGGTCGGCGATGAAGGTGGCGGAGAGCTGACCGCCGAGGGCGCCGCCGAGCGTCCGCATCACGTTGTTCATGCCGCTGGCGACGCCGGTCTGCTCCGGCGAGACCGCCTGCACGATCAGGTTGCCGAGGGCGGCAAAGGAGAGGCCGATGCCGATGCCGAGCAGCGCCGCGGCGATCAGCAGCTCATAGGGATGTTCGTGAGCGACGGCGAGCATGATGAAAGAGGCGGTGGCGAAGACCGTTCCCGCCAGCAGCGCGTTGCGCGAGCCGAAGCGGGCCGCGATCGGACCGGCGCGCAGGCCGAGGATCGTCATCCCGATCGTCGCCGGCAGCAGGTACAGGCCGGAGACGACAACCGAGGCGCCGAAGCCGAAGCCGGTGCTCGTGGGCAGCTGGGCGAACTGGGGGAAGACGATGAAGGAGGCGTAGAGGCCGGCGCCGAGCAGGAAGGCGGCCGCGTTGGTGGTCCAGACCCCGCGCACCCGCATCATCGTCATGTCGATCAGCGGTTCGCGGCTGCGCACCTCGACCGCGATCCAGGCCGCCGTCACCAGCACGCCGAAGAGGATCAGGCCGAGCGTCTTGCCCGAGACCCAACCCCAGGTCGTCGTCTGGCTGATCGCCAGCAGCACCGCCGAGAGCCCGACCGTCATCAGGCCGGCGGCCAGCCAGTTGATCTTGCCCGGCGTGCGCACCGGCGATTCCGGCACGAAGCGCCAGGTGGCGACGGCGGCGAGCACGACCGCGACCAGCGGGATCCAGAAGAGCCAGTGGTAGTTGAGGTGCTCGACGATCACCCCGGAGAGGACGATGCCGAGGCCGCCGCCGATGCCGAGGATCGCCGAGAGCATGCCGATGCCGCCCGCCACCCTCT
The DNA here is from genome assembly GCA_963795765.1 of uncultured Solirubrobacterales bacterium. Classification (GTDB taxonomy): domain Bacteria; phylum Actinomycetota; class Thermoleophilia; order Solirubrobacterales; family 70-9; genus VRUE01. Next base: position 81,339 of record CAWCJW010000024.1, read on the forward strand.
CGGCCGGGAACTCGTCGCGGACGATGCCGTAGGCGAGCGGGAAGATGCCGCCGCCGGCGCCCTGGATGAAGCGCGCCGCGATCAGCACCGGCAGCGAGGTGGAGACGGCCGCCAGCAGGGTGCCAGCGCCGAGGATGACCAGGGTCCAGAGCAGCAGCCGCTCCTTGCCGTACATGTCGCCGAGCCGGCCGAGGATCGAGGTGGCAACCGAGGCGGCAAGCAGGTAGCCGGTCAGCAGCCAGGTGATCCCGGTCTCGCTGGTGCCGAGGTCGTGCTGCATCGTCGGCAGCGCCGGCACCACGGCCGAGCTGAGCAGCGCGTAGGCCATCCCGCCGAGGGCGAGGACTGCCAGGGTCAGATTGGGATGCGTCCGGTCCTGGGTGGACGAAGTCATGAAATCTCCTGCTCAGGGCGAGGCACTTACGTCGGGTAAGCGGCACGCTATCGCAGTGCTAAACTGAACCATATGGTTCAGCATTCTCCTAATCTCGACGCTGCCTTCTCGGCCCTTGCCGACCCCACCCGGCGGGCGATCCTCGAACGCCTGAGGCGAGGCGAAGCGACGGTCAGCGAACTGGCCGAACCGGCCGGGATGTCGCTGACCGGGCTGAAGAAGCACCTGCGGGTGCTTGAACAGGCCGAACTGATCATCAGCGAGAAGCGCGGCCGCAGCCGCCACTGCCAGCTCGGGCCGCGCCGGCTCGAGGAGGCCGGCGCGTGGATCGAGGAGTTCCGCCGCGGCTGGGAGCAGCGCTTCGACCAACTGGAAGAGATCATCGAACGCAAGAAAGGAAGCTTGAAATGAGCGGAGATGCAAGCACCCGGCACCCCACCACCGTGACCACGCTGAGCGACACGGAGGTGCGCATCGAGCGCCTCTTCGATGCCCCGCGCGAGCTGGTCTGGGATGCCTACACCGACCCGGAGCTGCTCTGCCAGTGGCTCGGCCCACGGCGGTTGACGATGACCGTGCAGGAGATGGACGTGCGAACTGGCGGCTCCTATCGCTACACGCACCAAAACGACGTAGACGGGCCATTTGTCTTCTACGGCGAATTCCGCGAGGTCGACCCGCCGCACTTGCTGGTCCAGACTTTCGACTTCGAGCGCAACGACCTTGGCCCCTCGCTCGATCGAGTCGAGTTCGAACAGGTCGGAGCGGAGCAGACCCGGCTCGTCATTACCTCGAGCTTCGACTCGGCCGAGGCGCGCGACTCGATGCTGCAATCCGGCATGGAGAAGGGCGTCAACGAAGGCTACGAAAGGCTCGACGAGCTGCTTGCTCGCCGCGGTACCTCCGGCTGAGCTTTTCCGCCGGATCGGATGCGAACATACGTTCCCATTCGATCAAAGGAGACCCGATGCCGCAATTCGATGCCTATGAAGACCTTGTTGGAAAGTGGCGCTGGCGCCTGCTCGGCGCCGATGGCCGCACCGTCGCTACCGCCGGTGAGTCCTATGACTCGCACTGGCACGCTCTGAGGGCCGCTGAAGTCGTTCGCGGGGCCGCTTCCGCGGCCCAGATCTGCAGCATTCCAGCCAACGGAGTCAACGACGCGCTGGCCGAAATCATCGATCGTGAACTGGCCCACAGCTAGATAAATAGCTTATTTGCAGGCTAAATAGCCGTTGTACGAAGTGGACAAGAGCAAAAAAAACTGTCTGCCCTTGCAGGCTTAAGGCGTCTACGTCATCCGTCGATGTTCCCCCTGTCGGAGTCAAGGCTCCGGATCCAATAAATCCATCAACTAGGGGGAAGAAATGCGCTGGATCACCAAGCAGAGGGCGCTTATCGCACTCGGTTGTACCTGCGCTCTCGCGGTGGCCGGCGTCGCGTTTGCGTACTTCACGTCAAGCGGGTCGGGCACCGGCACCGCCACCGTTGGCTCGAGTTCCGCAGTAACGCTGCACGCCACGATCTCATCGAGCCTCTACCCAGGCTCCTCCTCACCGGTCTCCTTCACGGTGGACAACCCGTCCTCGGGTGTCCAGCGGGTCGGTACGGTGACGCTCTCGAGCATTACTACCGATGCCGGCCACTCCACCTGCAGCACCAAACTCACCGGCGAAAAACCGGACTTCACGATGGCTGCCGTGCCGGTCAATCAAGTGGTCAACCCCGGCAACGGCCAGAGCGTCGCGGCTACCGGGACTCTGACGATGAACGAAACGGGCGTCAGCCAGGATGCCTGCCAGGGTGCGACGCTGACGCTGCACCTGACCAGCAACTAGTACGCGGGAGGCGACGGGGGCATGCGCGCTACGCGCGGGGCGCTGATCGCCCTGCTGGCCGGAGTCGTCGGCCTCGGCGCCGTCGCCTACGCCGCTGTTCCTCAGAAGCATGACCACACCCCTGGCTCCGCTCCCAAGGCGGAGCGGAGCCAGGGAGTCGCTTCGCTGCCCAAACCCAAGATCACCATGCACCCGGAAAAGCTCGCGACATCGACCAGCGCCAAGTTCGGCTTCACCGTCCGCAGCGGCAAGCCGCGCTTCCAGTGCAAGCTCGACGGTCGCGCCTGGAGCGCCTGCCAGGCGCCGGTCAGCTACAGCAAGCTGGCGGTCGGCGGCCACAGCTTCTCGGTGCGCAGCGTCGCCGCGCGCAAGAGGCATAGCAAGACGGCGCGCTTTCGCTGGCAGGTGCTGGAACCAAAGGACTTCTCGATCACGCCGCAGCTGGGCAGCCTCGGCGCCCTGTTTCCGGGCGCGCCGGCACAGGCCCTGCCACTGACGATTGCCAACCCGAACCCGGTACCAATCCTCATCACCAGCATCACGGTCAGCGCCGGCTCCAGCCCACCCGGCTGCGCCAGCGCTGAAAACCTGATCCTCAGCGGGGCGAGCGCCTCCAGCGCCAGCCCGATCCAGGTGCCCGCCAACGGCTCGATCAGCCTGCCTGGGCCCGGCGGCTCGGCGCCGACGATCGCCCTGCGTGACCTGCTGGTCAGCCAGGACGCCTGCCAGGGCGCCCAGTTCCCCCTCTCCTTCTCCGGGACAGCACGGGGATGAGGCGGCTGCTCCCGAGCGGTATCGCCGGGATGGCGGCAGTGATCCTGTTGGGCATGGTCGCGGCAGGCACCGCCATCGCCTACTTCACGACGACGGGCTCGGGTGATGGCAACCCCGCGGTCGTTTCGGCAATCGCCCAACCGACGATCACCTCCGCCACCCCGGCGACCGGCGGCACGGTCGCCCTGACCTGGGGCGCCGTCACCGCCCCGGGGTCGGGAACCGTGACCTACACGGTCAGCCGCAACGGTGAAAAAGCCGACGGAACCTGCTCGTCGACGCTGACCGTCGTCACCTGCACCGACAGCGGGCTCGAACCGGGCACCTACAGCTACGTAGTCACCGCCAAGTGGCGCACCTGGAGCACGGTCAGCTCGGCCAAAGCGGCAACCGTCGCGGTCGGCCCGATCGACCACTTCGTGCTCGGCGCCGCTTCGCTAACGCCGACCGCCGGTGCCGCCGACAACCTGACCGTGACCGCCAAGGACGCGAAAGGTGGCACGGTCACCACCTACACCGGCTCGCACAGCATCACCTTCAGCGGTGCCCCCGCCGGCCCCAACGGAACCGTGCCCACCGTCGCCGACAGCTCCGGCGCTGCGATCGCTTTCGGCGCCGCCACCGCGCTCACCTTCACCTCAGGCGCCGCCGCCGTGTCCTCCAGCACGAACGGTGTGATGAAGCTCTACAAGAGCGGCGCAACCTCGATCGAAGCAAGCGACGGCACGACCTCGACCGCGACGCCGCTGGCGGTGACCGTGGCAACGGCGACGGCGGCCAAGTTCGTCCCGACCGCAGCCAGCGCGACACCGACGGCTGGCGAAGCCGACAACCTCACGATCACCGCCTTCGACGCCTACGGCAACCTCGCAACCACCTACGTCGGCTCCAAGAACCTCACCTTCTCCGGAGCGACGGCGATCGGCACCTTCAAACCGACCGTCACCAACAGCTCGGGGACCGCGACCGCCTTCGGCACGGCGACCGCGATCACCTTCAGCGCCGGCGTCGCCACGGTCTCCACCGGCAAAAACGGTGCGATGACGCTCTACAAAGCGGAATCGCCGAGCATCTCGGTCACCGACGGCACCGTCACCACCGCCACACCGCTGGCGGTGACGGTGTCCCCGGCGACGGCGGCCAAGTTCGCTCTCACCGCGACCACGACCACGCCCACGGCTGGCGCCGCCGACAACCTCACCACCACCGCCCAGGACGCCTACGGCAACACCGCCACGAGCTACACCGGCTCCCACAGCCTCACCTTCTCCGGGCCCGTTGCCAGCCCCAGCGGCGAAGTCCCCACGGTCTCCAACTCCGCCGGCACCGACATTCCGATCGGCAGCGCCACGGCGCTCAGCTTCAGCGCCGGGGTGGCGACGGCGTCCGCCGGGAAAAACGGCGAGATGACCCTATTCAAGAGCGGCGCGGCCAATCTCAAAGTCAACGACGGCACGCTCACCGAAGCAACGCTGACGCTGACGGTGGCGCCGGCCACCGCCGCGAAACTCGCCCTCACCGCAGTCGCAACCACGCTCGCCGCGGGCGAATCGGACAACCTCACGGTCACAGCGCTGGATACGTACGGCAACACGGCAACCGCCTACGCCGGTTCCAAGAACCTCACCTTCTCCGGCGCGGCGACCGTTGGCATCAACAAACCGACCGTCACCAACAACTCCGGGACCGGGGTCGCGACCGCGTTCGGAAGCGTGACCGCGATCACCTTCACGACTGGTGTGGCCACGGTCAGCGCCGCCAAGAACGGCCAGATGAAGATCTACGCCGCCGGCAAAGCCAGCATCAATGTCAGCGACGGCACGATCTCCAGCGCGGCGCCGCTGGAAGTGACCGTCTCGCCGCTGACCGCGACCAAACTGGGTCTCACCGCCGCGACCGCCACACCGGCCGTGGGCGAAGCCGACAACCTCACGGTCACCGCTCAGGACACCTACGGCAACGCCGACCCCACCTATACCGGCGCCAAGAGCCTCACCTACGGCGGCGCCTCAGCCAGCCCCGCGGGCAATAGCCCCACCGTCTCGGACTCGAGCGGCAACGCCGTCGCCTTCGGCAGCGCGACGCCGACCAGCTTCAGCGCCGGCGTCGCAAGCGTCAGCGGCAGCGCCAACGGCGTGATGAAGCTCTACAAGATCGGCGCCGCCACGATCACGGTCAGCGACGGCGCGCTCTCGGGGACCCTGGCCACGACCACCGCCTCGACCGCGACCAAACTCATCCTCGCCGCGGCATCGACGACTCCCGCGCCGGCCGTCGCCGACAACCTCACGATCACCGCCCAGGACACCTATGAAAACACCGTGACCACCTACACCGGCGCCAAGAACCTCACCTTCTCCGGCGCCTCGCTAAGCCCCAATGGAACCGCGCCGACGGTCGCCAACAGCTCCGGCACCGCGACAAACTTCGGCACCGCCACCGCGATCACGTTCACCGCTGGCGTCGCCTCGGTCAACACGACCAAGAACGGTGTGATGAAGCTCTACCGGGCGGAGTCGGCCAACGTCTCGGTCAGCGACGGCACGATCTCGAGCGCGCCGATCGCGATCACGGTCTCCCCTCTCGCCGCCTCGAGGTGGGGCTTCACCGGCGTCACCCTCAGCGCCGGCAGCCTCGGCGCAAACTGCGTCTTCGCCTGCACCGTGACCGGCCTCGGCAACAGCGGCACGGTGAAAGCGAAGATCGCGGTCACGGATACCTACGGCAACACGGTCAGCGCTCTCGGCGCCGGCCACTCGGCCAAGGTAACCGTCACCACCGGCAGCGGCACGATCAGCGGCAGCCCGCTGGCGATCCCCGCCACCGGCGCCGCCGAATCGGCGACGACCTTCACCTTCACCTCGAAATCGAACGGCGCCTTCACCGAAACGATCACCGCGGCCTTCCAGGAAGGCACCGCCTACACCGCCGCAACCCTGACCGCGAGCAAATAGCCGCTAGGCGGCGAAGCGCTCTTCGGCCCGGGCCTTGCGCTTGGCCGCCTCGACCTCGCGATCCTTCGGTGGCGCCGTGGTGACGAGGTGGTCGAGCAGCCGCGCCGAGACCTCGGTCACTTCCGCGACCGCCTGCTCAAAGGCCTCTGCGTTTGCCTGTGAGGGCTTGTTGAAGCCGCTGATCTTGCGCACGTACTGCAGCGCCGCAGCGCTGACCTCGTCGTCACTTGCCGGTGGATCGAAGTTGTAGAGAGTTTTTATGTTTCTGCACATGTCCCGATCTTAGGCCCGTTGAGCGCTGGGGGCGACCGCCGCCGACCATGTTGACGCCGACCAGGCCGAGCACGAGCCCGACCACCACGCCGGCGTTGAGCGACTGGCCCAGCACCGGCACGGCGGCGATCGCGGTCAGCGCCGGGACGACGTAGAGGAAGCTGGTCGCCTCGCCCCCCTTCTGGCGGCGCAGGAGCCAGAAGAAGAGCAGGATGGCGCAGATCGAGAGGCCCAGGGTCAGCGGCCCCTCGCGGCCAGCGCGCCTTCGCGACCAGGGCAATCGCAGCCATCAAAGGGGTCGCCACGAGCAAGCGCCAGAAGCTGACCGTGAGCGCCGGCGTGTGGGCAGTGGCCAGGGCGCCGACGATGTAGCCGCTGGTCCAAAACAGCGCCATCAAGGCCTTGGCCAGTCCCTGCTTGCCGATGCAAGGTTTTCGCCCTCTGCGCACACTAGGACCGTAGATGAGCCCGCAGATCGCCAGATCGGAGGAGAGCTCGAGCACGGAGGCGGTGCGGCGCTGGCGAAACGGGGATCCCAGCGCCAGCGAAGAGCTCGCCCGCAGCGCTATGCGGCTGGCGCTGCGCACCGCCGCCGCCCTGGCCGAGAGCCGGGAGGAGGCGGCGGACATCGCCCAGGAGGTCGCGATCGACGTCCTCGGCTCACTTGACAAGCTGCGTGACCCCGAGGCCTTCGATGCCTGGGTCCACCGAATCACCGTCCGCCGCACTCTGCGGCGACTGAAGCTGCGCCGGCGCGCCGGCGCCACCGAGACGCCGCTCGCCCTGCTCGATGACTCCAACCAGCCGCCGGCGCCGGAAGGGCTCGATCGCGACGCCTTGCTCGCCGCCCGCAGCGCCCTCGTGGCCGCCTTCGCCGAGCTGCCACCGAAACAGCGCCTGGCGCTGGCGCTGCGCTACGTCCACGACCTCTCCGACGCCGAGATCGCCGCGGCGCTCGGCTGCCGCACCGGCACCGTGCACGCGCTGCTCTCGCGCGGACGGGGCGCACTGCGCCAAGACAAGCAACTCGCCGAGCTCGCGCTCGCCTTCGAAGGAGGATGAAGATGCCAGCCCACCAAATCGACGAGCGCCTGCTGCGAACCGCGTTCTCGCCGGCGCGCGCGCTCGAGCCGAGCGAGGCCGAGCTCGCAAGCGTGCTGGCGCGGCTGCAGCCCGAAACGCCGCGTCGCCTGGGCCGTCCTCGGCGAGAAGCAGGCTGGCGGCGACTCGCCCTGCCAGCGATCGCGGCGCTCGCCCTGCTGCTCGTCGGCATCTATGCGGTGCCGAGGACCCGCGCCGCGATCGAGGACGCCGCCAACAGCGTCGCCGGCAGCTTCTCGGGCTGGCTCGGCGGCGACTCGGCCAAGGCTCCCGGCGTGCCGCTGAAAGCCCACCAGGAAGCTCCCTTCTACTTCCACGAGGGCGCCTGGTCGCGACAGAACGTGCATCAACCGCGGGTGATCGCCGCCGCCGGTGGCTACAAGCTCTTCGCCTACATCGAGCGCAGCGGCGCGCTTGCCTTCGACCTCGGCAACACCGGCTTCGGCATGGGTGGATTCACGGCCCACAACTTCCACGACAGCCCCCTGGAAGTGCTCGGCCCCGGCGCGATGCGGCACGCCGACGCAGATGGCCACGTCCCCCTCTTCGGGATCAGCGCCCCGTCGGTGAAAAGCGTGCAGCTCATCTACGGCTCGGGCCCCCCTCTGGAAGTCGGCGACATCAACGGCGGCTTCGTCCTCTTGGTCGAGCCCGGACGCGAGCCACGCGAAGTGGTCGCCTACGACGGCAACGGCGAGGTACTCGGGCGCCAGCGCCAGGCGGTCAGCGACATCGATTGGCCGCGCTACTTGCGCTGAGCCTGGCCCACTATGGCGCCGCTCGCGGCTCGAGCTGGATCTCACTCTCCGCCCGCGGCGTGCCCTCTTCGATCTCGGCGCTGCGCTCGCGCTCGGCGTTGAGCTGGTGGCCGAAGAGGATCGCCAGGTTGCTGATCCAGAGCCAGACCAGCAGCGCGACCAGGCCGCCGAGCGTGCCGTAGGTCTTGTCGTAGGAGCCGAAGTTGGCGACGTAGAAAGCGAAGGCGGCGGAGACGACGGCCCAGGCGACCAGCGCGACCAGGCAGCCCGGCGTAACCCAGCGGAAACCGCGCAGCTTGGCGTTGGGCGAGGCGTAGTAGAGGAGGTCGACCATGAGCACGAAGATCGCCACCATCACCGGCCACTTGGCGACGTTCCAGACGTCAACCGCGGTCTGGCCGAGGCCAACCGGCCCGGCCACCGCTTCGACGATTGGCCCGGTGAGGACGAGGCCGAGCGCCAGCAGCGCCATCGCCACGACCATCGTCAGGGTCACCGCCAGTTGCAGCGGCCGCAGCTTCCAGAATGGCCTGCCCTCTTCCGTCTCGTAGATCACGTTGGAGGCACGCATGAAGGCGCCGATGTAGCCGGAGGCCGACCACAGCGCCACCAGCAGGCCGATGACGAAGGCGAAGCCGGCCGCGCTCTGGTTGGAGACGACCGACTGGATCGGCCCTTCGAAGGTTTGCGCCGCCGATTCCGGCCCGATCGAGGTGATCACTTCGGTCAGGCCCGCGGTCGTCGTGCGCGGATCGCCGAAGAGGCCGAGCAGCGAGACCATCGCGATCAGCGCCGGGAACAGCGAGAGCAGCCCGTAGTAGGTCAGCGCCGCCGCCCAGTCGGTCAGGTTGTCCTCCTGGAACTCGCTGGCGGTGCGCTTCAGCGTCGCCCAGAGCCCAGGGTTGGCCGGGCGCTGCTCCCTCTTGTTTTTCTCCGCCTCCGTCAAGTCGGGCAGCTACTACCCGCCTAACCCGCGCCGGACTCCTCGGGCCTTCGACCCGCCGATCCGAGGACATAACGTGGGCGAATGGATCAGGTCGTCCAGATCATCGGTGCCGTGCTGATCCTGACCGCCTACGGGGCGGCGCAGCTTGAGCGCCTCGACCCGCAGTCGCGCCTCTACCTCGGCCTCAACCTGGTCGGCTCGGCGATCCTCGGCGTGCTCGCAGCGAGCAGCGCCCAGTGGGGCTTCCTCCTGCTCGAGGGAGCCTGGGCGCTGATCTCACTGTGGGGCCTACTCGCCCCCGCCAAGCGCTGAGGCGGCGCGGGCCGCTACGCGCTGGCCGGCTCCGGCTCGGCCTCGAGCGGGGCGCCTTCGACAATCCCTTCGCGATCGATGTCGCGCTCGCGGACCATCCAAAGGGCGGCGATCGCGCCGGCGAAGGAGAGCAGGGCGCCGAGCAGGAGGATCTCGTTGAGGCCGTGCAGGAAGCCCTGTTCAGCGGCTGCCTGGACTTTGGCCTGGGCCTGTTGCGGCAGGTGGGAAACGGCCTGCGGCAACGCGCCCGAGGAGGTCGCTTCGACCAGCCCGCGCGCTTCGTCGCCGCTGATCGCGTTGCCCGCGACCTCCTGGGTCTTCGAGGCGCCGGCGCCGAGGAAGATCGCGCCCCAGGCGGCGATCCCGACCGCGATCCCGACCTGGCGGAAGGTGTCGTTGATCCCCGCTGCCATGCCGCTGCGCTCCTTCGGCACGACGCTGAGGGCGACGTCGGCGATCACCGGGTTGAGCAGGCCGACGCCGATGCCGCTGACGATGAAGCCGAGCAGCAGCGCCGTCCACTCGGAATCGACGCCGAGGCCGCCCATCAGCAGCAGGCCAACCCCGGTCAGGGCCAGGCCAGCGCTCATCAGCCAGCGGGCCTGGACCTTGGCCAGCGCCATGCCCGCCATCGGCGCGACGACGAAGGAAGCAAGCGTGATCGGCAGGTAGCGCAGGCCGGCGTCGATCGGCGAGTAGCCGAGGTAACTCTGCAGGTAGAGCGTCAGGTAGAGGAAGAGCGCGAACATCGAGCCGGAGACCGCGAAGGCAGCCAGCTGCACGCCGGTGAAGGCGCGGCGACGGAAGAGCGAGAGCGGCAGCATCGGCTCCGAGACCCGCTGCTCGACCACCGCGAAGGCGGCCAGCAGCACGCCGGCCCCGACCAGCAGCGAGATGATCACCGGACTCCCCCAGCCCTCGTCGTTGCCGCGCACCAGGCCCAGCACGAGCAGGAAGAGAGCGCTCGAGAAGGTCACCAGCCCGGCCCAGTCGATCCGGGTCGCGTTGGGATCACGCGACTCGGCCAGCTTGAGGTAGGTGACGGCGATCGCGGCGACGCCGATCGGCACGTTGATCAGGAAGACCCACTGCCAACCGAGGCCGTCGGTGAGCAGGCCGCCGACCAGCGGCCCGATCGCCACCGCAATGCCGATCGTCGCGCCGTAGATGCCCATCGCCATGCCGCGTTCGGGCCCGGCCGGGAACTCCTGCGCGACCAGGGCGAGGGAGACGGCGAACATGATCGCGCCACCGACGCCCTGCAGGGCGCGGGCGAGGTTGAGGAAGGTCGGGTCGGGCGCCAGCGCGCAGAGCAGCGAGGCGAGCGAGAAGATCCCCAGCCCGATCGCGAAGACGCGACGGCGGCCGAGGCGGTCGGCAAGCGAGCCGGCGGTGAGCACCAGGGCGGCAAGCGAGAGCGCGTAGGCGTCGATCACCCACTGCAAATCGGAGAAGCTGCCGCCGAGGTCCTTCTGGATTGCCGGCAGCGCCGTGTTGACGACGGTGATGTCGAGAAGAAGCATGAACGTCGCCACGCAGACGGCGCCGAGGGTCCACCACTTGCGTTCCATTTGAATCTCCTACACGAGGTGTACAATTTGGTCAGACAGCCTTGTAAGGTGGCCTGACCAGACGACCTTATCAGGCTCCCTGACGATATGCGTGACGCCACCCACACAGCCCCGATCACCCCCGGAACGATCCCGCTCCCCGGCCTGCTCGAGATCGCCGGCGAGGCAATGTTGGCCGAGTTCCGCGATGAGCTCAGCAAGCAGGGATACGAGGACCTGCGCCCCACCCACGGCTGCGTCTTCCGCTTCGTCCGTGAGGACGGTATGCGCCTGACCGAGCTGGCTAGCTACGCCGGCATCACCAAGCAATCGGCCGGCGAGCTGGTCGACGACCTGGTCGGCCTCGGCTACGTCGAACGCATCGCCGACCCCGCCGACAAACGAGCCAAGCTGATCTGCCTGACCGAGCGCGGCCGCGAGGCCCAGCTGGTCGGCTTCGGCCTCTTCAGCGAGATCGAGCAGCGCTGGGCCGAGCACTTCGGCCCCGAGCGCTTCGAGCTGCTGCGCGAGCTGCTCGAGGAGATTGCCGCCGACCGCGCCCCCGCCGCGGTGCCCGAGCTCTCAGAGGCAGCCCTCGCCGGCAGCCGCGGCGAGTAATACAGCGGTCACGGACCCAGCGACGCGATCGACGTGACCACAACGCCATCCGGGCGAGTGTAGGTCGGGGTGTCGGCGACGACGACGAGAAGGGCGCCGCAGTTCGCGTTTATCTCGGGTGAGAGCTTCTGCCGCAGGGCAAGCAAGTTGGTGGCTCCCTCGTCGACCCGGTTGTGACCGAGCTTGACCTCGATCGCGATCCAGCGGCCGGCGACTGTCTCGACGATCGCGTCGATCTCCAAACCCTTGTTGTCGCGATAGAAGCGAACCGACCCCCGCTGGGCTTGGGCGTAGACCCGCAGATCGTGGATTACCTGCGACTCGAAGAGGAACCCGGCGAGCTCGATCTCGGGACCGAGCAACCGCTCCGGCGTGGCGCCCAACGCCGCAACGGCAAGGGACGGATCGGCAAGGTGGCGCTTGGGGGTCGCGGCGAGACGCACACGCGAGCGAAGCTGTGGCTTCCAGCTCGGTTGGTCGTCGATCAAGAAGAGGCGCTTGAGCGCGCGCAGGTAGTCATGCAGGGTGACTTCGTTGAGCACCTCGTCCGCGATCCGGCCGATGGTTCGAAGGGACGCGCCAGTGGCAACGTTGCGGGCGTATGAAGCCAGCAAACGCCGAACCCCGTCGGGATCGCGCCTGACGCCATCGACTCGCCGAACATCGGTGTTGACGATCACGTCGATGTAGTCGGTATTTGCACCGAGCGCCTCCGCCGTCGAAAGCCCGAGGTTGTCTGGCCATCCACCTATCGCCAGGGCCTCGATCGCGCCGGTGACGTCGATGTCGTGTGAGGCCGCTCTGGGAATAGTCCCGTCCAGCAACTCGCCCACCGAGACATCACCGCTGGAGAGGCCACGCTCAAGCAGGGTCATCGTCTGCATCGAGACGGGAGCGATCCGACGGGCGCCGGTGTGGTTGGCCTGATCGTCCTCCGGCGTCGACGAACCAGCGAGCAGGAACAGACCCTTGCCGCCCAGATCGTCAACCCTTCCTCGAACTGCATTCCACATCCCTGCCGCGAGCTGGTACTCGTCGATCAATCGGGGATGCTCGCCGTCCAGAACGAGACGAGGATCGGTCTGGGCTGCGGTGAGCGCCGCAGGGTCCTGATCCAAGCGCACCTCAGACGCAACGAAAACCCGTGCCAGCGTGGTCTTACCGACCGCCTTGGGCCCAACGATCAGTACCGCCCCGTGGGTGCGGAGGCGTTCCTCGACCTGGCTCTCGGCGATTCTCTTTCGCTGATTCGTACTCATCTTGATTTAGGGATTGTACTGAAATCAACTTAGAGATTGTACTCAACTTGATGAGGGTCTTTGTACTCGCCATCTCAGTCGGACAGCCGCTAGCTCGACGCGTGACTGAAGCGGTAGTCGTCGAGGTCGAAGTGGGCGCTGTGCCAGGCGACCTCGAGCGTCGTCGCCGAGCGGAACGGCGCGTCGCCGCGTTTGTCGAAGTAGTAGCTGTTGGCGCCGGCGCAGTTGTTGGTGAAGAAGACCTGGCGGCCGCGGCGCGAGAGCATCGTCTCGAAGTAACGCTGGTTGGCCTCGGCGCTGACCTCGATCGCGGTCGCTTCGGTCTGGCGGGCGCGGCGCAGGCAGCGGACAATGTGGCGCGCCTGGTTCTCGATCAGGGTGAAGTAGCTGGCGCCGTTGAAGCCGTAGGGGCCGAGGATCAGGAACATGTTGGGGAAGCCCGGCACGCTCACCCCCTCGTAGGCCTGGAAGCGATTGTCCTCCCACCACTGGGCCAGTTCGACCCCGTCGCCGCCGTGGACCGGGAAGGGCGGGATATTGCCGCTGTCGAAAACCTGGAAGCCGGTGGCGAGGACGAGCACGTCGATCTCATGCTCGCTGCCGTCCACGGTGCGGACAGAGGTCGGCGTGATCGTCTCGATCGCGGCGGTCTCGAGCTCGACGTTGGGCCGGTTGAAGGTCGGCAGGTATTTATTGGAGAAGCTCGGGCGCTTGCAGCCCAACCCGTAGCGCGGCGTCAGCTTCTCGCGCACCGCCGGGTCGTGGACCGAGCGGCGCAGGTGGTTTAGCCCGAACCTTTCCGCGCCGCTGGCGATCGGGACGACGCCGTGGAACTGCGCCGGCAGGGGGAAGTTGACCTCGACGAAGGCCTGGCTGAGAGCGCGCGCCGCGGCCTGGGCGCCGGGGATGCGTTCGAGCACCCTGCGCACCCCCGGGCCAAGCCGCGCGTCGGGCTTGGGCAGGCACCAGATCGGGGTGCGTTGCAGCACGACCAGCTTCTCGACCTCGGGCGCGATCGAAGGGATCACCTGGACCGCCGAGGCGCCGGTGCCGATCACGGCCACGCGGCGGCCGCGTAGGTCCTGCGAGTGATCCCAGCGCGCCGTGTGCATCATGGTCCCAGCGAAGGAGTCGAGCCCGGCGATCTCGGGCGGCTTGGGTTGGGTGAAGACGCCGGTCGCGCCGACCAGGAAACGCGCGGTCGGCTCGGTGCCCGCCTCAGTGGTGAGGCGCCAGAGGTGCTGCTCACCATCGAAGGTCGCCGAGGTGACCTTGGCGTTGAAGCGAATCCGCGAGCGCAGGCCGTAGCTCTCGACGCAGTGCTCGGCGTAGGCCTTGAGCTCGTCACCCGGGGCGTAGACCCGCGACCAATCGGCCCGTTGCTCAAAGGAGAACTGGTAGCTGAAGGAAGGAATGTCGACTCCGATGCCGGGGTAGGTGTTCCAGTGCCAGGCACCCCCCACCCCATCGCCTGCCTCGAGCAAGACCCAGTCGCGCATCCCGGCCCGGTCGAGCTTGATCGCCGTGCCGATGCCGGAGAAACCGGCGCCGACTACCGCCACCTCGTGATCGGGCTGAACGTCGTGCCGGGCGGCCATCGCAGGATGTTCCCACCTGCGAGCTGTACCGACCATCTAGTCTGCGCCCAGATGGCCTCAGCTCCAACAAGCCGGGTCCTCTTCGAGCTCGCAGCTCGCCACGCTCGCCAAGCTGGGCGAGGAGCGAACCGCGGCCGTCGGCGACAAGCTCTTCGAAGTCGGCGACGCCAGCTATCCGTTCGTCGCGATCTACGAGGGCGAGGTCGCCGTCACCGATCCCAGCGGCCGCGAGATCATCCGCCACGGCGCCTCCGGCTTCCTCGGCGAGATGAACCTGCTCTCGGGCCAGACCGTCTTCCTCACCGCGGTCGTCACCGAGCCGATGCGCTACATCGCGGTCGAGCGCGAAGTGCTGCGCAAACTGCTCTTCGAGGACGGAGCGCTCTCCGACCTGCTGCTCTCGGCCTTCATCGAGCGCCGTGAGCTGCTGCAGCGCCAGCAGGGGATCGGGGTCGAGATCGTCGGCCCGCACGAGTCGAGCGAGACCCGGCGGCTGCTCGACTTCGCCCGGCGCCAGCGCCTCCCCCACTCCTGGCGCTCGCCCGCCGAGGACCTCGAGGCCGCGACCCTGCTCGAGCCGCTGGCCCCCGAGGAGATCCCGCTGGTGCGGCTGCCGGGCGGCAGCGAGCTGCGCAACCCGAGCAACGGCCAGCTCTCGCGGGCGCTGGGGATCGGGCTCGAACTCGGCGAGCGCGAGGAGGTCGACCTGCTCATCCTCGGCGGCGGCCCGGCCGGGCTCGGCGCCGCGGTCTACGGCGCCTCCGAGGGCCTCGACACGCTGGTGATCGAGAGCACCGTGCTCGGCGGCCAGGCCGGTACCTCGCGGCGGATCGAGAACTACCTCGGCTTCCCGGCCGGCATCACCGGCAGCGAGCTGACCAGCCGCGCCGTCACCCAGGCGCGCAAGTTCGGCGCCCGCACAGCGACGCCCTACCGCGCCCGCGCGCTCGAGCCAGGCGGCGAGCGGCACCTGGTCAGGCTCGAGGAAGGCAACGAGATCCTCGCCCGCACGGTGCTGCTCTCGACCGGCGCCGAATACCGGCGGCTGCCGGTGGATGACCTCGATGACTACGAGGGGATCAGCGTCTTCTACTCCGCCGGGCCGCCCGAGGGCCAGCTCTGCGGCGGCCAGCGCGTGGGTGTAATCGGCGGCGGCAACTCGGCAGCGCAGGCGGCGATCTGGCTCGCCCGCGGCGGTGCCCTCGTCACCCTGCTGCACCGCCGCGCCGACCTCGGCGAGACGATGTCCCAGTACTTGATCGATGAGCTCGACCGCTTCGGCGTCGAAATCCGCGATCGCAGCGAAGTCAGTGCCCTGCACGGCGAGGAGGGGCAGCTCGAAGCGGTAACGCTCACCGACGGGGCGGAATTGCCGTTCTCCTTTCTCTTCCTCTTTCTCGGCGCCTCCCCCTGCACCGATTGGCTCGGCGAGTCGATCGCCCGCGACGCCAAGGGCTTCGTCCTTACTGGGACCGAAGCGGGCGCCCAGGGCCTGCTTGAAACCAGCGTCCCCGGCATCTACGCCGCCGGCGACGTGCGCGCCGGCTCGATCAAGCGCTGCGCCACGGCGGTAGGCGAGGGCGCCACCGTCGTGCGCTTCGTCCACGAGCACATCTCGGCAGCCGGCGCCGCGGTTCCAACCAAATAAAGATCTCCCACCCAAGTGATCCGGTGGTTGAGGGAGTCCGTTACTTGGACAAACCCCCTCAAAGGAGCGCGCTATGGAACCGGATGCAACCCTCAAACAGACCAACGTCGACGACGTTGTCCGCCAAGCGGCCGACGACGCGGCTGAAACCCTCAACGAGGGCGACACCCGGCTTGGCTTCCTCAAGAAGGCTGGCATCGCTGGCGGCGCAGTCGTCGGCAGCGGCGCCCTGATCGGCGCCCTCACCCCCGCCGCCGCGATGGCCAAGGGTGGCAAGGGCCGCCCGCCCGCCTCCTTCGGCAAGGGCGACGTCGGCATCCTCAACTTCGCCCTCACGCTCGAGTACCTCGAGTCCGCCTTCTACAACGAGGCGACCGCCAACCAGAGCAAGAGCAAGTTCATCACCGACAAGCAGACCCAGGTCTTCCTCAAGACCGTCACGGTCGACGAGAACGCCCACGTCGCCTTCCTCAAGAAGGCCCTCGGCTCGAAGGCGACCGCGGCCCCCAAGGTCGACTTCGGCTCGACCACCTCAAACGCGGCGTCCTTCATCAAGACCGCCGTCGCGCTCGAGAACACCGGCGTCCACGCCTACTCCGGCCAGGCGCTCAACATCGCCAGCCCGGCCTACATCGCGGCGGCGCTCTCGATCTGGTCGATCGAGGCTCGCCACGCCTCGGTAGCCGGCCTGCTGCTGACCGGCAAGCCATCCGGGCTCACCCCCGACGGCCCCTTCGACACGCCGTTCACGGCGGCCGAAGTGCTCAGCGCAGTGAAGAAGACAGGCTTTCTCCAGTAACGCCATCGCAACCCCGGTGGGGCCGGGGCTCGCGACTTACCCCCCTTCTATGGGCAGGTAAGTCGCCAAGCCCCCCCTCGGCCCCGCCGGGACAAAACTTTGACCCAACTAGGACTGGAGGCACACAGTGCCAAATATCGGACCAATGGAGATCATGATCGTCCTCGTTATCGCCCTCGTTGTTTTCGGGCCCAAACGCCTGCCCGAGCTGGGCAAGTCGGTCGGCAAAGGGATTCGCGAGTTCCGCGGCTCAGTCTCGGGCGAGCACCCGGATACCGACGAGACCCCGCTGGCCGTCGAGCAGCCGCCGGTAGTCGCCCACGGGCCAGCAGTAGCCGCCCACGGCCCGGCGACCAAGGCCGACTCCGCCACTAACTCACACGCCTGAGACAGAGACGATGCGCCGCGTAAAAGCAATCGCGTATGACGACGAGGTCAGCCTCGTCGAGCACCTCGACGAGCTGCGCGCGCGCGTCGTCGTCTCGCTCTCCGTCTTCGGCGTCGCCTTCGCGCTCTGCTTCTGGCAGAGCCACTTGCTGCTCGAACTGGCCAACGGGCCGCTGCCGTCCTCGCACGACAAGCTGCTCACGCTCGGCATCACGGAGCCGTTCACGACGACGATGACGGTTGCCGCCTACGGCGCCTTCGTGCTCTCGATGCCGATCATCCTCTACCAGGTCTACGCCTACGTGCTGCCGGCCCTCAGCCACCAGCAGCAGCGCACCGTCACGCCCCTGCTGCTGCTGGTCCCGGTGCTCTTCATCACCGGGGTCGTCTTCGGCTACCTCGTCGTGCTGCCGGCGGCGACCAAGTTCCTGCTCAACTTCAACGACTCGCAGTTCAACATCCAGGTCCGGGCCAAGGACTACTACAGCTTCTTCGGCACCACGCTGCTCGCCTGCGGCGTCGTCTTCCAGGTCCCGGTCGGCGTCCTCGCCGTCACCCGCCTCGGCATCGTCAAGGTGCGCCAGCTGCAGCAGAACCGACGTTACGCCTACCTCGGCTGCGCGATCGTCGCCGCGGCGTTGCCCGGTATCGACCCGGTCTCGATGCTGCTCGAGACCGCGCCGCTGATCGCCCTCTATGAGCTCAGCATCGTCCTCGCCCGCGTCTTCGGCGAGCCCAATGCGACGCCGCTCAGTGAGCCGGCGGCCGAGAAGCCTTAGGCCGGCACCGCCCGCCGCGGGGGACGTTCATTCCACATCCGCTCGGTCTGGCGCATCAATGCCGGGTAGACGATCAGGTAGCGGAAGGGCTTGATCAGCAACATGTATGCCTCCCCGAAGCGGCCGTTTGGCTTGACGTAGACCGCCATCTGCGCCCGATAACGACCCTCGCCCTGCTCGACCCAGGCCAAGTGCATTACGCCGTGCATGGTCCGGTTCGAGACCTCGGCGGCGAACTCGTCGTCGCTGCGGTAAAGCGGCACGAACGGGAGCGAGCCGAGGTCCACATCCGCCGCCGTGTTGCGAAGGTCCTCGGGCAAGCGGCCGCTTAGTGATCCTTCGCTCGTGCCCGGAATCGGGAACCTGCCCGCCTCGTTCTCCTCAACCGGGGCAGAGATTTCGCCAAGGTCGAACCATCTGCCGATGCGATCGCGCAGACTCCAGAGAAAGCGGGTCGGGAGGGAGTCCGCATCGGCCGGATCGGCGGACGTCATCAACTCGAGTACCGCCGGGAAGTCCTCGGCCTCGCCCTGCATGGGCAGTGCCCACACATCCTCCAAGGTGAAGTCCGGGACGATCTCACGAATGCGCCAGGAGCGGGATTCGTGTGCCGCGTTCGGAAGCCTCATGTCGGTCTCCTTTCAATCCATACGATGTCGTATGGATCTTTAACACCGCCGCTTGCATCTGTCAATACGGTGCCGTATAGATAAACCATGGCCAAGGTCAGAACCCCGCGCAACACCTGGATCGAGGCCGCCCAGAAAGCGCTCGGCGCCGGCGGCCCGGAGGCTGTTCGGGTCGAGGCCCTGGCAACGTCGCTGGGGGTATCCAAGGGCGGCTTCTACTGGCACTTCAAAGACCGCCAAGGTCTGCTCGACGAGCTGCTCGACAGCTGGGAGAAGGCCATGGTCGAGGACGTAATCGCCATCGTCGAGAGCACGCCGGCCGAGGCGAGGGCCAAACTGCAACAACTCTTTGAGCTGGCGTCGACGGTCGACTTCGCCGTCGAGTTGGCGCTGCGTGACTGGGCCCGCCGCGACCGCGAGGTGGCCAAGCGCTTGCGCCGGATCGACAGTCGGCGAATGGAATATTTGCGCTCGCTGTTCGGGCAGTTCTGCACTGACGAGAACGACGTCGAGGCCCGCAGCATGCTCGCCTTCTCGCTCTTCATCGGCAGCTACTTCATCACCGCAACGCACGGTGACAAGTCGCGGGCCGAAGTGCTGCAACTGGCAATTGACAGGCTGCTCAGTGAGTCGTGGGACTGATGGCCGCTCGGGCGCAGCCGGTGCTGGTCTACGACGGCGACTGCGCCTTCTGCACCAGCTGCGTCCGCCTCGTGGAGAAGATCGGGCCGGAGGCGGAGATCGTCGCCTGGCAGTCCACCGATCTCGCCGAGCTGGGGCTGGCCCCGGAGCAGGCGGCTGCTGCCCTGCAGTGGGTTGCGAGCGACGGCACCGTCCGCTCGGGACACGAGGCGGTTGCGGCAACGCTGAAGAGCGCGGGCAGCGGCTGGAAAATCGTCGGGCGCGTGATCTTGCTGCCGGGTATCTCGTGGCTGGCAGCGAAGCTCTACCGCCTGGTCGCAGCCAACCGCCACCGCCTACCCGGCGGGACGCCAGCCTGCGACACCTAGGTCCTGCCTTTACCCAGCTGGCCGGAAGCAGAGTTCTTCGCCGGACGCCACCGGCGGGCGCATCGCGCAGACCGGGGGCAAGAGGAGGATCGTCTCCCCCGGCGCGCCGGCGATCCGCACCCGGTGCGAGCCGCGACCGAAATAGGTCTCGACGGGGGTCGGGATCAGCCCGCTCTCATGCGGCCCTATCCATAGCTCGTAGTCGCCGACCAGGATCCTGATCCCGGCCGCGCCCGCGTGCTGCGGCCCGATCCCGGTGTCGTTGACGAAGAGCAACCGTTCGCCCGGCTTCACTCGGGCGCAGTGCGGAGCGTCGGAGAAGATGTGGATCGTCGTCGTCCCGTTCCTGCCAAACGTCCCGCAGGGACTCGCTGGCAGGGATTGCCTGCCGGGCTCGACCCGCGCCGGGCCGAGCCGGTGCCCGACCGTGCGCCGCGCCGGCGGTCGCGGCGGCGCCGTTTCACGCACGGGCTTGCCCTCCGCTTCCAGCAGCGCGTTGCGCGCGCAGTCTTCGAGCATTGGCAGCTGGCCGCGAATGGAGGCGGTGTTTTCCTTCATCACCCTCAGGATTTGGCGTCCGTACCGCCCAGCGGGAATCGGTTCGGTTCCGCCTTCCCGATTGGGGAGCGTCTCCCGCCCGTGCTCGAGCGCTTCGACTTCCCGCCCGATCCCGGAGATCCCCGCTTCCAACCCGGTCAGCGCCCCTGCGGCCCCGGAGACGTCGCAGACCGGCAGCCCCAGCGTCCGCACCTGGTCGCTCGTGTCATCCGAGCCGCCACCGCAGCCGCCCAGCGCCATCACCGCGAGCAGCGCGATCCCACAGAAACCGATTCGCAACCCTGCGCGCATCGGGGAACCCGTACCCGATCTCCCCAATTGCGATCGAGTCTGCCGTTTGCCGTCTAGGAGACCAGGCGCAGCACTTCGCGCTCGAGCTTCGCCCGCCGCTTGGCGCTGAGCTTGCCGTTGGTGTTTGCCGTTGCCTGGATCTGCTCGCCAGCACGGAAGCGATCGAGAACGCGCGGGTCGATGTAGGAGCGGCGACAGACGGCCGGGGTGTTGCCCAGCGCCTCGGCGACGCGGCCCACCGCGGCTGAGATCGAGCGCTTGGCGGCGGCCTCGGAATCCGGCGCCGGCTCGCCGGCGAGCTCGACCGCGGCGAGCACGGTGCCGTGCCAGGTGCGGAAGTCCTTGGCCGAGAAGGCCTCGCCGATCTTCTCCTTGATGTAGAGGTTGACGTCATCGGAGTGGACGTCGCGCCATTCCTTCCCCTGGCGCCAGGCGAGCAGGTCCTCGGGGCCGCCGCGGCGGCGTCGCATCGTCTCGATCGCGCGCAGCGCCGCCGGGTCGCGGATCGATTGCACCCGGCGCTGGCCGCTCTTGGCCGGGAAGTCGAAGACCGCCTCGGCGCCGCTGACCGTAACGTGCTCGCGGCGGATCGTCGCCAGCCCGTAGCTCTCGTTTTCCTCGGCGTAGGTCTCGCCGCCGACGCGGAAGAAGCCGAGGTCGAGCAGGCGCACGGCGCAGGCCAGCGCCCGCTCTCGCGGCATCCCCTGGCGCTTAAGGTCGGCGGTGACGGCGTGCCGCAGCCGCGGCAGGGCGGCGGCGAACTCGCGCACGGTCTCGAACTTGCGCTCGGCCTGGCGCTGCTGCCAGCGCGAGTGGTAGAGGTACTGCTTGCGGCCGGCGGCGTCGGTCCCGGTCGCCTGGATGTGGCCCATCGGGTCGGGGCAGACCCAGACCTCCTGCCAGGCCGGCGGGATCGCCAGCTCGGCGATCCGCTCCAGGGTCTCGGGGTCCTCGACCCGCTCTCCATCGGCGTCGAGGTAAGCGAAGCCGCGGCCGTGACGGCGACGGACGATGCCCTCGCCGCCGCAGTCCGATCGCCGCAAGCGCCGCGATCGGACTGCGGTGCTACTCATGCTCGTCCCGGCGTCGCGCTAGGCGGCGTTCGGGTCCTCTTCGGCCGCCAACTCCAGGGAGCCGTCGCGCACCGTGACCAGGTGGCGTTCCTGGATCGGCAGTGCCCAATCGACCAGCTCCTGGATCGCGTCCTCCCCAGCAGTCTCGTTCAGCTTTCCGAGGATCGCCCAGTGGCCGACCTCGCCCGCCTCGGCCATGGTCAGGAACTCGAAGCCATCGAGCTCGTCTGAGTCCTCGCTGAGGTAGGTCTTCATCATCTCGGAGGCCTCGCTTTTCGTTTCACGGGCCTTCTCTTCGATCGCGGTCTTCTTGCCATTGCGCTCGGCGGCGACCTGCAGGCAGCGGCTTTCGGTCTCCTCCGCCTCCTCGCGCATCTCGCGCAGCTTCTCGGCCAGCGAACCACCATCCAGCAGCGACTCGACTTTCGTCGTCGCCTCCTGGGCGGCCCCGGCCAGACCGGTCACCTCGGCGAGCTTCTCCTCGAGCGTCGTCAAATCGGCCATGTAAATCCTCTCCTCGTCAGTTGAGCCCGTGAAGGTCCGGCTGACGGCCGACGCTTCCCTTGAGGCGATTCGCGGTACGGGTTACTGCTACCCGACGGCCGGGTTCCGAACCCCCAGCGCCCTCAGGAACTGAGTGCGCGCTTCAAGAAATCCGCCTGGCGCTGCTTGCGCATGATCTGGTGCTCGAGCATGTGCTCCAGCGCCTCGGAGCGACCCTCGCGGCCGGTCGGCTCGATCGCTTCCTGCAGCGCCTCGATCGTCTCTTCCTCACAGCGCAGCAGCCAGCCCAGTGCGTCTTCGGCGCCGCGCGTGTAGCGCAGCTCGGCGACCTCGACGGTCGGCTCGCCGTCGAAGGAGACGATCTTCTCGATCAGCTCGCGAGCGTCGCTCAACTCCTCGTCGCCATAGCCGGTCAGCACCCCAGCCAGACCCTGCGCCTCGAGGCCAACCAGGCTCGAGGCGACGATCGAGTACTGCAGGGCGGAGCGGTACTGGCGGCTTAGCGCCTTGTTCAGGCGCTTTATCGCCTCGGCTTCGTCAAGTCTCTCTTCGCTCTCTGGCATAGGGCCCTCCGTACCCGGTTCGGGCGCTGCCGAACGTAGCTGCCGCCTTCCGCGCTGCGTTTCCGTCACTGACGCGCGGGTACAGCGGAGCCGGTTAAAGGAATTGATTCAAGCTCCAAGGAGGAGATTCGATGTCGACTGTTGTGATCGTTGTAATCGTCGTGGTCGTGCTGGCGATCATCGCCGCCATGGTTGCGGCTGCCTCAAAACGCAAACGCGAAAAGCAGCTGGGCCAGGCGCAGAACCAGGCCCTGCGAGATGACGTCAGCCACCACCGCGAGCAGGCCGAGAGCGCTCGCAGCGAGGCCGAGCTGGCCGAGGAGCGGGCGCGCCGCACGGCAGCCGAGGCGGAGCTCAACGAGCGCAAGGCGGACGAGCGCGAGCGGGAGATCGAGCAGCAGGATCAGGCCTAGGCGAGGCGCCGCTCGAAGACGCAGTCGAGGCGGCGCTCTTCCTCCTCGCCGGGGACCGTCTTGTCGAGCTGCATCACGGCCCTGCGCCCGTCGAGGCGCAGGGTCGCGACCTGGTTGTCGAAGTAGGGCCCCTCGGCAAGGCGCCAGCGCATGCCCGGATCCGAGACGCCGGCCCTCTCGGCCAGGCCGCGCATCGCGGCGATGAAGGGGCGGGTGAAGCCGGCTTTGATCGCCCGCCGCTCGTGCGCATCAAGCGGGTTGCGATAGGGCGAGCAAACGGCCTGGTAGACGGCACTCTGCATTTCGGCCCCCGGCCGGAAGGCGGTCTCGGCCAGGTAAGCGTGGTGGACGTCGCCGGAGAGGACGACGATCGAGGCCGGCGCCTTGCCGCGCTTGCCGGAGCCGACCTCTTCGAGCAGGCCGCGCAGCAGCTGGAAGGACTTGTCGAAGGAGGCCCAGTGGTCGAAGTCGACCGCGCGGCGGAGCTGCTCGGCGCCGCGCGCCGCCAGCCCGCCCCAGGCGCCGTCGCAGACGCGCTCGCTCCAGGCCTCCAGGTAGTGAAAGCCGGGCGAGAGCAGAAACGGCACGGTGGTCGAGATCAGCAGGTGGTCGAAGTCGCCGCTGGCCTGCTCGACGATCCACTCCCACTCCTCCTCGTCGAAGATCGAGCGCTCGCCCTCCTTCAGCACCCGGCCGGCACGCGAGTCGAGGAAGATCGCCCGCGTGTTACCGAGGTCGCGGCAGTAGCTCCAGCGGCTGCCGGAGCCGGTCGTGTCGATCTCGGCAGCGAAGCGGCGCAGCTCGCTGGTTGCCCGCTCGCTGCCACGGACCCGGCCATATAGCTCGTTCTGATCGAGCTCGCGCGGCGAGAGGTTGCCGAGGTGCTGGTAGATCCAGTAGCTCATGATTCCCGAGGCGGCGCGGCCGTGCCACCAGGAGCGCTCGCCCATCTCCTCGACCCAGGAGCAGGAGATGTTCCAGTCGTCGCTCATGTCGTGGTCGTCCCAGAGCATCGAGACCGAGACCGTGGAGAAGAGCCAGCGGATCATCGGATCGCTCCAGGACTCGACGTAGAGCCAGGAGTACTCCTCAAAATCGGTGACCTCGTCGCCGGGCGGCGTGCCGGTGCCGCGCCGTTCGCGGATCCGCTCGCGCGTTTCGGGCGAGCCCTCGTCGACGTAGACCTGGTCGCCGAGCAGGAAGAGCAGCTCCGGCCACTTATCGCGCTCAGTGCGGGCCATTTCCAGCGCCAGCACGCGCAGGGCGTCGTACTCCTTGCCGTCTTCGTGGCGGTCGGCGCTATGCACGTAAGGCTCGGTGTGAGGCAGCGCCACCCGGCAGGAACCGAAGCAGACGTCGAGCGGCTTATCGCGGCCAAGCGTGCGGATCGCGCTCGGCGGCAGGTCGGAGCCGGGCTCCGGCCAGCGTCGCTCGCCGTCGAGCTTGACCTCGTACTCGTTGAAGCTGCCCGGCTCGAGGTCCTCGATTCGGACCAGGGCGTAGAAGTGCTCCTCGACCGTGAAGGTCGGCTCGCGGTGGCCGAGCACCTCGACCTCGCAGGGCGAATCGGTCTCGACCCAGACCGTCGCCTCGGTCTCGCCGACGTAGCGCAGCAGTGGGCCGAGGACGAGGTTGGCCATGGTCGTTCAGGCTCGCGGTCGCGGCGCTAGCCGCGCACCGCCTTGCCGGCGATGTTCTTCAACCGGGTGCGATCGCGCTGGGGCAGGCTGCCGGGGCGGCCCTTCGACTTCTTCACCAGGCGCCAGAACTCGTGCTGCTCTTTTTGAGTCAGGTTGTGCTCGACGCGCTCGCGCCCTTTCGCGCCGAGCCACAGCACGACCGTCCAGACCATCCGCCAGGGGACCCGCTTCCAGACAGCGGGCACGGCGCGGCGGGCAATCCAGACGGGCATGAGTGGTGCCTACCGCGCCGCGACGCTAATCGTCGCGTCCCAGCGCGCCCTTGATCTTGTCGGCGACCTTCTCGACCCCGTCCTTAGCCGCGCCGGTGGCCTTGTCGACCTTGCCCTCGCGCTTGAGATCGTCGTCGCCCGTGAGGCTGCCAGCAGCCTCCTTTACACGCCCCTTGGCGTCGTCCTTGTTGCGAATCTCATCAGCCATTTGAGTCCTCTCTCGTGTCTTTCGCTTGCCGGATTCCGTTACCCGACACTGCCGTCGCCTATGCAGCGCGCGCTAGTTATGGCGCGAGGTCAAGCTGCTGAGCAGGACCTCGATCGGAGAGCTCTGCTTGCCGTCGCCGCTGGCGAGACCCTCGCGGGCGCGCCTCAGCTCGGTCGTCAGCTCGCCGACGTTCTCGCCGAAGCGACCGACTTCCTTTGCCGCTTTCGAGAAGTCCCGCGACCTCAGCTTGACCCGCTTGGATTTGGGCAGCTTGATCCCGAGCACTTTGTCACCGGAGCGACTAGCGCCCAGCACCAGTCCACCGACGGTACCCGCCACGGCGGCGCCACCAGCGAGCAGCGGAAGCTTGGCTTTGCTGACCGCGTGCCCGGCCTCTTTGCCGGCGCTGCCGACTGCGTGGCGGACAGCTTTGGCGCCGTCGCCGACGCCGTTCGCAACGCCCTCAGCGACGCCGTTCG
>CAWCJW010000025.1:0-72685 GCA_963795765.1 uncultured Solirubrobacterales bacterium
TCGGAGAGGGCCAGTTTAAGGGCAAGAGAAGGGGTCAAGGGATCGGTTGCCCCTCTCGGCTCAACTTTTTCGGCCCCATGGTCACTACGATGTGCCGCTGATGCTGGCCCTGCTCTTCCTCGCGAGCCTCTCTGACAAGGTCGTGGAACCCGTCGTCGACGTCGCCACCGAATTCATCGGCTCGGCCGGTGTCGTGGCGGTCTTCTTGTTGATGACGCTGGAGTCGGCCTGTATCCCGATCCCCAGCGAGGCGATCATGCTCTTTGCCGGCTTCAGCGTCTCCAAGGGGGAACTGACGCTGTTTGGGATCGTCGCCGCAGGGGTCTTGGGCAACCTGGCTGGCTCTTGGATCGCTTATGCGGTGGGCTATTACGGGCGCTTGGACCTGCTTGAAAAGAACAAGCTGATCCACATAAGCCCCAAGCACCTTGCCTGGGCCGATAGCTGGTTTGAGCGCTACGGGGCTCCCACGGTCTTTTTCTCGCGGATGCTGCCGATCGTGCGCACCTTCATCTCCTTGCCTGCCGGTGTGGCGAAGATGCCGTTTTGGCGTTTCAGCCTCTACACCCTGGCCGGCTCCATCCCCTGGGTCCTGGCGCTGGCGATCGTCGGCGAAAAGGTCGGCGACAACTGGGAAGAGTGGCGCCACAAGCTGGGCTACCTCGACTACGTGGTGCTGGCGGCGATCGTGGTTGGGGTCATCTACCTGCTGATCAAGCGGCGCCGGCGACCCGCGACTGCGTGATCCCCGCG
Source organism: uncultured Solirubrobacterales bacterium (assembly GCA_963795765.1). Taxonomy (GTDB): domain Bacteria; phylum Actinomycetota; class Thermoleophilia; order Solirubrobacterales; family 70-9; genus VRUE01. The sequence continues at coordinate 754 of CAWCJW010000025.1, forward strand.
CGCCGCGCGATCGCGCTCGGCATCGTGCAAGGGCCGGCGGAGCTGCTGCCGGTCTCCAGCTCCGCCCACATCGTCCTCGTTCCATGGCTGGCCGGCTGGGACTGGGAGGCGATCGACCCCGAGGTGCGCAAGAGCTTCGAGGTCGCCCTTCATACCGGTGCCGCGGCGGCCCTGCTGATCGGCCAGCGACGCTTGATCGCCGAGGAGCTGCGCGCCTTTGACCTGCGCGGCGCCGTCGTCCTGGCGCTCTCCTTCCTGCCCGCTGCCGTGGTCGGCTACAAGTTCGAGCGCCCGATCGAGCGCCACCTCGGCGGACCGCGGGCGACGGCCTACGGGCTACTCGCCGGCGCCGCGGCGATGCTCGTCGCCGACACCCGGCCGCAGTTGCGTGGTCGTGGCGAGGCAGGCGCCGTCGACGGCCTCGCCCTCGGCGTCGCCCAGGCGGCAGCCCTCGCCCCCGGCGTCTCGCGCAACGGCATCACCCTGGCGGCGGCCCGCTGGCGCCACTTCTCCCGCGACCAGGCCAACCTGCTCTCGCGCACGATCGCGCTGCCGATCATCGTCGGCGCCACCGCCCTCAAGGGCACCCGCCTCGCTCGCCGCGGCGCCTCGCCCGAGCTGCGGCGCTCGGTAGCGATCGGCGTCGCCGCCTCCTTCGCCTCGACCCTCGCCTCACAGCGGCTGATCAAGCTGGTCGAGCGCGACCGGGCGCTCTGGCCGTATGCCGCCTATCGAGCCGGCCTTGCGGCCGCGGTGCTTGCGCGGCTGCAGCGAAGCTAAATCCAAGAATTTCTGGAAGTTGGATAAACTTCCAAATCCTTGGACAGATTTGGACAGATTTGGATTTCGCCGTGTACGTAGAGGCTCCCCCTCCCACCAACGGGCTCTTTGGCCTGAGCGCTGCTGAGAACCGGCGGATGCTGAATGCCCTGAACGCGTCGCCAGACCCACGGTCGAGCGCGCAATACCTGCACTGGGACAAGCTTCGTCGGCTGGAGGCGCCAAAAGGACTCAGCGCGGAAGAGTGGTGGTGGCGAATCAAGGTGCTCGAGCGTCGTCCGACGATGCGCAATCTGCCCACGGTCGACAAGGGCGGCGCCCCCTTTAAGTACAGCCTCCCGGACCTTTTGCTTCGCAGCCTCCATCACGTCGATCAGCGCTGCGCCGGCGAGGTTGCGATGGATGAGGTGGTTACCAACGACCGGCAGGCGCGAAGCCGCTACCTGGTCAATTCGTTGATGGAGGAGGCCATTCGCTCCAGTCAACTGGAGGGGGCTACGACATCGCGGCGGGTCGCAAAGGAGCTGCTGCGAAGCGGCCGCGAGCCGAAAGATCGCAGTGAGCGCATGATCCTCAACAACTTTCGCGCACTGCAGTTCATGCGTAACGAGATGGCGGGAAGGCTTACTCCCGACGCGGTCCTCGAGCTGCACCGGATAGTCACCGACGGGACGCTGAACGACCCCCGTGCGGCGGGACGGCTACAGCAAGCCGACGAAGAGCGAGTTGCTGTCTACGACCGCGACGACGGCCGGCGCGTCCACGCGCCTCCCCCCGCCGAAGAGCTGCCTGAGCGACTCCGTCGCCTTTGTGATTTTGCCAATGAGGGCGAGGACAGTGAGCAGTTCGTGCATCCAGTGATCCGAGCGATTCTGTTGCATTTCTGCCTCGCCTACGACCATCCGTTCGAGGACGGCAATGGGCGGACGGCGCGGATTCTCTTCTTCTGGTCGATGCGCGAGCACGGCTACTGGCTGGTCGAGTACCTGCCTATCTCCAAGATCTTGAGAGAGGCGCCCGCACGGTACGAACGTGCCTTCCTCGAAGACGGAGACCGACGAAGGGGACACGACCTACTTCCTGATTCATCAGCTGCTGGTGATTGAGCAAGCGATCGAGGAATTGCACCTTTACCTGGCCCGCAAGATGGGGGAGATCAAGGAAGTCGAAGAACTGCTCCAAGGGGGGGTCGGCTTCAACCACAGACAGCTATCCCTTCTCTCGGATGCGCTGAGGCATCCGGACCGCTCCTACTCGTTCGGTGGCCACGCCGAGATCCACCGGGTCACCCACGAGACCGCGAGAGCAGATTTGGCACGACTGCGGGACAGGGGTTTGTTGAACAGTCGCAGGGTCGGTCGCGAGTACCTTTTCGAGGCCGCCGCCGACCTGCCGGAACGCCTGAGAGAATCGAACACGTGAGCGACGCCTACGCCAAGGCCGGAGTGGACCAGGGAGCTGCCGATTCGGCGGTCTCCGGGCTGGTCAAGGCACTCGGTGCGATCCAGCTCGGCCGACCCTCGCGCCAAGTGCCGCTGCCGGGCCATTACGCCAGCGTGATCAAACTCGACGAGCGCACGGGGGTCGCGCTCTCGACCGACGGCGTCGGGACCAAGCTGTTGGTCGCCGAGGAGCTCGGGCGCTTCGACTCGGTCGGGATCGACTGCGTGGCGATGAACGTCAACGACGTGATCTGCGTCGGCGCCGAGCCGCTGGCGATGCTCGACTACATCGCGATCGATCGTGCCGACCCCGCGGTCTGCGCCGAAGTCGGCGTCGGTCTCGCGCGCGGCGCGGAACTGGCCGGGGTAGAGATCCCCGGCGGCGAGCTCGCCCAGCTCGGCGAGATGGTGCGCGGGGTCGATGTCTCCGGTGCCTGCTTCGGCACCATCGCCTTGGACGAGATCGTCGACGGCGCGGCGGTGCAGCCCGGCGACGCGATCATCGGCCTCCCCTCCTCCGGCCTGCACTCCAACGGCTACACCCTCGCCCGCTCGGCGCTAGAGGGCCTCGCCCTCGGCGAGGACCCGGAAGGGCGGCTCGGCCGCGCGCTTGGCGACGAGCTGCTCGAGCCAACCGAGATCTACGTCAAGCCGGTGCTCGAGCTGCTGCGCTCCGCGGTCGCGGTACGCGGGCTCGCCCACATCACCTCCGGCGGGCTCGGCAACCTGCTCCGCCTCGCCGCCGAGGTCGCCTACGAGATCGAACAGCCGCTGCCGGTGCTGCCGGTCTTCGAGCTGATCCAGGAGCGCTCGGCCACCTCGGACGAGGAGATGCACGAGGTCTTCAACATGGGTTGCGGTTTCTGCTGCATAGTCGCTGCCGGCGACGAGGAGCGGGCGTTGGATCTCCTTCGCCCCCACTACCCTGGGGCGCAGCGGATCGGCTCAGCGGCACAAGGGCCGCGCGAGATCCGCCGCCACTGAATGGAAGCCCGCCCCAGCAGCGCGATGATCGGAACAGTGCTCTCCGGCCGCTACCGGCTGGAGGCGAAGCTCGGCAGCGGCGGCATGTCGACGGTCTACCTGGCCCGTGACCAGACGCTCGACCGGCAGGTGGCGGTGAAGGTGATGCACCGCGAGATGTCCGAGCAGGCCGACCAGCTCGAGCGCTTCCGCCAAGAGGCCCGCTCGGTCGCCAAGCTCTCCCACCCCAACGTCGTCTCGGTGATCGACGCCGGCGAGGACGGCGGCCACCCCTACATCGTCTTCGAGTACGTCGAGGGCGAAACGCTGAAGCAGCGGATCAACCGCGAGGGGGCGCTGCCGCCGCAGGAGGCGATCGCCTACGCGATCGAGATCGCCCGCGGCCTCTCGATGGCGCACGCCCGCAACATGGTCCACCGCGACATCAAGCCGCAGAACATCCTGATCGACGCCGAGGGGCGGGCGAAGCTGACCGACTTCGGCATCTCGCGCCAGCTCGAGCAGGACGGGATGACCGCGACCGGGCGCGTGCTCGGCACCACCGACTACGTCGCGCCGGAGCAGGCGATGGGGCGCAAAGTCGACCCCCGCACCGACATCTACTCACTCGGCGTCGTGCTCTACGAGATGCTGGTCGGCCAGGTCCCCTTCGCCGCCGACAGTCAGGTCGGGGTAGCGATGAAGCACGTCAACGAGGAGCTGCCCGACGTGCAGCGCCGCCGGCCCGAGGTCTCGGCCGCGGTGGCGCTGGTGGTCGAGCGATCCACCAGCAAGGACCCCGGCGAGCGCTACCAGCAGGTCGGCGAGATGATCGACGACCTCTCCACCGCGCTCGAGGTCGAGGCCGCGCGGGCCGGCTCGACCACCGGCGAGGCGACCAGCGTGCTCGATGCGGTGCCGCCGCCCAAGCGCAAGCTCTCGGGCCCGGGGCGTCGCAGCTGGGTCGCGATCATCGTCGTGCTGCTGATTGCCGCCGCGGTGCTGGCGGCGGTGCAGTTGATCTCGAACGGCAACATCGGCGGTGGTGGCGCCAACAAGGGCAAGGGCAGCTCGATCCCGGTCAGCTCGGCGACCGACTACGACCCGCAAGGGGACGGCCACGAGGTCGGCAGCAAGGTCGAACTGGCCGTGGACGGCGACCCAACCGGCACGGCCTGGGAAACCGAGCACTACGAATCCGACACCTTCGCCGGCACCAAGACCGGCCCGGACCCAGGAGTCGGCATCTACGTCACCGCCAGCTCCTCAGCCAAGCCGTCGAAGATGATCGTGCGCACGCCGACCCCCGGCTGGGACGCCCAGGTCTTCGCCACCGACTCCGGCCCACCGGAAGACCTCTCCGAATGGGGCGAACCGGTCGGCATCGTCGTCGACGCCAGCTCAAGCGAGGAAATCGAACTCACCGTCCCCTCCCCGGCCAAGTACTTCCTGCTCTGGTTCAACAAGGCCTCCGAAGCCAACGACCAGTACGGCGGCTACCAGGTCGAGATCAGCGACATCAAGCTGCTGCGTTAGCTCAGAACGCGTGCGAGCGGGCGCGCTGGTGGCGCTCGATTGCCAGCGCGACCAAGCGATCGCAGAGGGCCGGGTACTCGAGGCCGGAGGCCTGCCAGAGTTTGGCGTAGACGCTGGTCTGGGTAAAGCCGGGCATGGTGTTGATCTCGTTGACGAGGACGGCGCCGTCGGGCTCGACGAAGAAGTCGCAGCGGGCGAGGCCGGAGCAGCCGCCGAGGCGGAAGGCCTTCACCGCCAGCTCGCGGACCTGGTTGATCTGCTCGGCTGAGATCGGCGGCGGCACGACCAGTTCCATGCCGCCCTCGCGGTACTTGTTCTCGTAGTCGTACCAATCGCCGTTGACGACGACCTCGCCGGGCTGGGAAGCGTCGACGTCCTCGTTGCCAAGCAAGGAGCACTCGACCTCGCGGCCGCTGGCCGGAGCCTCGACGATCACGCGCGGGTCGTGGCGGCGGGCTAGCTCAACCGCGGCGTCGAGCTCGTCGCCAACAGCGGCGACCTTGCTGATGCCGACGCTGGAGCCGAGCCGGGAAGGCTTGACCCAGAGCGGCGAGCCAAGCTGCTCGCAGCGCTCGCGCCAGCCCGGCTCCCCCGCATCGACGAACTCGACCTGCGGAATCCCGGCCTGGGCAAAGAGGCGCTTCAAGGTCAGCTTGTCCATGCAGGCGGCCGAGGCGAGCACGTCGGAGCCGACGTAGGGCACGTCCAGCCACTCGAGCAGACCCTGCACGCTGCCGTCCTCGCCAAAGGGCCCGTGCAGGGCCGGGAAGACGGCGTCGGCATCGAGCAGGCCCTCGCCGGGCACCAGCTCCAGACCGGCACCATCGTGACTCCAGGCGCCCTCGCGGGAGATTGTCACCCGCAGCGCCTCGTGCCCGGCCTGCTCGAGGCCGGCGACCACGGCGTCGCCCGAGCGCAGCGAGACGTCGTGCTCGGAGGAGCGCCCGCCGCTGAGGACCGCGACCCTCACCAGCCGCCTTGTCGCGCCGCGGTCACGGTTCTTCTTCTTCCGGTTCGGCAGCGGTTGGAGCAGCCTTGCCGACGACCAGCGTCGCCGTGCTACCCGGTTTCACTTCCGAGCCCGGCGGCGGGAACTGATCGGTAACGCGGCCGACCTGCGAGGGAACTTCGGTTTCCTGTTCCTGCACGACCGGCTTGAGGCCGGCTTCGCGCATCGCTTCGACCGCTTCGGCGCGTTCCTTGCCGATCACATTTGGCGCCGTCGCTTTTTCTTCACCCTTGGAGACGGTGATCGAGACCGTCGAGCCGGGTGGCAGCTGCGAGCCGGCGCTCGGCGCCTGGCGGATTACCTGGCCTTCCGGCTGCTTGCTTTCAACTTCTTCGACGCTGGGGACGAAGCCGCGGCCGCGGATCTGCTGCACGGCCAGCGAGCGCTGCGAGCCGACCACAACCGGCACCTTGGCCAGCTTCGGGCCACTGGAGACCTTGAGCGCCACCGTGCTGCCCTTGGTCGCGGTCTCGCCACCGGAGGGTTCGGACTTAAGTACCAGTCCTTCTTCCACGTCCTTGGAGTGAACTGCTTCCGACTTCGCTTTGAAGCCCGCTTCTTCGAGTTTTTCTTCAGCGTCCGTACTGCTCAGGCCAGCCGTTGACGGCACCTTGGCGCTGCCGGGGCCGGCGCTCACCGTCAGCGTCACTTTTGGCTTCGAACAGAAGAAGGTGAGGAAGCTGCAGTCTTCCGCGGCCTGGTCAGCCGGCGGGGCGGCTGCCGGGTCCTGCTCGAGCACTTCGTTCGCCGGCGCTTCGCGCTCGACCCGCTTGACGTCGCCGACGCTGAAGCCGTCCTGCTGCAGCAGCGCGATCGCGACGTTGAGCTGGTTGCCGGTCACGTTGGGGACCTCGGTCGTGGTGTCGCGGGTCAGGGCGAAGCCAACGAGGAGGCCGATCAGCACCGCCAGAGCGACCAGGGCCCAGAGCCAGCGGCTGCGCTCGCGCTCCGGATCGATGCCCTCGGCGACCGGCTCCTCGGGTACCGCGACGATCGGGGGGAGGGGGGCGAAAGCGGCGGTGTTTTCGGCGCCGCCGCCTGGATCCCTGAGCGCCGCGTCGATCGCGGCGATGAAGGCATCGGCGCTCTGGAAGCGCTGCCCGGGCTCCTTCTCCAGCGCTCGCATCACCACGGCGTCGAGCGCCGGTGAGACCTGCGGGTTGATCGAGCTCGGTCGTTGCGGCGCCTGGGAGACCTGTTTCATCGCGATCGCCACGGCCGAGTCGGCCTCGAAGGGAACCCGCTTTGTCAGTGCCTCGTAGAGCATCACCCCGATCGAGTAGAGATCGGAGACGGCGGTCACGTCGAAGCCCTGCGCCTGCTCGGGCGAGAGGTAATGCGGTGTGCCCATCACCGAGCCCGCCTGGGTGATCTCCGAGACGCCGGCGCGGGCGATGCCGAAGTCGGTCACCGTCGCCTTGCCCTCGGCGTCGACGATTACGTTCTGCGGCTTCAGGTCACGGTGAACGACCCCATGGCGATGGGCGAAGCGTGCCCCCTCGAGCACCTGGCGAATCAGCCCCGCGGCCTGCTCGGGAGTGAGGCCGGCGTCGATCACCTGCTTCAGCGAGCGTCCCTCCAGGTACTGCATGGCGATGTAGTAGGTGCCGTCGACCTCGCCGCGATCGAAGACCGCGACCACGTTGGGGTGCTGCAGTCCGGCGGCCGCCTCGGCCTCACGACGGAAGCGCTCGACGAACTCGCGATCCTGGGCAAAGCGGGCGTGCAGGACCTTGAGCGCGACCTGGCGCTGCAGGTGACTGTCCTCGGCCAGCCAAACGTCGGCCATGCCGCCCGAGCCGATGCGCTGCAAAACCGTGTAGCGGCCGTCGACGACGGACCCCTGTGTCACCTCAGCCACGCTTCACACCTTTCTTCATTCTCATTCACCGTTAAGGATCGTTTCCGCAACGTCGCGGAAAATCGGCGCGGCGACATCGTTGCCGAATTCTTCCGTGCACTCCACCGTCGCCGCGATCGCGATCTTGGGGTCGTTGGCCGGGGCGAAGCCTATGAACCAGGCCTGATTCTCTTCTTCGCCGCCGCCACAAGCCTTGTTGCCAGGTGTTTCCGCAGTACCGGTCTTGCCCGCCACCGCGACGCCCGGGATCGCCGCGTTGGTGCCGGTGCCTTCGCTGACCACGCCTTCCATCGCGGTGGTCAGCTCTTCGGCGGTCTTGGCGCTGATCGGCTGGCTGTACTGCGAAGGCTCGAGCTTCTTCGTCACCCGACCGTCGGGATCAACCACCCGGCTCCAGATCTGCGGCTTCATCTCCTTGCCCTTGTTGGCGACGGCGGCCGCGACCTGCGCCATCTGCAGCGGCGTCGCCACCAACCGCTCCTGACCGATTGCCACTCGGGCGAGGTCGACCGGGTCATTGGGACCAAGGAATTCATTCGTTTCCGAGTCGAAGACGCCGCTCTTGTAGACCTCGCTGGAGGGGAGGTCGATCGCGGGCGTCGAGTTGAAGCCGAACTTTTCCATGTATTCGAACAGTGTGTCCTCACCCAATCGCTGGCCGAGCTGGCCGAACCAGGTGTTGACCGAGTTGGTCAGGGCGGTGTCAAGCGTTGCGCCCGGGAAGCTCTCGCCGAAGTCGTTTTCCAGCGGCGTGCCTTCCACTTCCAAGCTTCCGGGCGCGTCGATCGGCGTCTCCGGCGTGATCGTGCCGCTTTCCAGGCCGGCGGCGGCGGTCACCACCTTGAAGGTCGAGCCGGGTGGGTACTGGCCTTGGGTGGCGCGATCGAAAAGCGCCCTTTCGACTTCGTTCGTGCTCAGCTTTGAGAATTCGTAGGGCACGCGGTTGGGGTCAAAGGGTGGGTTCGAGGCCATGACCTTGACTCGCCCGCTCTGCGGCTCGATCGCAACGACGGCGCCGTAGCCCGCTTCTTCGAGGTCGGCGAGCGCGGTCGCCTGGGCCGCCGGGTCGAGGTTGGTGACGATGTCGTTGCCTTGCTGCTTGCGGCCGCGCAGCTGGTCAAGGATCGAGCCAAATTCCGATTCGTTGCCGACCAGTTCATCGTTGTGGAAGCGCTCGAACTCGCTGTCGCCGTACTGGACGAAGCTGTAGCCGATCGGGTGACCGTAGAGGCGACCTTCCGGGTAACGGCGCACATAGCGCTTCCCGGAGCCGTGGCCCTTTGCCACTGACTTGGCGATCACGGTGCCGTCGGCGGCGAGGATGCGGCCGCGCTGGATCTGCTGCTGCTCGAGCAGGGGGCGCTTGTTGGCGGTCTTTTCGCGCAGCGCCTTGGCATCGAAAACCGACCAGTAAGAAGTGAAGCCGATCAGCACGGCAAAAAGGACGACGATGAGGCCGAAGAGCTTGATGATCTGGCGGTTCACGCCCCCACCTCGCGGCGAGCTCGATCAGACACCAGCAGCAAGAGCGCCAGGAGGACGAAGTTGGCGACGATCGAGCTGCCGCCGTAACTGATGAAAGGCAGGGTGACGCCGGTCAGCGGGATCACCCGGGTGACGCCGCCGACGATGACGAAGGCCTGGATCGCGAAGACGGCGGTGAGGCCGGTGGCGAGCAGCTTTGAGAAGCCGTCGGCCGAGAGCAGGGCGATCTTGAAGCCGCGGGCCGAGATCAGCAGGTAGGTGAGGAGCACCGCGCAGGCGCCGAAGAGGCCGAGCTCGTTGACGATCAGCGAGTAGATCGTGTCGGTCTGCGCCGCCGGCAACAGCGCGTTGTCGGTGCCGGGGATCGTGATCAGCGACTGCCCAAAGCCTTTGCCGAAAAGTCCTCCGTCGGCCTGGGCGAAGATCGATTGCAGGATCTGGTAGCCGCTCCCGCGCGCGTGCGGGTAGGGGTTGAGCCAGACCTCGACCCGGTCGTGCACGTGGGGCACGGTGGCGGCGAAGAACCAGGCGCCGATGAGGAACATCGCCATGCCGATGACGACAAACGAGAAGCGGCCCGTGGCGACGTAGAGCAGGGCGAGGAAGGCGGCGAAGAACATCAGCGAGCTGCCGAGGTCGCGGATGAAGACGAGCATGAACATCGAGGCGCCCCAGACGACCAGCATCGGGCCGAAATGCTTGAGCGGCGGCAGGGTGACGCCGAGCACGCGGCGGGCACCAACAATCAGCACCTCGCGGTGCTCGCGCAGGTAGCTGGCGAGGAAAACGACCAGGCAGATCTTCGAGAACTCGGCCGGTTGGAAGGCGAGCGGGCCGATCTTGACCCCGAGGTAGGCGCCGTTGACCTGCTGGCCGATTCCCGGCAGGCGTGGCGCCAGCAGCAGCAGCAGCCCGATCGCGGCGATCGTGTAGCGGTAGCGCTCGAGCACGTCGTAATCGCGCAGGAAGTGGATCGTCGCCGCGAAGAGGACGAGGCCGAGGACGAACCAGTTGGCCTGGTCGCGGGCCAGGCTGGCGTCGATCCGGTAGACCATGACCAGGCCGAAGGCCATCAGCAGCGCCGCCAGCGGGAAGAGGTAGGGGTCGGCGTTGGGCAGCCGCACGCGCAGGTAGAAGTGGGTGGCGAGGCAGACGGCGAAGAAGTAGGCGCCGTAGGTGAGGCTGAGGTTGTCGAGCTGCGCGTTCTCCTGGGCGAAGACGGCGGCAAAGCCGGCGGTGAGGAGGAGGGCCACCGGGACCAGAGCCATCAGCTCCCGGTTGCGAGCGCTCATCGAACTCCTTGCGACTGTTCGATGTCTTCGATCAGGGAGACCGCGTCACCCCGCGAGCGCAGGTCGTGGCCGCTTACTGCGTCCTGGCGGCGCGGAGGCAGCGAGGAGGTCTGGATCGGGCTGGCGTAGCGCTCTTCGTAGAGCTCGATGCCGAAGGGAAGTTCGTAGGGCAGGCCGCGGTAGAGGGCGGTGCGGCCGCTGTCGTCGGTGCCGAGGAACCAGACCTGGCGGTTGCCGTACCAGGCGCCGAAGGCAATCGCGGCGAGCACGGCCAGGACCGCGAGCACCTTGAGCGCGCGGCGCAGACCGCGGTGCGGCTTCTTGGCGCTGAGCTGCTGTTGGCGCTCGCGCGCCGCCTCCGCCGCGGCGCGGCGACGGACCTCGGTCGTCGTCAGTCCCGCCTCGGCTGCGGTGCTGCCGATCAGGGTCGCGTCCTCGTGGCTCTGCTGCGGCGCCGCCGCGTCTTCCAGCCGGAAGGCGAGGGCGGTGATGTTGTCGCGGCCGCCGGCGCGGTTGGCTTCGTCGACCAGGGCCCGCACGGCGGCGCTCATCGAGGTGGCGCCGGCAAGCAGCTTGGCGATCTGCTCCTCGCCGAGCATCGTGGTCAGGCCGTCCGAACAGATCAGGAAGACGTCGCCCGCCGCGGCCGAGACGGTCTGCAGGTCCGGTTCGACCTCGGGCTCGGGACCAAGGGCGCGGGTAATGATCGAGCGCTGCGGGTGGTCCTCGGCCTGGGCATCGGTGATCTGCCCCTTGCGCCGCATCTCCTCGACCAGCGAGTGGTCGCGGGTCAGCTGCTCGAGCTTGCCGGCCCGCAGCCGGTAGGCGCGGCTGTCGCCGACGTGGCCGATCGCCACCTCTTCGCCAACCGCGTCGACGATCGCGGCGGTGAGAGTGGTGCCCATTCCGGCCCGCGAGGGATCGGCGCGGGCGAGCTCGTGGATCGTGCGGTTGGCGGCAAGGATCGTCTCGCGCAGGACCTGCTCCGGCGGCCCTTCGGGCAGGTCGACGTCGAAGGCGTCGGCGGCGGCTTTCGAGGCGACCTCGCCCGCCTGCGCCCCACCCATGCCGTCGGCGACGACGAAGATCGGCGCGCGGACGAAGAAGGAATCCTCGTTGGCGCTGCGCTGTCGCCCGGTGTCGGTGCGAAAGGCCTGGTCGTCGATCCGCAGCATCTATCCCGAGGCCTCGTACCTGAACTCGGTGTCGCCGATCCGCACGACGTCGCCGTCGATCAGCTCCGCCTCCCCGTTCAGGGTTGCGTCGTTGAGCAGGGTGCCGTTGGTCGAGTTCATGTCCTCCACGAAGGTGCGGCGGTCGCGAGTGAAGATCCTGGCGTGCACGCCGGAGGCGTAGCGGTCATCGATGCGCACGTCGGCTTCAGCCGAGCGGCCGATCGAGAGTCCGCCAATCAGGTCAAAGCGCTCGCCGGCCTGAAGGCCGCCGCCGCGTTCGGCGATCAGCCAGGCGTCGGTGGCGTCGGGCTGGGGTGAAAGACCGGGGACCTGGTGGAAGCCGGTCGCGTCGGGGGCGGGTGAGGCGGTGCGGCGCAGGTCCTTGAGCGCGCTGCGGGCGATCCAGAGCAGGAAGAGGTAGAGGACGGCGAGGAAGCCGAACTTGAGGAAGACGGAGATCGGGGCGTAGTCCACTAGGCCGCGGCGCTCAGGTCAATGTTTCGTTCGCTCACTGCTCGATCTCGAACAGGAAGGTCGTGGTGCCGACCGTCACCTGGTCCCCGGGGCTGAGCCGCGAGGAGGAGACGCGCCGGCCGTTCACCTTGATGCCGTTGGTCGAGCCGAGGTCGGCGATCGTCCAGTCGCCGGTCGGCGAGCGGCGCAGCTCGGCGTGGCGGCGGGAGACGTTGGGATCGGCAAGCACGCACTCGGCGCCCTTGGAGCGGCCGATCGTCGCCCGCGGCCCCTCGAGCACATAGCGCCGATCGTCAAGCGAGACGACGGCGCGGGTGCTGACCATCGCTTCCGCCCGCTGCTCCGGGGTTGCCGGTGCGGCCGGTCGCTCTTTGACCGCCGAGTAGACCATCGTGTGACCCTCCTCGCCCTGCCGTGGTGCCTCGCCCTCGTGCGCCGGCGGCTTGACCAGCCTGGTCTGGATGCCGAACTCGCCGAGGCGCAGCCGCTCGTCGGTCTTGAACTCGACCGCGGGACGGGTGAGCAGGTCGTAGTTGCGGCGCCTCGCGTGCTCGAGCAGGTAGCCGGAGAGCTCCTGCTCAAGCGAGCGCTCGTAGCCTTCGAGCTTGACCCGGTCCTTGGTCGAGAGGTAAACCGTGTACTCGTTGGGGACGTAGACGCGGGCGACCCCGGCGGTCTTGTGGGCGTCCATCTCCTTGGCCAGCTTGCGGGCGAGCTCGACCGGCTGCACCTCGGAGCTGAAGGCGCGGCTGAAGACCCCCTCGACGAGGCCTTCGATCCGACTCTCGAGGTTGCGTAGAACGCTAATCAGTGGGCTCCTTTTCGCGGACGCGCCGGGCTCGGCGGTCGACGAAACCGGCTCGAATCCTACGGGAGCAGGACGCCGTGACCGAGGGCGAGCCAGGCCCCCAAGGCCGCGGCCAGGCCAATCGCGCCGAGCCGCAGGGACAGGGCTCGCTCGCTGCGCGGGGCCTGGTCTGCAAGGTGGTCGAGTGAGCTTTCGATCGCGCCGCCCAGCTCCTCCAGGGACGGCCGGCGATCCGGACGGTTCTGCAGGCAGGCATCCACTGTCTCGCAGAGCTCGCGCGGTAGGTCGGGGCGCAGCCTGCGCAGCGGCCTCAGGCGGGCGCCGATCGCCCGCGCCGTCGCCGCCGGGGTAGCGCGGCGGGTCGGGTGGTCGCCGCTCCAGCTCTCGTAGAGCATCAGGCCCAGCGCGTAGACATCGACCTCGGGCCCGGCGGTGCGGCCCTCGGCTTGCTCGGGGGCCATGTAGGCGAGGGTGCCGACGACGTCGCCGGGGGCGGTCAGGGCGGCGGCATCGGTGAGGCGGGCGACGCCGAAATCCATCAGCTTGGCGTGCGTCTCGCCGTCCTCGGGGACGAGCACGTTCTGCGGCTTGATGTCGCGATGCACGACGGCGCGCTCATGGGCGTGGTCGAGCGCCTCGCAGAGGTCGGCGCCGATCTCGCCGATCTCGCGGTCGCTGAGGGTGCCGTCGCTATTGAGCTGGGCCAGGGTCGAGCCGTCGACAAGCTCGGTGACCAGCAGCGCGTTGCCGTCCTCCTCGCCCATCTCGTAGAGGGTCACGATCCCCGGGTGGTTCAGACGCGCCGCGGCCTGGGCCTCGCGCAGGACGCGGTCGGAACTCGGCGAGCCAACCGATTCGATCGCCTTGACCGCAACCGGCCGCTCCAGGCGCCCATCCCATGCCTCGTAGACCGTGCCAAAGCCGCCGCTGCCGATGCGACGCTCGATCAAGAAGCGGTTGAGTACCAGCGAACCGACCAATGCACTCTGCGGCTTCGCCGCGAATCCGCTTCCTCCTGCGACATACTCCCTGCTTCTTGGAGGATTCCGCCTCATCCCGGCCGGGTCGACGGCCACGGCCTCGCCGTCGCCCTGAGCGACAACAGATCCTGCTGCGCCGCGGGCTCGCCCTCGGCGGCGGTCTGCTGCTGCTGATCCTGATCGTGCTTGGGGTGAAGGGCTGCCTCGACGCGCGCAAGAACCGGGCGCTCAGCGACTACTCCCGCAACGTCACCCAGATCGTCGAAGAGACGAAGACGACGAGCAAGTCGTTCTTCGCCAAGCTCGAAGAACCCGGTGGCCTCTCGGTGACCGAATTCATCAACCAGGTCAGCGCCGACCGCAGCGCGATGGACAACTACGCCAGCCGCGTCGACGGCCTCGATGCTCCCGGCGACATGAGCCACGCCCAGAACGCGCTCGAGCTGACCTACGAGCTGCGGGCCAGCGCGATGAACGAAATCGCCGAAAAGATGAGCACCGCCCTCGGCGACGTTGGCTCCCAGCAGGCAACCCGGAACATCGCCGCGCAAATGCGCAAGTTGCTCGGCAGCGACGCCCTTTATGCGGCGGTGGTGCGGCCGGAGATCAACGGCGTCCTCGCCGCCAATGGGATCACTGGCTCAGACGTGCCGAAAAGCATCTTCCTTCCCGACGAAAACCGCTGGCTCGACGAAAGCGAAGTGAGCGCGGCGCTGGGCTCGGTGAGTGGCTCGAGCGGCGGCTCGGTGAGTGGCGGCATCCACGGCCTCGGCCTGATCAGCACCAACATCAACGGCAGTGAACTGACCGCCGAATCGACCACCTCGGTCGCCAGCGAAGGCACCCCCGAAGTCGAAGTCGAAGTCGCCAACCAGGGCGAATCGACCGAGAACGGGATCGACGTCTCGGTCAGTGTCAGCGGTGGCACGACCCTCTCCGGCACGATCGACAGCATCGGCGTCGGCGAATCCGGAACCGTCGCGATCCCGCTGACGCCAGCGCCGAGTGGTGAAGTGACGCTGGAAGTGAAAGTCGACACCGTGCCCGGCGAGAAGGTCCCCGACAACAACGAAGCCAGCTACAACGTCCTCTTCGAATAAGGGGTCCCGGCGTGCGGATCGCCTATCTGGGACCGGCGGGGACTTTCACCGAGGACGCTCTGCGCGGGGCGCTGGCTGACCGCAGCGAGTTCGAGCCGCTGCGCACCGCGACAATCCCCGAGGCGATCCTCGCGGTCGAGCGGGGCGATGCCGATCGCGCCCTGGTTCCCTTCGAGAACTCGATCGAGGGTTCGGTTCGCAGCAGCCTCGACACCCTCGCCTTCGAGGCCCAGGGAGTGACGATCGTCGGCGAGCACGACTTCGCCGTGCGGGCGATGCTGATCGCCCGCGAGAGCGTCGAGCTGGAGTCAATCGAGACCGTGATCTCCCATCCACAGCCGCTCGCTCAATGCGCTCGCTTCCTGCGCGCCGAGCTGCCGGGCGCCACCCAGCGGAGCGTCGAGAGCACCGCGGCGGCGGTGCAGCTGGTCAGCGAGTCAGCGCAACCGTGGGCCGCGATCGGCGCCCGAGCCGCCGCTGAGCTCTACGGCTGCGCGATCCTGCGCGAGGGGATCGAGGACGAGGCCAACAACGTCACTCGCTTCGTCTGGATCGCGCCGGCAGGGACCGAGCCGGGGGCGGGCGAGGCCTGGAAGACGTCACTGGTCTTCTCCGAGCTGGGCGAAGACCACCCCGGCGCCCTGGTCAACGCCCTGCGCGAGTTCTCCAGCCGCGAGGTCAACCTGACCCGGATCGAGTCGCGCCCGCTGCGGCTCGGATTGGGGCGCTACATGTTCTTCTGCGACCTCGAGGGGGCGCTCTCCGAGGCCCCCGTCGAAGAGGCCGTCGAGGCCCTGCGAGGCAAGGCCGAATCGGTCCGAATCTTGGGCTCGTACCCGACTGCGTAGAATTCCCGAGCAATATGGCACGCGTCCTTGTTCTCAATGCGACGTATGAGCCGATCAACGTGTGCACGTTGAGAAGGGCTGCAGTGCTGCTGCTCAAGGAGAAGGCGGAGCTACTGGAGCGCCGTGAAGGGGCAATCCACTCCGAGCACATGACGATGGAGCGCCCCGACGTGATCCGCCTCGTCAACTACGTGCGGATCCCCCGCGAAGCCCACCGCCGCAAGATCACCCGCCGCGCCGTGCTCGCCCGCGACTCCTGGACCTGCCAATACTGCGGCTCCCGCAAATCAGGCCTCACCGTCGACCACGTGATCCCCCGCAGCCGCGGCGGCAAGTCCGTCTGGGAGAACATCGTCGCCGCCTGCGCCAGCTGCAACCGCCGCAAGGGCAACCGGCTGCCGCGGGAGATCCATATGCACCCCAAGAACACGCCGAAGGCGCCGGGGCCGAACGTTTTCATCCAGGTGGCGAGTCCCTCGATCCCACCTGCGTGGCAGCAGTATTTGCCGACGGCTGATTTGCCAGCCGCGGCGTAATTCTCCTCAGGCGCCAGGGGCAACCGTGCGGAGGCCGGCGAGACGAGCCGCGGCCGCCTGGCGCACGTCGTAGGTGACGAACGAATCGATTGGGTGGAGGTCGACCGCCGTGGCGACGTGTATTGCGTCAAGCGTGCGGAGCGCCGGCTCAGCCAAGGCGCCAGCGGTGGCGAGGAGGTGCTGGTCCAATGCGCGAAGCCCGAGCATGTCGATCACTTCCCCCGCGCGCTTCAGCAGGCGGCCGGCCGGGTGACGGTCTCGCGCCGCGGTCCGCTGAGCGGCGCGAGGGATCTCGGCAAGCACCAGCTCGGAGCTGACCAAGTCGGCCCCCTCGATATAGGCGTGCAGTGCATCCGACTCGGCCTCTTCGCGGACGAGCTTCACCAAAGCCGAGGCATCCGCGTAGTAGATCGGCATCGTCAGCTGGTGCCGCGGACTTCTTCAAGCGCTTGGCTCAGAGCATGCGGATCGCCATCCATCGCCAACGGCTCGGGGAGTGAGGAACGACGGGGGCGGGACACCTTGCCTTCGGCGATCAGCCGATCCAGGCCAGATTCGGTACTAGGCGCCGGACCGAGCTCGGCCACCGGCCGATTGCGGTCCGTGACCACCAGCCGCTCCCCCTTTTCCACACGCCGCAGATAGAGGCTCAAGTTCTGCCGCAACTCAGCTACCCCCACCGTTCTACTCATGTACATCAATGTAGCATCTCGCCTTTGCCGGCCAGCTCAACCGCCGCACGCATGTCATTCAGGACGTTCTCTCTTATTGAGACCATGAGCTCAATCGCGACACGGCAGCCGTCCCCGCCGGCTGCATCGATCGCCGAGCGACAACTGCCCGTGAGCATCTCGACCATCACCTCGCCGGCGTCCTCCCCCGGAAACGCATCGTCAGGCAAGTCGTCGAGCAGCGATGCGGAGGTATCCAAAAGCCAAAGCGCCGTCCGCAGCGTCTCTTCGATCAGGGACCGCCCCACATCGCCCGCACCGGAATCCACCCGAGTCACCTGCCCATAAGGCCAGCCGCCTTTAACTTCTCCCCCCGAAAGCGCCGGGGGTACCTGCCTACTGCTGATTGCCGGCCGCGGCGTAGGGCAGCAGGGGAGGGTGCCCATCCTGCGAAGCCAACCCGCCGGCGGCGAAGTACAACCGCCGAGTGTCGAGAGCGCTGAGGTATGGCCCAGCTCGTAAGCCCAGTCAGAGCCGGGCGCCAGATCGCGAAAGCCACGTCTGTCCCGAATCGCTTCGGCGGGCAGAGAGGCTCGTGAGCTCAGGAGTGGTGGGGTGGGCTAGGGGGAACCTTCGCGAAGCGGCTCCGCAGAGTGGTGTTTGTGCCGCGTCAGCGGCACTTCATTGGCACCTCCCGAAGGGTGGTGCCCGGGTTCCCCCGAGCCCACCCCACCACTCCTCTACTCAGCCAACTCCTCTTGCCCGTCGACCTCATCCGCTTCAGGCGAGTCATCATCGACCACCAGCGCCACAGCACTGACGCAGTCGTCGTCCTTCATGTTCATCACCCGCACCCCCTGGGTCGGGCGGCCCATCTGAGAGATGCCGCCGGCGCGGGTGCGCTGGACCATGCCGTTCTGGGAGATGAAGAGCAGGTCC
Organism: uncultured Solirubrobacterales bacterium; assembly: GCA_963795765.1. Taxonomy (GTDB): domain Bacteria; phylum Actinomycetota; class Thermoleophilia; order Solirubrobacterales; family 70-9; genus VRUE01. The sequence continues at coordinate 18,653 of CAWCJW010000025.1, forward strand.
TGGTGCTCGCGAACGATCAGGGCGCCGGCGAGGCCGCCCTTTTTCGCGGTCAGCTTGGCGGTCAGGACGCCCTTGGTCCCGCGGCCCTTGATCGGGTACTCGGAGACCGAAGTGCGCTTGCCGTAGCCATTCTCGGTGACGACAAAGAGCTCGGAGTCGTCGCGGGCAATGTCCATTGCCAGCACCCGGTTGGGCTCGCCGTTGACCTTGGCCGAGACGTTCATGCCTTTGACGCCGCTGGTGTCGCGACCCATCGGCCGCACCGCCTGCTCGGAGAAGCGCGAGGCGTTGCCGGACTTCGAGACCAGCAGGATGTCGTCGTCGCCCGAGGTGAGGCGGACCTGGACCAGCTCGTCGGAATCGCGGATCTTGATCGCGATGATCCCGTCGGCCCGGATCGGCGTGTTGTAGGCCTTGAACTCGGTCTTCTTGACCAAGCCTTGGGCGGTGGCGAAGACAAGGTACTTGTTCTCGCTGAAGTCGCGGGTCGGGATCACCGCGGTGACCTTCTCGCCGTCGCGCAGGGGCAGCACGTTGACCAGGGCACGGCCTTTCGAGGTGCGCGAGCCCTCGGGCAGCTCGTAGACCTTGAGCCGGTAGACCTTGCCGCGGTTGGTGAAGAAGAGCAGGAAGTCGTGGGTCGAGCAGATGTGCAGGTGCTCGATGTAATCGTCCTCCTTCATATCCATCCCCATCACGCCGCGACCGCCGCGGTGCTGCTGGCGGTATGTCGCGAGCGGCAGCCGCTTGGCGTAGCCGGAGTGGGTGATCGAGATCACCATCTGCTGGTCGGCGATCATGTCCTCGATGTTCATGTCGCCCTCGAAGTGGGTGACCTCGGTGCGCCGCTCGTCGCCATAGCGCTGATCGACCTCGTCGAGCTCCTCGACGATGACGGCGTCGATCCGGGCCGGATCGCCGAGGATCGCGCGCAGCTCGGCGATCCGCTTCGCCAGTTCCTCATGCTCCTCGCGCAGCTTGTCGGACTCCAGCGCGGTGAGCCGGGCGAGGCGCATGTCGAGGATCGCCTGCGCCTGCTCTGCGGAGAGCTCGAAGCGCTCGATCAGCCCCGCCTTGGCCGCGTCGGTGTCGGCGGAGCCGCGGATCAGCGCGATCACGGCATCGAGGTTCTCGAGCGCGATCAGCAGCCCCTCGAGGATGTGGGCGCGGGCCTCGGCGCGGCGCAGCTCGTACTGGGTGCGGCGGATCACCACCTCGCGCTGGTGATTGACGTAGTGCTCGATCAGCTCCTTGAGCCCGAGCGTCTTCGGCACTCCGTCGACCAGGGCGACCATGTTGATGCCGAAGGTGCTCTGCATCGCGGTCCGCTTGTAGAGCTGGTTGAGCACTACCTCGGGCGGGTCACCACCGCGCTTGGTCTCGATTACCAGGCGCATGCCGTTGCGATCGGACTCGTCGCGTAGGTCGGAGATGCCGGTGATCTTTTTGTCGCGGACGAGGTCGGCGATCTTGGTGATCAGGCCGCCTTCGCCGCCCTTCTTGACCATGAACGGCAGCTCGGTGACGATGATCGCGTCGCGACCGCCCTTGAGCGGCTCGACGTGGGCGCGGGCGCGGATCCGCACCGAGGCGCGGCCGGAGGCATAGGCGTCCGCGACTCCTTCGGCGCTCATGATGCCGCCGCCAGGGAAGTCCGGGCCTTTGACGTGCTCCATCAGGCCAGCCAGATCAATCCCGGGATTGGCGATGTAGGCCTTGACCGCGCCGATCGACTCGCTCAGGTTGTGCGGCGGGATGTTGGTCGCCATTCCGACCGCGATCCCGGACGAGCCGTTGACCAACAGGTTGGGAAAACGCGCGGGCAGGACGAGCGGCTCCTGCTGGGACTCGTCGTAGTTCGGCCCCCACTCGACCGTGTCGGCGTCGATATCGCGCAGCAGCTCGGTCGAGAGGCGGGCGAGACGAGCCTCGGTGTACCGCATCGCGGCCGGCGGGTCGTCGTCGATCGAGCCGAAGTTGCCCTGGCCGTCGACGAGCATGTAGCGCAGCGAGAAGGGCTGCGCCATGCGGGCGAGGGTGTCGTAGATCGCCGAGTCGCCATGCGGGTGGTACTTGCCCATCACCTCGCCGACGATGAAGGCGGACTTTCGGTAGGGCCGGTTCGGCTGCAGGGCAAGGTCGTGCATCGCGTAGAGCACACGGCGGTGTACCGGCTTCAGCCCGTCGCGCACGTCGGGCAGCGCCCGGCCGACGATCACGCTCATCGCGTAGTCGAGATACGACGAGCGCATCTCGGTCGTTAGCTCGCGCTCCTCTATGCGCCCTCCGCCGAGGATGTCTCCCGCCTCCATCAGATCACCCCATCCTGATTAGACATCGAGGAACCGGACCTCCTTGGCGTGGCGTTCGATGAAGGCCTTGCGCGGCTCCACCTTGTCGCCCATCAGATCGGTGAAGATCTTGTCCGCCATCGCGGCATCGTCAATCTGGACCCGCTCCAGGGTGCGGCTCCCCGGGTCCATCGTCGTTTCGCGCAGCTGCTCGGGGTTCATCTCCCCCAGACCCTTGAAGCGCTGCATCTTGACGTCCTGGCGAGCCAGGTCCATCACCATCCGCCGCAGCTCGGCGAACGACTCCGCCGTTTTCTCTTTCTGCTCGAGCGAGACCTTGAACGGCGGACGGCCGACCTGGCTCAGCAGCTCGCGGTGAGACTCGACCAGGCGGCGGTAGTCGTGCGATTCGAACAGGCCGGCCGAGAGCTCGAAGGCCTTGGCCAACCCGTCGCGGCGGTGGACCGCGCGAACGAGGATTTCGTCACCGGATTCGGAGACGATCTCCGTATCGAACGGCTCGACATCGCCGGCATCGCCGTTCAGCACGTCCTTGACCTCGGCCAGCGAGGTGACGCCACGGTCGAGGATTTCAGACTCGCCGAGAAAGCGGATCAGCTCGTGGCCGAAGTCTGCCTGCAGTGAGTCGGCCCAGCCCTCGTGCTCCTTAAGCCGCCGGTTGAAGCGCTGCCAGCGAGCGGCGGTCAGCTTGTGCGTCTCGGCGCCTGCGTCGATCACCTCCATCTGCTCGAGCTTGTCGCGGAGCAGCAGCTCCTCGAGCTCGGACTCCTTCTCGACGTAGGTTTCCTGTTTGCCGTTTTTCAGCTTGTAAAGAGGTGGCTTGGCGATGTAGACGTAGCCGGCCTCGATCAGCTCCGGCATCTCGCGGTAGAGGAAGGTGAGCACGAGGGTGCGGATGTGGGCACCGTCGACGTCGGCGTCGGTCATCAGCACGACCTTGTGGTAGCGCGCCTCTTTAACGTCGAACTCCTCACCGATGCCGGTGCCGACAGCGGTGATCAGCGCCTGGATCTCGTTGTTGGAGAGGACCTTGTCGATCCGCGCCTTCTCGACGTTGATGATCTTGCCGCGCAGCGGCAACACCGCCTGCGTGTTGCGATCGCGACCTTGCTTCGCGGAACCGCCGGCGGAATCACCCTCGACTATGAACAGCTCGGCGAGGGCCGGGTCGCGCACCGTGCAATCGGCGAGCTTGCCGGGCAGGGTCGAGTTCTCCAGCGCCGACTTGCGGCGGGTCAGGTCGCGCGCCTTGCGGGCGGCCTGGCGGGCGCGGGCAGCGTCGACCGCCTTGCCGACGATCCGTTTCGCCTCGCCCGGGTTCTCCTCGAAGAACTCGCCGAGCTTGCGGTTGACCGACTCCTTGACCAGGCCCTCGATCGGCGGGTTGCCGAGCTTGGTCTTGGTCTGGCCCTCGAACTGCGGGTCGGCGAGCTTGACCGAGATCACCGCGGTCAGCCCCTCGCGCACGTCGTCGCCGGTGAGGTTCTCGTCTTTCTCTTTGAGCAGGCCTTTGCTGCGCGCGTAAGCGTTCAGCGTGCGAGTCAGTGCCGAGCGGAAACCGGAGAGGTGGGAACCGCCCTCGTGGGTGTTGATGTTGTTGGCGAAGCTGAAGATCGATTCCTGGTAGGAGGAGTTCCACTGCATCGCCACCTCGACCTGGCCGTCCTCGGTCTCATTCTCGAAGAAGACCGTCTTGCGGTGCAGGGGATCCTTGTTCTCGTTGAGGTGGGCGACGAAGTCGACGATGCCGCCCTCGTAGTGGAAGGTGTCCTTCTGTCCCGCCGCGCGCTCGTCGACCAGCTCGATCTTGAGGCCGCGGGTGAGGAAGGCGGTCTCGCGCAGGCGCTCGGCCAGGGTCGCGTAGTCGAACTCGAGCTCGTCGAAGATCTCGTCGTCAGGCTGGAAGGTAATCGTCGTGCCGTGCGAATCGGTGCTCTCGCCGCGGTGAAGGTCCGCCTGCGGCTTGCCCCGCTCGTAGTCCTGGGTCCAGATTGCTCCATCGGTGCTGATTTCGAGATGGAGCTTCTCGGAGAGCGCGTTGACGACCGAGATGCCGACGCCGTGCAGGCCGCCAGAGACCTTGTATCCCTCGCCCCCGAACTTGCCGCCGGCGTGGAGTGTCGTCAGCACCACCTCAGCGGCGGGGCGCTTCTCTTTCTCCATTTCGCCGACCGGGATGCCGCGGCCGTTGTCGGCGACGGTGCAGCTGTTGTCGGGGTGCAGGACCACCCGGACGTCGTCGCAGAAGCCGGCGATCGCCTCATCGACCGAGTTGTCGAGCACCTCGTAGACCAGGTGGTGAAGGCCGCGCGGCCCGGTCGAGCCGATGTACATGCCCGGTCGCTTGCGAACCGCTTCCAGGCCTTCGAGGACGGTGATGTCCTTGGCGCCATAGGACTCTGAGCCGCCTTTTTTCTGCGCGGCCGTATTCGTCTTCTCAGGCAATTAATCCCTTCCCGCTCTCATAGAAAACCCCGACCGTCTGGGCACTTGCCGCCCAAGGTCGGGGCAGAAACACAAGTTGACATAAGGATACCAGTTCGGACCCTCCGATTAACCCTCCGGAAGAAATAAAAGTCCTGCAAATCAAGGTATTTCAAATTACTTTTGCTCATCACTCACACGAAAGCGCAAACTCCGCGGCGCACGCTCTCCGAGTCTCTCCCGCAGCCGCTCCAAAAGTTGTTCTTGCATCAGATCCAACTCCTGCGCCCAGACGGAATCTGAGCAATCGATCGTCACCTCTCCCCCGCGCTCGAAAACTGGCCGGGCGACCGCGGCGATGCGCTCGCCGACCGCCTCGTCCCATACCGACTGCAGGGCAGCAAGCGGGGTCTTCGGTGCCGCTTGGCCAAGGGCAGCGCGCAGTGCTGCGCCGGCCGGTCGTGGCGAACGGCGCCGACTCACGCGGCGGCCTCGTCGACGAGCGTCGGCATCCGCACCATGCCCTCGCGGGCCCGCAGCGGCAGCGAGTCCTCATCGGCGGCGCTGATGATCGCTTGGCCGCCGTTGCCGAGGCGTTCGACCAGGCGCTCGCGGCGATCGGGGTCGAGCTCGCTCATCACGTCGTCCAGCAGCAGCAGCGGAACAACCCGGCGGGCCCCAAGCAGGACGTCCCGCTCGGCGAAGAGGAGGGCGAGCAGGGCGGCGCGCTGCTGCCCCTGTGAGCCGTAGCGACGCAGCGAGCGCGAGGCGGCGTTGAACTTGAGCTCGTCGAGGTGGGGGCCCCAAGACGTCCGCCCCAGCCGCAGGTCGGCCTCACGGCGCTCAGCGAGGCCAAGCCGAATCTCTTCCGCTGATCCCGCCGCGCGCGGTGCGTAGACGACTTCCCCCCCGCCCTCCAGCCCGAGCTCCGCGGCGGCGGCGGCAAAAGGCGCGCTGAGCTCGGCGAGCGCCTCAGTGCGGGCGGCAACTAGGGCGGCGGCGGCCTCGGCCACGCTCGCATCCCAGGTATCTAGCTGACCAGGTGCGCCGTGGCCAGCGGCGAGGCGGGCGATCAGCGCGTTGCGCTGGGCCAAAGCCTGCCCGAAGCGCTGCCGCAACTCCGTCCGGCTCGGCCAGCGGGCGGCGATGAAGCCATCGAGGTGAGCGCGGCGCTCCGCCGGTGGGCCCTTGATCAGCGAGAGACGGTCCGGTGAAAAGACCGCCACGGGCGGACGGTTGCGGGTCAGGGTCGCCGGGTCGGCAGGGCTGCCATCGAGCAAATGGCGGCGGCCCTCGGCGCGGCTGACCGAAGCGAGCAGATGGCGCTCGATCCCGTCGTCATCGCGAATCGTCGCTTCGGCGCGGGCGAAGGAACCGCCGAAGGGGATCAGGTCACGGCGATCGGAGGTCCGAAATGAGCGCCCGGTCAGGGCAAAGTAGAGCGCCTCGAGCAGATTTGTCTTGCCGACTCCGTTGGGACCAACGAGACTGAGGATGCCGGGCCCGAGCTCGATTCGCGCCCGCGACAAACTCCGCAGAGGACTCGCTTCGACGGCGGTGACAAGCAGCGGCCGGCGCTCACACGTTGAGGCGGATCGGCATCACCAGGTAGCGGAAGTCTTCGTTGTCGACTGGCTGCAGGAGGCCGGGGCGCAGCGGTGAGATCAGCCGCAGGACGATCTCGTCACCCTCGACGCTTTCGATCCCCTCGCGCAGGAACTCCGGGTTGAAGCCGATCTCCAGCGGCTCGCCCTCGAAAGCGGCCGGCATCGTCTCTTCGGCATCACCGACGTCAGGGGTCGAAGCGGCGATCTTGAGCTCGCCAGGAGAGAAGGAGAGTCGCAGCGGCGCGTTGCGCTGCGCCAGCTGGCTGATCCGGCGGGTGACGTCGAGCAGCTCGGGACGCGGCAGGCGCACATCATGCTCGTAGGACTCCGGCAGGAGCTGTCGAAAGTTGGGGAATTGCCCCTCGATCAGCCTCGTGTTGAGGACGATCGCCCCTGCCTTAAATATGGCCTGGTTGCGCTGCAGTGCAACGGAAACGGTCTCGACGCCGTCGGCGGAGACGATCCGGCCGAGCTCGCGCAGCGCCTTGGCCGGGATATTGGCCTCGAGCTCACCGCCAATCGCGCTGTCCAGCTCGGTGCGCTTGACGGCGAGGCGGTAGGAGTCGGTGGCGACCATCGTCATCTCCGAGCCGCTGGCGCTGACGAGGACGCCGGTCAGGACCGGTCGCATATCGTCACGCGAGGCCGCCCGCGCGACCAGGTCAACCGTCGCGGCGAGCGCCGCGGCCGGGATCGACAAGGGCTCGCCCTCTTCCTCGGGGAAGGCGGGGAAGTCCTCGCTGGGCAGGACGCGGAGGTGAAAGCTCGAGCCGCCGCTGCGGATCTCGACGTCGCGCTCCGACTCGCGCAGCTCGATCTCCACGGTCGGGTCACCCAGCGAGCGGGAGACCTCGGCGAGCAGGCGGCCGGGTAGGAGGACTGAGCCATCGCCGTCGGCCTCTGCCTCCAACTTCGTCTTCAGGCCCATCTCCAGATCAGTGGCGCTGAGGGTGACCCCGTCGCCATCTGCGTTGAGCAGAATCCCCGACAGCGACTGGGTGGCGGCGCGGGTTGAAACAGCTCGGGAGACAACCGAGAGCTTTGCGACGAGCTCGTCTCGTTTGGTGGTCAGCTTCAAGTGATTGATGCCTTCTTAAGTTGAGTTAGTGCCTGTGGAAAAGCGCGGAATGAACCCCTACGTCGCATTGAACAACGCTTTGCGGGGTGTGGATGGTGCTGTGGGAAAGCATTGATTCTTACAGTGCCGTCGGCCGTCAGGAGCGGCCTGTGGAGCTGTTGTGGATTGCGCGACGCAGCTCATCGACCCTCGCGGCGAGCTCAGCGTCCTCGTTACAGCGCGCCTCGGCCCGTCGGATCGAGTTGAGCACGGTCGAGTGATCGCGGCCGCCGTAGAGACGACCGATCTGGGGCAGCGAGAGATCGGTCAGCTCGCGCGTGAGGTAGATCGCTACCTGGCGAGCGTTGAGCGGGGTGGCAGCCCGGGTGGAGCCAACCAGCTCTGCCCGGGAGATGCCGAAAGCGACGGAGACCCGCTGCTGAATCTCTTCGACCGGAGTTTGCTCGGCGCTGCGGGATTTCGGGATCACGGCGTCGACCAGCTCCGGGCTGAGCGGCTTCGAGGTGAGCGAGGCGTGCGCGATCAAGCGGGTTAGAGCTCCGTGCAGCTGGCGAACGTTGAGGTCAATGCGACGGGCGAGCTCGGAGAGGACGTCACCCTCGGTATCGACGCCGGCCTCGCCCACGAGGCGGCGCAGCACGGTCAAGCGGGTGGCCAGATTGGGCGCCTCGACCGCGACGGTCAATCCCCACTCGAAGCGGTCGCGCAGCCTTGACTCGAGGCTGGAGAGCTCGCTGGGAATGCGATCGGCTGAGAGCACAAGCTGGCTGCCGCCTTCATAGAGGGCGTTGAAGGTGTGGAAGAACTCATCCTCGGTGTGGCGCTTGCCCTCGAGGAACTGGACATCGTCGACGAGCAATACGTCGAGGTCGCGAAAGCGGCGCTTGAACTCCTCGGCACCGGCGCTGCGCAGCGCCGTGACGAACTCGTTGGTGAAGCGCTCTGCAGTCGTGTAGCGCACGTTGAGGGATGGCGCCGAAGCGGCCAGGTAGTTGGCGATCGCAACCAGGAGGTGGGTCTTGCCGAGGCCTGGAGGTCCGTGCAGGAAGAGCGGGTTGTAGGCCTCTGACGGCGCCTCGGCAACGGCCAGCGCCGCGGCGTGAGCAGCCCGATTGCCCGCGCCGATGACGAAGCGGTCGAAGGTGTAGTTGACGTTGAGATCGAGGCCAGGCTCGGTTTCGGATCCCGGTCCGCTCTCTCCCTCTGCGATCAGGTTGATCTCGGTTATCGGCGAGCCGACACCGGCAAGTGCCTCGCGGATCAGTCCGGCGTAACGCCGCTCCGTCCAGGCTCGAATGCCCTCTGGGGCGGAAAGAAAGAGCGTCTCGGCTTGGCTGCCGACAGCCGTTAGCGGCGCCAGCCAGAGCTGGAAAGTTGACGCCGGGACGGACGCCCGCAAGCGGGCTTGCACGTCTTTCCAAAGGGCGTCGAGATCTTGTTGAGCAGCGTCATCTTGCACCGGCGGCCGACCATAGCGACGCCTGGATGGGCTGAAATCGGTGCACCCGCAAATGCCGCCGAAATCATTTCGGCGGCGAGGTTCCCTTGCACGACGCCGCGTCCGTATACTGCGACGCCCGATGAAGCGGACTTATCAGCCGAAGAAGCGTAAGCGGGCGAAGACGCACGGGTTCCGGGCGCGTATGAGCACGCGCGGGGGGCGGGCGATTCTCAAGCGCCGCCGCCGCAAAGGCCGGAAGCGCCTCACTCCCTAGATGGCGGCGCCAAGACGTCGTCGGCTTTCACGCAGCGGCGAGTTCGACCGCGTCTACCGCGACGGATCCTCACATGCAACCCGCTACCTCGTTCTCTACAGCTTTCCCCGTAAGGGCGAGGAAGAGGAGGATGAAGTGAGGCTCGGGGTTTCGGTCAGCCGCAAGGTCGGCGGCGCGGTTGATCGCAACCGGGTAAAGCGGGTGATGCGCGAGACTTTCTGGGGATTGTCGGACCGCCTCCCCGATCGTCACGACTTCGTCCTGGTCGCTCGTCCCGAGATCGGCGATCTGATCGAGCGGGAAGGTTCTTCAGGCGTGCGCGCCAGCATCGAGGAGGCGCTCGCGGGCTCCTCAGGGAAGAAGCGTTCCACGTGAAACGGGCCTTGCTGGCCATGATCGGTGTTTATCGGCGCCGCATCTCACCTGCCTTCCCTCGCCGCTGCCGCTACGAGCCGTCCTGTTCGTCTTACGCCGCCCAGTCCATCGCCCGCTTCGGCGCCGCCCGCGGCACCCTGCTGGCGATCTGGCGTGTGCTGCGCTGCAATCCCTTCAGCCACGGCGGCTTTGACCCCGTTCCAAAGCGCTTCACGCTCAAGGTAGGGCCGGTGGATCCGGCTGTCCATCACGGTGAGGTCCAGGCGTGATCCCCGACGCAACCATCCTCCAGCCGCTCGTCGACGTCGCCAACGCGGTCCTCAAGTTCTTCCACGACAACGTTGGGCTCAGCTGGGGGATGTCGATCATCGCCCTCACCGTCTGTACCAGGGCGCTGCTGATCCCGCTCACCTACAGGCAGTTGAAGGGCATGCGTGCCCTGCAGGCCCTGCAGCCTCAGATCAAAGAGATCCAGGCGAAATACAAAAACGATCGCCAGCGCATGCAGCAGGAAATGATGCGCTTCTATCAGGAGAACAAAGTCAACCCCTTTGCCTCCTGTATCCCGCTGATAGCGCAGCTGCCGGTCTTCATCACCCTCTTCTACGTGCTTCGCCACGAGCTGCCAGGCGACATAGGCCCGGCTTGCGAAAAGCTGGGCCACTGCGGCTCGGAAGCGTCGTTTCTCTTCATCAACAACTTGACCGAGAAGGCGCAGGGAGCCGAACTGATCGTGCTCCTCGTCCTCTACGTCGGCACCCAGCTGTTCTCGGGCATGGTGATGGCGACCACTGCTGACAAAAGCCAGCGCACGATGATGATGGTCCTGCCTTTCATCTTCGTCCCCTTCGTGATCAATTTCCCCGCCGGCCTCGTCCTCTACTGGATCACGACCAACTTCTGGACGATCGGCCAGCAATACGTGATCCAGCGCGTGATCCCGGCGCCCGTCACGGCCACGCCGGAGATGGTGGCCGCGGCAAAGCCACCGCCACCTCCGCCCAAAAAGAAGAAGAAGCGGCGCTAGGAAGCGGGAGCCCTGCCCGGCTCCCGCTTTACGGCTGAGCTGCATAGACTGCGGGCCGTGACCGGAGCTGACGACTGGCCGCAGGAGCCTGCTGAGCGGGTTCGGGAGCTTGTGGAGGAGGTTCTCGACGAGCTTGATCTGGAGGGAGAGGTGGAGATCGTCGAGGACGACGATCGGATCACGGCTTCTGTTGTGGGCGACGAGGACTACGGGCTGCTGATCGGCAAACGGGGGCAGACGATCGACGCGTTGCAGCTGATCGCCTACCAGGCGGCCTTCCGGGGAATGCGCGAGCGCAAGCGGGTGGTGGTCGACGCGGCTGGATACCGCGACCGGCGCAAGGAGACTTTGACCGCGCGTGCCGACCGGGCGGCCGAGCAGGCGCTGAACGAGAATCAATCGGTCGAGCTGGATCCGATGAGCGCCCAGGAGCGCCGCGTGGTGCACGAGCACCTCAAGGAGCGCTCGGGGGTCGAGACTTACAGCGAAGGGGACGAGCCGCGGCGTTGCGTGGTCGTCGCCCCCTTGGTGTCTGAGTAAGCGAGTGCCCCGGTAGGGGTTTCGCTTAACTTTTTCGAGCGGCGTTTGTGGCGACGAACAATGGCTAGCGGCGAAAAAGTGCAAGACGCTTCACCCCTACCGGGGCACTCGCTCGACGAGGCGCAGAGGGCGACGATCACGCGCGTGCTTGAGCTTCTGGAGACTGAGCGGGCGTCGGTTAGCTCTGTGACCGATCCGCAGCGGGCTTGGCGGGTGCATGTGGCGGACAGCCTCACTGGGCTTGAGTTCGAGCAGTTGGCGACGGCCGCTCGGATCGCTGATATTGGCTCTGGGGCTGGGTTTCCGGGGCTTGTGCTGGCGGTTGCCCTGCCCAGCGCCAAGGTCGATCTGATTGAGTCGGTGGGGCGTAAGTGCGACTTCATCCGGCGGGCGATCGATGAGGCGGGGATCGCGAATGCCCGCGTGATCAATGCTCGCTCCGAGGATCTTGCGGCTGGTGAGGGGCGCGAGGCCTACGCGGCGGTTACTGCTCGCGCCGTCGGTCGCCTTTCCACTCTCGCCGAGCTCGCTTCGCCGCTGCTCGAGGATGGTGGCGTGCTCGTCGCTTGGAAGGGCAAGCGCGACGCCGAGGAGGAGGCGCAACTGGAAAGCGCCTCGGCGGCGTTGGCGATGCGCCCCGAGGAGATTCGCCACGTCGGTCCCTCGGCCGGCAGCGACCACCGGCACCTCCACCTGATCCGCAAGCTTGGCCCTACCCCCGAGGACCTTCCGCGTCGTCCGGGAATGGCCAAGAAGCGCCCACGCGGCGATCACTAGTCTCCGCTCGCATGGGCGCCGTCTACGCGATCGCGAACCAAAAGGGCGGTGTCGGCAAGACGACGACGGCCGTAAATGTCGCTGCCTGCGTCGCCGTCTCCGGCTCGCAGACCCTACTCGTCGACCTCGATCCGCAATGCAACGCGACCGTCGCCCTCGGCGGCGAGCGCGACCTGCATCCCTCTTCCTACGACTGCCTGATCGGGGAGGTATCGGTGGCCGAGGCGGCCCGCCCCGCCGGGCCGGACAACCTCTGGCTCGTACCCGCCAACCGCGACCTCGCCGGTGCTGCGGTCGAGCTGCCGCGGATCGAGGGTTCCGAGACGCGCCTGCGCGAACGGCTCGGGCCGGTGCGCGAGCGCTTCGCCTACACCCTGCTCGACTGCCCCCCCTCGCTGGGCCCGGTCAGCGTCAACGCCCTCACCGCGGCCGACCGCGTGATCGTGCCGGTTCAGGCCGAGTACCTGGCGCTGGAGGGCTTGGTGCAATTCCTCGACACCCTCGCCGTGATCCGTCGCGAGCTCAACCCAGCGCTGGAGGTGTCGGGGCTCTTGGTCACCATGCATGATGAGCGCACCCGCTTGGCGCAGGACGTCGAGCGGGAACTGCGCCAGCACTTTCCCGAGATGGTCTTCGAGACGGTCATACCGCGCAGCGTCAGGGTCGCCGAGGCACCCAGCTTTGGCTTGCCCGTGATCGACCACTCGCCGCAATCACGCGGCTCTGAGGCCTACCGTGCCCTCGCCCGGGAGTTGGCCGAGCGTGGCTAGCGCGGCGAAGCGCGGCAAGCGCGGGCTGGGCAGTGGCCTGGCGGCGATCCTGCCCGAGGCGAGCGCCGAGCACGCGGGCGAGCTGCGCGAGCTGCCGGTCGAGGTGATCAAGCCGAATCCCAATCAGCCCCGCACCAAAATCGATCCCGAGTCGCTCGCCGGCCTTGCTGCCTCGATTGGAGCCAACGGCGTAGTCCAGCCGCTGCTGGTCCGCCCCCTACCGGACGGCAGTTACGAGCTGATTGCCGGCGAGCGCCGCTGGCGGGCCGCTCAGGAGGCCGGTTTGACCAAGGTGCCCGCCGTGGTGCGGGACCAGGAGCTGGCCGAGCGGCTGCAGGTGGCCTTGATCGAGAACATGGTGCGCGAGGACCTCAACCCCGTCGACGAGGCCCGCGCCTGCGCCGCCCTGGTCGACGAGCTCGGCCTCTCGAAGGAGGAGCTCGCACGCCGTGTTGGCCGCAGTCGCCCCACCGTCTCGAACCTGATCCGGCTACTCGACCTCCCCGACGAGGCGATCGCCCTGCTCGAGTCAGGCGAGCTGAGCGAGGGTCACGGACGCGCCCTTCTCGCTGCCGAGGGCAACGACGTGCGCCGCCGCCTCGCCCGCGACGCGGTGCGGGCGGGCTGGTCGGTCCGCGAGACCGAGAACAGGGCTAAGCTGGCTAGCCAGCCAAAGAAGCGGAGCAGTTCTTCTGGCGCGCTAGCGCCGGAAGAGGCCGCAGCCTTGCGCGACGCTGCGGACAAGCTCGAGTCGGCGCTTGGCCATGAGGTCAAGCTGCGGCCCAGGGGAGGGGAGCTTGCTCTCGAGATCCGCCTCGAGGACCTCGACGAGGCGCTCGCGCTGGCCCGCAGCCTCGGCCGTCGCAAGCGCTGAGCCGCAGCCTCGGCGGGCATGATTCCCCCGCTATCCTTCCGCTTGGCTCCGGGCGATTAGCTCAGTTGGTTAGAGCGCGTCTCTGATAAGGACGAGGTCCCTGGTTCGAATCCAGGATCGCCCATTCGTGCAACAGATGCAGATCTACGGCGTCAGCTTTGACATGGTCGGCAAGCAGCCGATCGTCTTGTTGAAGACGGTTGACGGCAACAAGTTCCTGCCGATCTGGATCGGGCACCCGGAGGCGGCGGCGATCCTGATGAAGTTGCAGGGGGCCTCGACGCCGCGACCGATGACCCATGACCTGCTCTCCGACGTACTCGAGCAGCTCGACGCCAAATGCGAGCGGGTCTCGGTGACTGAGCTGCGCGACAACACCTTCTACGCCTCGATCACCGTTTCGATCAACGGCACCGAGATGGAGATCGACTCGCGACCCTCCGATGCCCTCGCCCTCGCCGTGCGCGTCTCGGCTCCGATCTTCGCCGACGAGGACGTGATCGAGGAGTCGGCGATCGAGTTTGAGCACGACGTCGAGGACACCGAGGAGGTCGTCGATAAATTTAAAGAGTTCCTCGACGAGGTCACCCCCGACGACTTCGCCCAGGGCGGCGACTCCTAGGCCGAGGCGGGCGTCAGCGCCAGGTCGAGGATCTTCTCGACCAGTTGCTCGAAGGACATGCCCGCCGCCTCGGCGGCCTGGGGAAGAAGGCTGGTGTCGGTGAGGCCCGGGATCGCGTTTACCTCGAGCACCTGGGGCCCGTCGGCGGCGAGGATCAGGTCGACCCGCGAGAAGCCGGAGCAGCCGAGTGCCCGGTAGGCGCCGAGTGCGACCTCGACCACCGCCGAGCTCTCCGCCTCGGTCAGCTCGGCGGGGCAGACGAAGGAGGTGCGGCCGATCTCATACCGGGCCTCGAAGTCGTAGCTGTCACCGGCCTGGGGGATCGCCTCGACTACCGGCAGCGGCTCGCTGCCGAGCACGCTGACCGCCAGCTCGCGTCCGTCGACGAAGCGCTCGAGCAGCACCCGGTCGTCATAGCTGAAGGCCGAGACCAGCGCCTCGGGAACGTCGAACCAGTTCTCGGCGAACTTGATCCCGAGGGCGGAGCCGCCGCGGCTGGGCTTGACCACGAGCGGGAAGCCGAGGCGTTCCTCAAGTCCGCCAAGCGCGTCAGCTGCGCCGAGCTCGCGGAAGGCGGTCTCATTAAAGGCAAACCAGTCCGGCGTCGGGATGCCCGCCGCGCGCAGCTCGTGCTTGGCGAGAACCTTGTCGATGCAGCGGGCGCAGGCGGCGACACTGGGGCCGGTGAAGGGGATGCCGAGGATTTCCAGCAGCTCCTGAGCGGTGCCGTCCTCACCACCGGGGCCGTGCATGGCGACGAAGGCGATCTCGGGTCGATTCGCCACCAACTGCTTGACCATGTCGCCGTCCGCCTCCAGCGCCAGCACCTCGTGTCCGAGACGCTCGAGCGCGTCTTCGACGCGTGCTCCGGAGCGGAGCGAGACTCCGCGCTCCAGTGAGCGGCCGCCTTTGAGCACGGCAACTTTCAAGCGCCCTCGGCCTTCCTAAAAGGAAGCACGTTCTCGGGTTCCGGCGTCTCCTCCTCGCGCTGGGGAGCCACGGCGGGTTGCTTGCCAGTCAAAGCGCTGTACAGGTCGACCTGCTCCTCGATCACCCTGCCGATGCGGCGGATCCCCTCGCGCAGTTCGTCCTCGCCGCTACCGGAGAAGTTCAAACGCATCGAGTTGCGACCGCGACCGTCGACGTAGGCGGCTTGGCCGGGAACAAAAGCGACGTCGTCGCGCAGCGCCTTGGCGAGCAGGTCGCTGGTGTCGATGTAGGGCGGCAAGGTCGCCCAGATGAAGAGTCCGCCGTCGGGTTCGGTCCAGCTCGCCTGCGGCGGGAAGTAACGGCCGAGCGCCTCGATCATCGCGTCGCGGCGGCCGCGGTAGAGCTCACTCAGGCTGGCGATGTACTCGCCCCAACGTCCGTCGCTGAAGTACTCACGGACGAAGTACTGGGTCAGGGTCGAGGTGCAGAGGTCGGCCGCCTGCTTGCCCAGCACCACCTTCTCCATCACCGGCGGCGGCGCAACCGCCCAGCCGAGGCGGATGCCGGGGGAGAGGATCTTCGAAAAGGTGCCGACGTAGATGACGAAATCGCCGCCGTCGAGTTGGTAGAGCGGTGGCAGCGGCTCGCCCTCGAAGCGCAACAGGCCGTAGGGGTTGTCCTCGACGACGAGCAGCTCGCGCGAGCGCGCGAGCTCGACCAGTCGCCGTCGCCGCTGTAGCGACATCGTCACCCCGGCCGGGTTCTGGAAGGTCGGCACCGAGTAGATGAACTTGGGACGCCGGCCTTCGAGGTCGAGGCGCTCCAGGGTGTCCTCGAGTTCGTCGATCTTCATTCCCTCGCCGTCGCACTCGATCTGGACCGTCTCCGCCTCGTAGCTGCAAAAGACCGGGATAGCGCCGGGGTAGGTGGGGGCCTCGCAGATCACCACATCACCAGGATCGACCAGCGTCTTGCAGATCAGGTCGATCGCCTGCTGTCCGCCGGTGGTGACGATCACGTCGTCAGGGTCGGGCAGCATCCCCTCGGCCCCCATCACTTCGATGATGCAATCGACGGTCTCGCTGAAGCCCTCGGTCGGGCCGTACTGCAGCGCCTCAGCCGCGGACTCCTGGGCGATGCGGGTCATCTGCGCGGCAAAGGTCTGGGGCGGGAACGTTGACGTGTCGGGCAAGCCACCGGCAAGCGAGATCACCTCAGGCCTCGCCGTCACCGCCATCAGGTCGCGCATCGCCGAGGAGCGCATCACCCGCGTGCGCTCTGCAAAGAGTCCTGCGTAGCGCTCCAGGTCACTGCTGCTGGCGTGCGCGCGGCGCCGCTGAGGCGGTTCGGACATTGGGACAGTGTGCCGAATCCGCGTCGCGGCGCCGGGGGAGTTAGGTTTTCGGCGTGGGATCTTTCTCCGGCATCTGCCTCGAGCTCGGCCTCGGCATCGCGATCGGGATGCTGGCCGGCACCACCGGCACGCACGGCTCCGCCCGCGGCCGGATGACGATCCTCGCCGGTGTAATCGCGATCGTGATCGGCTTCCTGCTCGCCGGCACCGCCAACGTCAGCTCATTGGCCGGCGCTTTCTTCTGCCTCGTCGGTGCCGTCTTCGCCTGCCTGGTGGTCAGCGACGTGGTCAGCTCGGCCGGCCGGCGAGAGGGCAGTGGCTCTGGAGCGCTCGGCTTCCTCGTCTCGCTTGCCGCCCTGATCGTCGTCGCAATCGCGATCTTGATCTCACCGGCTGTCCTGCTTGTCCTCGCCGCGCTCGCTTGGCTCGGCATCTCCAGACGTCGGCGGGCCCAGCGCAAACACGCCGGCCTGCGCGTCCTGCGCTAGCCGCGGCGACGGCCGAGCAGCCCAGCGAGCATTATTGGCCGCAGTGGCTGCCAAGAAGCTGGTTCTTACCTACGTCGACTCGCTGCGCACGGACATGCTGCAGCGCACCGTCGCCGAGGGCCGTGCACCCACCTTCGGCGCCCTGATCGAGCGCGGCGTGCTCGTGCCCGACTGCGTCTCCAGCTTCCCCTCGGTGACGCCCGTCGCCAGCGCCGAGATGGTCACCGGTCGCGCCGCTGACGGCCACTGGATCAGTGGCATGAACTGGTACCACCGGCTCGAGCGGCGCTACGTCGAGTACGGCTCCTCGCTGGAGGCGACCCGCGCCTTCGGCGTCTTTCGCTCGCTCTACGACCTCGTCTACAACATGAATCTCGCCCATCTCAACCCCGCCGCCGAGACCCTTTTCGAGCAGCTCGACGACGCCGGCCTGCGCACCGCCTGCACCCCCTTTCTGATCTACCGTGGTCGTCACCGCCACCAGGTCTCGCTCGAGGGGCTGCTGCGCCGCGCGGTCGACGCGACCCGGCTCAAGTTTCGCCACCACACCTGGGGCCCGGCCGAGCTCTTCTACGGCGACCTCTACGCCAGCCGCGAGGTTCCCTGCAAATCGACCTCGATCCCCGGCAACCGCGACGGCTACTCGGCCTGCTGCTCGGCCGAGCTGGCCAAGTCCGACGGCTTCGACTTCCTGCTCTTCTCGCTGCCCGACAACGACAACTACTCACACCGCTACGGCCCGGAGGCGAGCAGCGAGTCGATCGCCAAGGCCGACCACTGCTTCGGCAAACTGGTCGAGGCCTGCGGTGGTCTCGACACCTTCCTCGGCGAGCACGCCGTGATCCTGCTCGCCGATCACGCCCAGACGGCGGTGCACCGTGGCCTGCCGCTCGCTGAGCTGCTTGGCCGCGAGTGGGCCGTGCTGCGACCCTCCGAGTCCGAACCGGATTCGGCCCAGATCGCGGTCAGCCCAACCGGCCGCGCGGCCTACGTCTATCTGCTGCCGGGAGAGGACGAGCGCGCCGATCCCGAGGCGCTGCGCCAGGCCCTGACCGTAATCGAGGGTGTCGACCTGGTCTGCCGGCTCGAGCGCGCGGACGGCCAGCCTTTGGTGAGGACCGAGCCGGGAGCGCCCCGAGACGGCTGCGTCGCCGTGGTCGAAAGGGGGGAGGCGCGACTGAGCTTCCGGCCGGGCGGTCCGGTTGCCGACCTGCGCGGCGGCAGCTGGACGGTCGATGGGGACCTAGGCGCGCTGGAGGCGACGATCGAGGAGGGCCGCCTGCGCAGCGAGACCTACCCCGATCCGCTCGCCCGCGTCTGGTCGGCGCTCAGCGGGCCCCACGCCGGTGACTTCCTGCTCTCGCTGCAGCCCGGCTTCGAGGCGGTCGATTGGGGCGGGGTCACCCACGCCGGCGGCGGCAGCCACGGCTCGCTGCACGCCGGCGACTCGCTCGGCCCGCTGCTCTTCGTCGGCTGCGGTCCCGAAGCGGCCAGCGAGCGGGAGCAGTGGACCCTGAGCGACGTGGCGCCGGCGGTGCTCGACCACTTCGGCCTATGAGGTGGTTGGCGGCCGCCCTCGCCGCCGCCCTGCTCTGCCTGCCCGCCCCGGCTGTTGCCGCGAGCGCCGAAGTCACCGCTACGGAAGCTGCCCAGATTGCCGGTCGTGATCCCAACGTCACCAAGGAGCAGCGGGCCAACGGGACCCTGACCCACAGCCGTCAACAAGGTCGACGGCAACTGGGAGGTCGGTTACTTCGCCGATGACCAGGAGGTCGCCCTGGTCATCGTCGACCCCCAGACCGGCCTCGTGCGCGAGTCCTGGACCGGCTACCAGGTCGCCTGGAAAATGGCCCGGGGATACTCGGGCGCCTTCGGCCACAAGCTCAACGCGCCCTACGTCTTCCTGCCGCTCTGCGCGATCTTCCTGCTCGGCCTGCTCGACTGGCGGCGACTGCGGCGGATCGCCAACCTCGACCTCATCGTCCTGCTCGGCTTCGGGGTCTCCAACTTCTTCTTCAATCGGGCCGAAATCGGCGTCTCGGTGCCGCTCCAGTACATCCCGCTCACCTACCTCTTCGGCCGGGCACTGTGGATCGGGATGCGCGGCGGGGGGACGGGATAAGCCGCGTTGGCCCGCGGCTTGGCTGTTGATCGCCGCACTCTTCCTGATCGGTTTCAGAGTCGGCCTCAACATGGCCGACTCGGGCGCGATCGACGTCGGCTACGCCGGGGTGGTGGGCGCGGATCGGATCGCCCACGGGGAACCGATCTACGACAACTTCCCCAAAGACGTCTCCCAGGGTGACACCTACGGCCCGGTCAACTACCTCGCCTACGTCCCCTTCGAGCGGATCTGGCCCTGGTCGGGAGCCTGGAACGACCTGCCCGCCGCCCACGGCGCCGCGGTCTTCTTCGACCTCGCTACCTTCGCCCTGCTGATCTTCCTCGGCCGCCGCATCCGCCCCGGCCCGGCAGGCAACGAGCTCGCCGCGACCCTCGCCTTTGGTTGGGCCGCCTACCCGTACACGGCCTTCACCCTGCTCTCGAACTCCAATGACTCGCTGGTGGCGATGCTGCTGGTCGCCACCTTGCTGGTCCTGGCCCGTCCGGCGGCAAGAGGCGTGATGAGCGCACTGGCGACACTGGCGAAGTTTGCACCGGCGGTGTTGGCTCCGATGCTCGCTACCTACGGCGAGAAACGCTGGGCGCTTCCTCCTGGCCTTCGCTGCCACCACTTTCGATCGCCTTCGTATGATTGCTCTTGGCCGGCGATTGACCCGGGACTGCATACCGTCTACGAGCGCACGATTGCCTACCAAGCAGGCCGCAGCTCTCCCTTCAGCATCTGGGGGCAAGTTCCGTCTCTAGAACCTGTCCGCGTAGCCATCCTTGTTGGAGTTGCCGGTCTCTCCCTGCTCTTCGCTTTCCGCCCCAAGGACAAGCAGCTCTTCCAAGTGGCCGCGTTGGGTGCTGCCCTCTTGATCGGCGTGCAGCTGACGATGCACCACTGGTTCTACCTCTACATCGTCTGGTTCTACCCTTTGCTTCTGGTGGCGATGGCGGTCAGGTCCCCTATGTCAAACACTCAAGAGCAGCCGCAGGCTGCTCGTTTGACATAGGGGACCTGACCGCCACCCCGACCTAAAGCTCTGGGGCAGGAACCATCACGGCGTCGATCGAATCAGCCAGCCCTTGGTCATTCACCTCGACCACCGCCCCCATCACCCAAACGTCCTCTTCGGCCGTCTCGAACTTGACCGGCATCTGCGTGATCATCTGCTCGAGGATCAGCTCTGGTTTGACGCCCAGCACGCTGGTCCGCGAGCCGGTCATGCCGACATCGGAAATGAAGGCGGTGCCCTGCGGCAGCACCCGGGCGTCGGCGGTGGGCACGTGGGTGTGGGTGCCGAGCACGCCCGCCACCCGTCCGTCGAGATGCCAGCCCATCGCGACCTTCTCGCTGGTCACCTCGGCGTGGAAGTCGACGATGACGAAGTCGGCCTCGATCTTCTCGAGGATGTTGTCGGCCTCGTGGAACGGAGAGCGCGCCACCCGCAGGCCGATCGCGCCGCTGAGGTTGATAACGCCGCAGCGCCTCTCACCGATCTCGACCACGGTGTAGCCGCGGCCGGGGTTGGCGTAGGGGTAGTTGGCCGGCCGGATCAAGCGATCGCTGCGATTGAGGTAGCTGTAGACCTCGCGGTGGCGGTAGACGTGGTTGCCGGTCGTGATCACGTCGGCACCGGCGTCGAAGATCGCGCCTTGGCGGTCTTCTCGGTGATGCCCATCCCGCCGGCCGAGTTCTCGCCGTTGACGATCACCAGCTCCGGCGCGAAGCGCTCGCGCAACTCCGGCATCGCGGCGGCGAGACCGCGCCGACCCGGGCCGCCGACCACATCACCGATGAAGAGGACCTTCATGGCCACGACCCTATCCGCGCAATTGCGAAAGGGTGTGCAGGGTGAGCGAGAGAAACGACGTGGTCGAGCGCGCCCTGGGCTATCCCTACGGCGCTCCGTCCGGGCCCTTCATCCAGCTCGGCCACCAGACCCTCGACCCGGACGAGATCGAGATCGACCGCGAGGAGCGCACGCCGGTCCTGGCCTACGGCTCGAATTCTGCTCCCAAAGTCCTCTCGCGCAAGCTCGCCCTCAGCGACCAGCCGGTGCTCGTCGCCCCGGCCCGGCTGCGTCAGTTCGACGTCGTCTACTCCGCCCACATCTCCCCCTACGGGGCGATACCCGCAACCCTCCAGCGCAGCCCCGGGACCGAGGTCCGGGTCCACGTCATCTACATGACGCCGGCCCAGATCGGCGTCATCTCGGCGACCGAGCCGAACTACGAGCCGGAGCTGCTCGAGGGCATCGAGTGCCGCCTCGAGGATGGGGAGGAACTGAGCGAGGTCTCGGCCTACATCAGCCGCCACGGCTGTTTGCTCGTCGACGGCTCCGAGATCGCCCTCGCGGCCGTCACCGCGAGCGGCAGGACGTTCGCGGCAATCAGCGAGCCCGAGGCGATGGAGCTGGTCAGGTCTTCGCTCTGTCCCGACACCGACCTCGAGTCCTTCGTGCTCGGCAACGTCACCGACCCCAACCTCTCCCAGTCACGTTCGGCGCAGCTTCCCCGCCGCCCCCTCGAGGCCCGGTAGCTCAGACCGCGCTGAAGCGGCGCAGCGCGAGCCGGGCCAGCAGGCCGTAGGCGACGACCAGGATGCCGAGGTGAAGCAGGGCGCCGGCGATGCTCGGACCGCCGGGATCAAGCGCCGCGGTCATCGCGTCCAGCGCCGGCTTGAAGGGGAAGACCGCGGCGATCACCTTGATCACGTCGTAGAGCCCCGGGCCGACCGTGCCGGAGGGGATCAGCGAGAGGAAGGCGACCGGCAGGGTGACCATGAAGGCGAGCAGCGAGACCGCCCGCACCTCCCGCGCCGCCGCCCCCAGTGCTGCCCCGGCCGTTCCCAGGGCAGCGCCGCCGCCGATGATCGCCAGCAGCCAGAGGCCAAAGCGGCCCCAGTGCAGGGGCACGAAGATCGCCAGGCCGGCGAGCATCAGCAGGGTGACGAGGAGGCCAATGGCCACGCCAAGCGCCACCTTCTCGGTCAGCAGCGCCAAGCGCGAGACGAGGCCCCGGGTCAGCCGCGGGAAGGCGTTCTCCTCCCGCTCCAAAGCCAGTGAGCCGGCGACGAGCAGGACGGTGACGAAGGCCAGGGTGAACGTCGCGGCGACGGCGATCGCGAAGACTTCGAGCGGTGGGGTCGAGGTGTTGACCACCTGCTTGTCAACCGCGATCGGCTGCGCCAGTCGCGAAAGCAGTGGGCCGGCGGTGTCGAGGTTTTCGCGGGCGAGGGTGGTGAACTGGATCACCTGGTCAACCGATTCGCGCAGCCGCCCGGGGGGGAGGGACGGCCGCAGCGCTTCGAGGATGTGGGCGCTGTTGGCCAGACCGAGGATCTGGATCGTCTGGCCGAGCACGCTGAACTGACCGCCGTTGAGGACGAGGCCGAGGAATTTCCCCCCTTCGGCGGCGATCTGGCGGGCGATCACCAGGTTGGCCTGGGCCAGCAGCGAGTCGATCCGGTCGTTGACCAGGCGCGCCTTGACCGGGTCCTCCTCGTTGACGATCACTTCGACTTCCGGCGTCTGCGGGCTCGGCGTCGAGAGCGAGTTGATCTTGTCGACCAGGTCGGCGGGCAGGATCAGCGCCGCCAGCACGTCGCCGGAGCCAACCTCTTCCACTGCCTCGGCGTGGTCCTTCACGTGCACGCACTCGACCCGCTTGCAGATCTGATCGCTGACGCCGATTTTCGGCAGCTCCTTGGTGCCGACACTGACCCGCGAACTGGCCGGCACTTCGTTGAGGAAGGCGACCCGCGGCTTCTCCGGCGAGCGCGAGATCGCGAAGCCGACGAGCACCGCGATCAGCACCGGGTAGGCGACCAGCAGGAAGGCCTGCAGGGGGGAGCGGCGGAGGATCTGCAGGTCCTTGAGCAGCAGCCAGCGCATCAGTGGCCCCGGTGGTGGAGGAAGGCGACGAAGGCGGTCTCGAAGTCCTGGCCGGCGGCCTCGGGCGCCTCGGCGCGCACGGCCTCCCGCAACCCCTCGGTCGACCCATCGAAGAGCGCCTCGCCGTCGGCGAGCACCAGCAGCCGTTTGCCGTAGCGCTCGGCCTCCTGGATGTCGTGCGTGGAGAAGATCACCGTCGTCCCCCGCTCGGCGGCCAGCGCGACGATGAACTCCCACAACCGCGCCCGCTGCCGCGGATCCAGCCCCACGCTCGGCTCGTCGAGCAACAACACCGAGGGCCGCGCCAACAGCCCAATCGCAATATTGATCCGCTGCTGGTTCCCCCCCGACAACCGAGCAACGATCTCCCCCCGCCGCTCAGCCAGCCCCGTCAGCTCCAACATCTCCTCAACCGAGCCCGTCGGATCCGGATGCTTCTCCAGCCGCGCAAACAGCAGCAGGTTCTCCTCCACGGTCAGCCGTCTATATAGAGCGGCTTGCTGAGGCACCCACCCGACCTCACCCTCTGGGACGTGAACCTCGCCTCCATCGGCCTTCGAAATCCCCGCCAGGATCGAAAGCAGCGTGGTCTTGCCCGCGCCGTTGGGCCCGATCACAGCTACGAGATCCCCCGCGACGGCCTCGAAGCTGACCCCGCGCAGCGCTTCGCGCTCTCCGAAGCGCTTGACCAACTCGCGCGCCTCCAGCACCGCCACCCCGTTCCCCGTCCCCGCATCCATGCCGCCGAAAGCTATCCGTAGCCGGGAATCGCATTGTTAGCCGGCGCTTGAGCAAGGGAGAAGGTGCCCCTATCCCAGACGCCCGGCTGCGCCGGGCTGTCTGGGATAGGGGCACCGTCTCCCTTCCTTAAACTCGTTCGAATGCCGTTTCCTGCCACACGTTTGCGCCGCTTGCGACGCACGGAGTCTTTGCGTGGCCTGGTTCGCGAGACAGATCTCTCGGCCCGCCATCTGATCCAGCCACTGTTCGTGGTTGCCGGCGAGAACATCCGCGAGGGCGTTGATTCGATGCCGGGCATGGAGCGTTTCTCGATTTCGGAGCTGGTTGCCGAGTGCACCGAGATTGCTTCGGCGGGAATCGGCACGGTGCTGCTGTTTGGCGTTCCCGCAGCCAAGGACGAGTCGGGCACCGGCGCCTACGACGACGAGGGCGTAGTGCAGATGGCGGTCCGCGCCCTGAAGGAGGCCCACCCCGACCTGACCGTGATCACCGACGTCTGTCTCTGCGAGTACACGTCCCACGGCCACTGCGGCTTCGTCCGCGACGGCGAGGTCGACAACGACATCACGGTCGAGCTGCTGGCGAAAATCGCGATCTCCCACGCCGAGGCCGGCGCCGACGCGGTCGCGCCCAGCGACATGATGGACGGGCGCATCGGCACGATCCGCCACCAGCTCGACGAGGAGGGCCACTCCGGCGTGCCGATAATCGCCTACAGCGCGAAGTACGCCTCCGCCTTCTACGGTCCCTTCCGCGACGCCGCCGAGTCGACGCCCGAGTTCGGCGACCGCCGCGGCTACCAGATGGATCCGGCCAACGCCGCCGAAGCCGTGCGCGAGGCCGAGCTCGACCTCGAGGAGGGCGCCGACATGCTGATGGTCAAGCCCGCCACTCCATACCTCGATGTCGTGCGCCAGGTCAAGGACGCGACCGGCGCCCCGATCGCCGCCTACCACGTCTCCGGCGAGTACTCGATGCTGAAGGCCGCCGCCGAGCAGGGCTGGATCGACGAGCGTGCGGCCGTGTTGGAGACGTTGACCTCGATCCGCCGCGCCGGCGCCGACGCGATCATCACCTACTACGCCAAGGAGGCCGCCGCGTGGCTTCAGTGAAGGTTCCCCAGTCGAAGGCGCGCTCGCGCAAGGACGGGGCCGCGATCCCGCTCGACGAGACCGACAAGCGGCTGATGAACCTGCTGCAGTCGAGCTTCCCGCTCGACCCCGAACCCTTCGCCCTCGTCGCCTCTGAGGCGGAGCTCGAGCTGGACGACTTGCTCACCCGCACCAAGCGCCTGCTCGACGAGCGGATCATCCGCGAGATCACGCCGATCTTCGACACCCGCGCGCTCGGCTACGAGTCGATGCTGGTCGCCGCCAAGGTCGACAGCGAGCACCCCCACCGCGCCGCCCAGATCGTCAACTCCCACCCGGGCGTCTCGCACAACTACCTGCGCACCCACGACTTCAACCTCTGGTTCACGATCGCCACGCCGCCCGACTCCGAGCTCGGCCTGCCCGGCACGCTCGAGGCGTTGATGCGCGAGACCGGGGCGGAGTCGATGCGCGAGCTGCCCACCCTGACCCTGTTCAAGATCAACATGAACCTGGAGATGGAGAAGGGCACCGACGCTCTGGCCGCCGCCGCGGTCGAGGCCGCGCCACCGCGCGAGCTCGAGGCCCAGCCCTACGACGAGCGCGACATCGCCGTGATCCGCGCCCTGCAGGGGCCGATGGAGGCGATCGAGCGCCCCTACGATGCCGCCGCGGCCGAGGTCGGGATGACGACCGAGGAGCTGCTCGCCCACCTCGGCGGCATGGTCGAGCGCAAGCTGCTGCGCCGCGTCGCCGCGATCCTCTTCCACCGCCGGGCGGGCTTCTCCGCCAACGGCATGGGCGTCTGGAAGGTGCCCGAGGAGGAGATCATGGCCACCGGCGCCCGCATGGCTTCATTCCGCGGCATCTCCCACTGTTACCAGCGGCCCACTTACGAGGACTGGCCCTACAGCGTCTTCACCATGGCCCACGGCCGCTCCAAGGAGGAGTGCGACGCGGTGCTCGACTCGATCGCCGAGGACTGCGGCATGGGCCCCGATGACCGGGCCACCCTCTACTCCTCGACCGAGTACAAGAAGATCCGGCTGCATTACTTCACCGACGACTACGCGGCCTGGGAAGCAGAACACTCGTAATGCCAAGGCCGGCAGGGGTTCCGCTTAACTTTTTCGGTGGAGACGCAACCGCTGGCGCCGCGAGGGATTGCCGAAAAAGTGCAAGACGCTCCACCCCTGCCGGCCTTGGCATCTAGCCGACCTGTGCGTTCCCACGAGCTGTATCGGCGGGCGGTGAAGGTGCTTCCGGGGGGAGTTAACTCTCCGGTGCGGGCGATGGGGCAGATCGGGCGGGAGCCGATTTTCGTCGAGCGGGGAGAAGGCTGCGAGCTCGTCGACGTCGACGGTAACCGCTACCTCGACTGGGTCGGCTCTTGGGGGCCGCTGATCCTCGGTCATGCCCACCCGGCCGTGCTGGCGGCGGTCGAGTCGGCAGCCGTGCGCGGCACCAGCTTCGGCGCCGCGACCGAGGCCGAGGTCGAGCTGGCCGAGGAGGTGGTCGCCCGTGTGCCCTCGGCCGAGATGATCCGCATGACCAGCTCTGGCACCGAGGCGGCGATGAGCGCGATTCGGCTCGCCCGCGCCGCCACCGGCCGCGAGGTCGTGGTCAAGTTCGCCGGCGCCTACCACGGCCACTCCGACGGCCTGCTCGCCGAGGCGGGCTCGGGCATCGCGACCCTGGCATTGCCGGCGACGCCAGGCGTCACCGCTGCCCAGACCGCCGGCACGGTGGTCGTGCCCTGGAACGACCGGGCCGCGCTCGAGCGGGCACTCGCCGAGCATCCCGTCGCCGCCGTGATCCTCGAGCCGATCGCCGCCAACATGGGCGTCGTTCCCCCGGCTGACGGATTCCTCGAGCACAGTGCCGCCGTAGCTAGGGATGCAGGCGCCCTGCTGATCTTCGACGAGGTGATCACCGGCTTCCGCGTCGCCAGCGGCGGGGCCCAGCAGCTTTATGGCGTCGAGCCCGACCTGACCGTGCTCGGCAAGATTCTCGGCGGTGGCCTGCCTGCCGCCGCCTTCGCCGGCCCGCGCGAGCTGCTCGAGCGGGTCGCTCCGGCGGGCGACGTCTACCAAGCCGGCACCCTCTCCGGCAATCCCCTCGCCACGGCCGCCGGCCTCGCCACCCTGCGCCAGCTCGACGCCTCGGCCTACGAGCGCCTTGGGGAGCTGACCGAGCGGTTCCGCGACGGCCTCCTCGTCCTCGCTGAGGCCCATGCCCTGCAGGTCGCTTCCGCCCCGGGCCTGCTGACGCTCTTCTTCAGCCCCGACCCGGTCACCGATTTCGCCGCCGCGACGAACTGCGACCTCGCGGCCCACGCTCGCTTCTGCCGGGCGATGCTGGCCCGCGGCGTCTACCCACCGCCCTCGCAGTTCGAGGCCTGGTTCGTCTCGCTCGCCCACGACGAGGCGACGGTCGACCGCACGCTCGAAGCCGCCGCCGACTCCTTGGAGGAGGCCCTATGAGCGAGCAGGGTGGCGCTTGGTCCGATCCCAAGCAAGCGCTGGTGCTGCTCGGCGAGCGCCTGCGTGAGGCGGAAGCACCGCTCTCCGAGCAGGTGACCGACTCGGCCGAGCGGCCGGTCTTCGGCCTGCTGGCCGCGCTCGGGCCGCGCTCGGCCGCGGCGCCGGGCGAGTACGCCTTCGTGGTCGAGGCCGTGCGCGAGGGCTACCTGCTGCACTACGGCAAGCCGCGCCTGCTCGCCGACCACGACGAAGACCTCGCCCTGCTCGCCGGCGACTACCTCTACGCGCTCGGCATCGACCGCCTCGCCGCCCTTGGCGACACCGAGGCGGTCGCCGTTCTTGGCGAACTAATCGGCAGCTGCGCCCAGTTGCACAGCGAAGGTCGCCTCGACGAGGTCGCCGGACTGTGGCGTTCCGCCGCCCTCGCGGTCGGCGGTTGGGACCACGGCAACCGCGCGGCGGCCTGAGTTCAATAGACTCCTTTCTCCTGAGGTTGAGCTGTTGAGCGACGAATCGGACAAGCAGAACGGGGCCGAGGCAAGCGGTCGGCCGGAGCGCCCAGCGCCCCAGCCGCCTGGCTACTTCGAGGGCGAGTCGATGACTCGCCGCAAGGCCTTTACCGTTGCGGTGCAGGGCATCGGCGGCCTCGCCGGCGCCGCGATCGTGCTGCCCGCGGTCGGCTTCGCCGTGGCGCCGATCTTCCACCGCGGTAAGGAGCGCTGGGAGGCGGTCGGTCCGGTCGGCGATTTCGTCGAAGACACCTACCGCCAGGTCGTCTTCACCGAAACCGAGTCGATCGGCGACGCCGGCAAGACCACGGCTTACATCCGCAAAAGCTCCAAGCAGCTCGAAGAGGAACCCGGCCAGTTCGTCGCCGTATCCAACCGCTGCGCCCACCTCGGCTGTCCGGTGCGCTTCGTCGAGGCGGCGGGCAACTTCATCTGCCCCTGTCACGGTGGCGTCTACGACTTCCAGGGCAAGCGGATCGGCGGTCCGCCGGTACGCCCGCTCGACCGCTTTCAGACCCGCGTGCGCGGCGGCCAGGTCGAGGTCGGTCCGCGCTACAGCGTCACCTCGCAGCTCGAGCCGGTCCGCGCCCGTGACCCCGGCGAGTTCACCGGTGGGGTCTGGGAATATCTGTACCCACCCCGTCCGTCCACCTTCCCACCCCCGTGATCGGCTAGACGTAGATGAACCTCGACTCCCTGATCCCAGCCCCGCTGCGCAAACCGGCCAAGCCCGGCACGAGCAACGGCGCCAAGGGACCGGCACCGGCCGACTTGAAGACGGCGCCCCCGGAGCGCCCCTCCGACGCGCAGCGCCTCGGCGATCGCGCCAAGGACGCTCCCGCCGACGTGCTCGCCTGGGTCGACCAGCGCACCGCGGCGACCGGCTTCCTCACCGGGATGCTCTACCGCAAGGTGCCGAAGGGGACCAACTGGTTCTACACGCTCGGCTCGGCGACCCTGATCGCTTTCATCGCCCAGGCCACGACCGGCGTCTTCCTGGCGATGTTCTACACGCCGTCGACCACCCAGGCCTACGCCTCGATCGCCCACATCAACAACGACGTCTTCCTCGGCCAGCTCGTCCACGGTATGCACAAGTGGGGTTCGAGCGTGATGGTGATCCTGATCTTCCTGCACATGGGCCGCACCTTCTTCTTTGGCGCCTACAAGTACCCACGCGAGCTCAACTGGGTGATCGGCGTCGTGCTGCTGATCCTGACGATGACGATGGCCTTCACCGGCTACCTGCTGCCCTTTGACCAGCGCTCCTTCTGGGCCTCGGTCGTCGGCATCAACATCAACGGCACCGGCCCGGTCGTCGGCCCCTACCTGAGTGACTTCCTACGAGCCGGCCCCGAGCTCGGGGCGACTACGCTCTCGCGCTTCTACGCGATCCACATGCTGCTCGTTCCCGGTGCGATCATCGCCATGATCGGCGCCCACATGTACTTGGTGGTCAAGCTCGGCACCACCGCGCCGCCCTGGTTGAAAGCCGAAAAGCCCAAGGTCGCCGCGCCGGTTTCCCAGCTCGAGGCTGGGGTCGAGGGCAACGGCGCCGCGCCCAGCAACGGAGCGTCAGCGGGCGCATGAAGCCAGCCGATAAGCAGGCATACCTCGAGGAGTACGAGCTCCTAAAGAAGAAAGGCAAGCCTTTCTTCCCTTACGCGGTGCTGAAGGACTCGGCGATGATGCTCGCCGTCGTTGGCGTGATCATCCTGATGTCGGTGGTGCTTGGCGCCGAGCAGGGCCCGAAGGCCGACCCGACCACGACCACTTACGTGCCGCGCCCCGAGTGGTACTTCTTCTTCCTCTTCGAGCTCCTGCGCGTGATCAAGCCGCCGGAGCTGGTGCCGATCGCGACGATCGGCATCCCCACCATCTGCATGGTCCTGCTCTTGCTGCTGCCCTTCTATGACCGCGGCCCGGAGCGCAACCCGATTCGTCGTCCGATCGCGACTACGGCCGGCATCCTGACGATCATCGCGATGGCCTACCTCACCTTCCTGGGAGCGACCGGGGGTTCGCCAACCGAGATCGACATGAAGGTTGCGCCTCAATACGAAGCTGGCAAGGAGGTCGTCGCCGGCTCGGGCTGCCTCGCCTGCCACAAGCTCGGCGAGAACGGCAACAACGGCCCCGGGCCCGAACTGACCCACATCGCCCAGCGGATTCCGCGTGCGGCGATCATCCGCTCGGTGGAGATCGGACCGGGCATCATGCCCTCCTTCCGTGACCTGCCGCCGAAGAAGCTCAACGAGCTCGCCGATTTCCTCTCCTCGCTCGACTAAGCCGTCTCGGGACTCGGCCCAGTTCGCGGGGCAGGTCAACCGCATGTTCGACCGCGTCGCCGGTCGCTACGACGCGCTCAACTCGGTGATGACCGCCGGCTTGCACCACCGCTGGCGCGAGCGCGCGGCTACTCGGGCCGAGCTGGTTGCGGGCGATTCCGCCCTTGACGTCTGCTGCGGCACGGGTGATCTCGCGCTAGAGCTCGCCGGCAGGGTCGCGCCAGGTGGCCACGTCGTCGGCTGCGACTTCTCCGAGCCGATGCTCGACCTCGCGCGCGAGAAGGCGAGCCAGCGCAACGCCGATGGGGTTCGCTTCGAGTGGGCCGATGCGCTCGGCCTTCCCTATGACGCCGGCCGCTTCGATGCGGTCACCGTCGGCTTCGGAGTGCGCAACCTCGCCAACCTGGAGCGTGGGCTGGG
Organism: uncultured Solirubrobacterales bacterium; assembly: GCA_963795765.1. GTDB lineage: Bacteria > Actinomycetota > Thermoleophilia > Solirubrobacterales > 70-9 > VRUE01. The sequence goes on from CAWCJW010000025.1 coordinate 49,080, forward strand.
GGAGATGGCCCGCGTCCTGCGCCCCGGCGGTCGCCTGGTCGTGCTCGAGATCACCCAGCCGACCCGGCCGCCGCTCTCGACCTTCTACTCGCTCTGGTTCGACCGCATCGTGCCGCTGCTCGGCAGTTTCTCCAGCGACTCGGAGGCCTACAGCTACCTGCCCGAATCGGTGCGCAGCTTCCCACCGCCGAGCCGCCTGGCGGAGCTGATGGACGGCGCCGGCCTCGAGCAGATTCGCTGGACCGTTCTCGCCGGGGGGATCATCGCGATCCACAGCGGCGTCCGCGTGTGACCCGGCCCTCGGCGGTACCGCCACCGGTCACCGCGGTGCTCGACGCGTCCAGCCGCTGGCTGCCGACCAAGCTCGGCGAGGTGGAGGAGCTGCTGCGCCAGCAGGGCGCCGGCCACGGCGAGCTGCTTGGTACCGACGTTGCTGCCACCCTGGCAGCGGGGGGAAAGCGACTGCGGCCGCTGCTCGTCCTGCTCTGCGCCGGCGCCGAGGGGGGCGATAAAACGGTACGGGCGGCGGCCGCGATCGAGCTGATCCACATGGCGACGCTGGTTCACGACGACGTCCTCGATGACGCGCCGCTGCGCCGCGGGGTGCCAACAATCGCGGCGCGATCCGGCCGCTCGCGGGCAACCGCGGTCGGCGACCTGCTTTTCTCGCGCGCCTTTGCCCTGCTCGGTGAGCACGGCGACGCGCGCACGATCAGCCTCCTCGCGGCCGCCTCGGTCTCGCTTGCCGAGGGCGAGTTGGCTCAGCGCCAAGACGCCTTCGACACCGGCATCTCGGAGCAGCGCTACCTCGACCGCTGCCGGCTGAAGACCGCGACCCTGTTCGAATCCGCCTGCCTGATTGGCCGCGACCTTCCTGCCCTGGGCAGCTTCGGCGCGCGGATCGGCCTCGCCTTCCAGCTGCTCGACGACGTCCTCGACGTCTCCGGGCCAGTTGAGCGCACCGGCAAGGCTCGGGGTACCGATTTGCTCGACGGCACCGTCACCCTGCCACTGATCGTCGCCGCCGAGGCCGACCCCTCGCTGCGCGAGGTGGACCTGCGCACACTTGACGACAGCTCGGCCGAGCGACTCTGCGAACGCATCGCCGCGACCGGAGCCCTCGATCGAGTCCGTGCGCGGGCGCTCGAGCTGGTCGCAGCGGCAAAGACGCAGCTTGATGGCGACGCCTTCGACCGCGAGCAACGCCAGCTGCTCGGCCTCGTCGCCGACGGCGTCGTGCAGCGCTACAGCTAGCGGAAGTCGTCGGCGCTGATTAGGTCAGCGGCCAGGGCAGCGCTGAAGGTCTCGACCACGAACTCCATGTTCTCGTGCTCGAGCGTCTTCAGCACATCGCTGAGGGCACGGGTGCCGAGGTCGAGCTCCTCGTCGAAGGCGTCAATCTCGGCTTCGGCGTGGATCTCGTTGCTGCGCCATTCGCACTCGGGGCAACGGCGCCAGAGTCGCCAGTGGCCGCGATCACCTGCCTGCTCCCAGCAGGTCGGCTGCACCAGCGCGGACTCGCAATGCGGGCAGACGTGAAGTCCGGCCGCGGTCTTCGTCTGGGGAGCGTGCGCGTCTCTCATCTCTTCACTATCGAACCCGCGAAACGATCACTCCATCCGCACTTTCACGTAAAGACGGCGGAAAACCCGATTACCGGGTAGGCCACCTCCCCAATTACATGTGAGCCGAAATCTGATCCGATCGTCGCTGACGGCCAGTACCATGGGCCAATGCCAAATATCGGACCACTAGAGCTAGCGATCGTGCTGATCATCGCCTTGGTTGTCTTCGGCCCCAAACGCCTGCCGGAGCTGGGTCGCTCGCTCGGCAAAGGGATCCGCGAGTTCCGCGGTTCGGTCAGCGGTGAGGGCCATGACGAGCCCGAGCAGCCGGAGGCGATCGAGCCGCCGAAGACCCCCGTCGAGCCGCCAAAGCCCCCTGTTGGCAAGGGAGCCGAGGAGGGTGAGACGGTCGCTCACGATCGCCCCTAGGAACTAGTCATGGCCCGGATGAGGCCGGTCTCCCACGAGGATCAACTCAGCCTGGTCGAGCACCTCGACGAGCTGCGCACTCGCATCGTCGTCTGCCTGGTCGTCCTCGGCGTCGCCCTTGCGCTCTGCTTCTGGCAGAACCACCTGCTGCTGGAAATCGCCTCGGGGCCGCTGCCCAGCGACCACAAGAAGCTACTCACCTTCGGCATCACCGAGCCCTTCACGGTCACCCTCACCGTCTCGGTCTACGGGGCGCTGATCCTCTCGATGCCGGTCTTGCTCTACCAGGCCTACGCCTACGTGCTGCCTGCCTTCAGCGACCGCGAGCGGCGCGTGGTGCTGCCAATCCTGATCTTTGCCCCCATCCTCTTCCTCGCCGGCGTCGCCTTCTCGTACTTCGTCGTGATGCCGGCCGCGGTCAAGTTCCTGCTCAACTTCAACGACAACCAGTTCAACGTCCAGGTCAGGGCCCGCGACTACTACAGCTTCTTCTCGACCACGATGCTCGCCGGCGGCGTCATCTTCCAGCTGCCGCTGGCGATCCTCGCCGTCGTCCGGCTCGGGATCGTCAGCGTGGCGCAGCTCACCAAGAACCGGCGCTACGCCTACCTGGTGATCGCCGTCGTCGCTGCCGCGTTGCCCGGAGTCGACCCGGTCTCGATGCTGCTCGAGATGGTTCCTCTGCTTGTTTTGTTCGAGTTGAGTATCTTGATCGCTCGTGCCTTTGGTACGCCGAAGGCAACGGGAGGAATGGCAAGGCCCTCAACCCAGGAGCGGTGAATCAAGTTGGCGGAAAGCGGGGAGCGACGGATGTTGTTCGACATCCGGGGACGGCGGAAGCACGTCGTTCGCGTCGTTTACGCGATCCTCGCGCTGCTGATGGGCGCCAGCCTCTTCCTCGTCGTCGGGCCGTTCAACATCGGCAACCTAGTCGGCAGTGGGGGCACCACCAACGCCGCCAAGGTGCTGCAGGAACAGTCCGAACGGACCGAACAGAAGCTGCGCCGAGAACCCGAAAACGAAGCCCTGCTGCTGGCCCTGACCAGGTCGCGAATCTCAGCTGCAAACAGCCTGACCGAAGTCAACTCCGAAACGGGCGCCACCAGCTTCACGCTGGAAGGGCGACAGGAACTGGAACGCGGCATCGAAGCTTGGGGCAGCTACCTGAAGCAGACCAAGGAACCGAAGGCCAATACGGCACTCCTCGTCTCCCAGGGTTACTTCGGCCTCGCCGAATCGTCGGTAAGCCTTGAAGAAGCGAGCGAAAACATCGAAGGGGCGGCCAAGACCCAGCGCATCGCCGCCGAAGCTCAGCCGACGATCAACTCGCTGACCACGCTGGCGATCTATGAGTTCTACGCGGGCAACTTCGCCGCCGGCGACAAGGCAGTGAAGCAAGCAGAAGCAAAGGCGCCGACCAAGGCGGAAGCAAAAGAAGTCGGCAAACAGATGGCGGAATACCGCAAACGCGGCGTGGCCTTCGAAAAACAAAAGAAGGAAGCCGAAAAAGCGGAAGCGAAATCCGGCAAAGAACGCCTGCAGACTCCCCTCAGCGGCTTCGGCGGCACCCCCGGTACGCTCGGCGAATAACGCTGCGTAGAAGTGGGCCGTGCTGGGCTCGAACCAGCGACCTTGAGATTAAGAGTCTCCTGCTCTACCAACTGAGCTAACGGCCCGGGGTCGGCAAGTATAGGAAGGCGGAGCGGTTAGCGGACCGTGCAGGCCTTGTCGATGCTGCCGTCGATAATCGTGCCGTCGGCAAAGCTGAAGCGACCGTGCGTGTGGAAGATGCCGTCGCCGCAGCGGGCGGCGACGTAGCTGCGTTCCTTACCACCGAAGCGGTAGCGCTTGCCGATCGTTGCGTCGAGGTGGGTGAGCGACCCATGGCCAGCGGCGATTGGTGGCAGGTCGACGGTCGCGCGGTAGCGATACTGACCACCGCGCTTTTCAATTGGAATCGTGATCACGAAGCTCTGCACAGCCGGCACCGTGATGCGGGCGTGCAGAATCACGGTGGGCTTGCCGGCAAGGCGCGGCCCGTTGAAGAAGGTCAGCGGCGAGCTGACTACCAGGGGCTGCCCATCGCTCCCAATCGAGAAGCTCGCGTGCCCGCTGCCAACGATGGCGCCCGGGCAGCGCCCGCGGGCTTCCTGCGTCGTTACTTCCTGCAAGGAGGCTGGCTGGCAGACCGGCAGGCCGCCGGTGCCCAGCCTCCCGTAGCGGTCGAAGTCGAGCACCACCTGCTGCAGGGGGGCGGGGACGCTGCCGTCGGTCGCCCTGAGGTCGGCGTGGCCCTTGAAATCGATCGGCGCGTAGGTGCTGCGAGGCAGCGAGCTGGGCGTGAAGCCGCCGTCGGCGGTCAGCACCAGGTTGCCCACCTTGACCAAGGCGGCGTTGGCCGCGCCCGCGAAGAGGACGCAGCAGATCAATGCCCCAGCTGCCAGAAGCCGCTTCAAAGTTCTCCTCCACAGCCAGGCTAGCGCTCCGCACAAGCCGGCCCAAAATCGACCCTTAACACAGTCTTCTGCAACATTGCCCCCGCTCAGCCGTCCGGACCGCCAAACTATGCGGGTGCCTGTGAGGAGGAGCAGGGGGCGGAGCGATGATGCGCGCGCTGAGCGGGACGAGAAGCCGCGGGCGCCGCTGATGCTGCGCTACCCAAAGCGAACGCTGGCGGTTGCCGCGATCTTCATCGCGGTCCTCGTCACGCTCGGCTTCAACCTCGAGGACCAACTCACCCCGAGCTCACTCGACATCCGCGGCACGCCGGTGCACCAGGCCAACGGCATGCTGAGCAAGTACTTCGGCGAATCGGCGCCCTTCGTCATCGTCCTGCGTGGCAACGCGGCGGCAATCAACCGGCAGGGCCCGGACCTGATCCGAACCCTGCGCCGCGATCCGAAAGTGACGACGCTCTCGCCCTGGGACCGGGGCCTGGTCCAGCGATTGCGACCCGAGCCGCGCAAGGCGCTGATCATCGTCGACTTCCACGTCGGCATCGACTCGGCCGTGAACGACAAGGTGCCGCTCGTCGACGAAGCGCTGGAAGAAACGATCCACGCGCCGGTACGGGGCACACAGAGCGGCTTCGCCACCCTCTCGCGCTCGGTCCAGGACGAGTCGATCACGGCCAGCGAGCGCGGCGAGCTGATCGCCCTGCCGATTCTCCTGATCGTTCTCCTGCTCGTCTTCCGCTCACCGCTGGCGGCAGCGGTCCCGCTCGGCTTCGGGGCGATCGCCGTTTTCTCCTCGCGCGGACTGTTGGCGCTGCTCACCCACTTCTTCGACGTCAGCGCCCTCGCCCTCACCGTCTGCTCGATGATGGGCCTGGCGCTGGGCGTCGACTACGCCCTGTTGATGGTCTCGCGCTTCCGCGAGGAGCTGGAAGGGGGGGCGGATCCGATCGACGCCGCCTGGGCGACGCGCCGCACCGCTGGCCGCACCACGGTTTTCGCCGGCAGCACGCTGGTGCTCTCGATGGTGGTCGCCCTCTTCGTCGTCCCCGGCGTGCTGCTTGCCTCGCTCGCCGGCACGCTGGCGATGGTCGTGACGCTGACCGTGCTCGTCGCCACCTTGCTCGGCCCACCGGTGCTGGTCCTGATCGGCACCAACATCGACCGCTGGCGGATCGGGCCGGCGCCAAACGGCGAGCGCTCGCGACTGATGACGATCGTCTCCGCCGCCCTGCGGCACCCGGTCCCGGTGTCGCTGGCGATCGGCGCCGTGGTCCTGCTCTTGGCTGCCCCAGCGATTGCGCTCAAGACCGGTCCCTTCAGCGTCGGGCAGCTGCCCCACGACGACCCGGCCCGGCAGGACTACGAAGTCGTCCAGAGGTCTTTCCCCGGCTTTGAAGCTCCTTTCACGATCGTCGCCGCGGCAAAAGAAGGCACGATCACGAGCCCCGAGCGTTTGGCAGCGCTGAGCCGCTGGCAGCGGCGCATCGCCGCGATTCCGGGTGTGCAGAGCGTGGTCGGTCCCGAACAGGTCTCCAAGGCGGTCGAACCGCTGCGCAAGACCGGCTCGGCGATCCTCGCCTCGAACCAGAAAACCGGGCCGCTCTCCAACCTGACCAAGCTCGGGGATGGGATCAAACGCCTCGCCACCGGCGTTGCCGCAGTTCGTGGTGGGTTGTCCCGAGCTACCGCCGGCGCCGCCCTGCTGGCGGAAGGCTCCGGCAAGGCCGAAGAAGGGGCGGTGCAGATCGCCAGCGGCATCGGGCAGGCGGCAGCCGGCAGTCAAGAAGCGATCGCTGCGATACACGAAGTGGCGAAAGGAAATAAGGAACTCGCCGAAGCAAACGAAAAAGCGGCGGTTGGCGGGCTGCGAATCAAGTTTGGAAGCCACGATCTAGTCCCGAACTTCAATGCCAACGGGCTGCCGCGCGCAAAGCGGTTCACGCGCTCGCTCAATCAAGCAACGGGCACAGCTGTTCCGCAGGTCCAGGCGGCTGCCCAAGCCAGCAACGAAGCCGTGAGTGCCGCCCTGCAGCAGGTCGAAGGCATGACGGTCGGCAAGTCCGACCCAAACTATGCCGCGACGCTGGACGCGCTCCGCAGGGCCTCGAGCGCGGCCGGAGCCCTTCCCGGCGAACTCGCCTTGCTGCAGACCAGCCTCGAAGAAGACTCCCACGAAGCGAAGGAACTCGAACGCTGGATCAGGAGCACGCTGGGCCAGATGAAAGAACTTGCCGCGGCTTCCAAACAGCTCTCCGACGGGTTGAACAAAATTCAAACGGGCAGCAAGAAGCTCGCCGCCGGCACGGCCGAACTCGACCGGGAAGCGACGAAGGAATTGAGCCAACTCGGCGCCTTCGAAACCGGCGCCGAAGAATTGGTCGCCGGGCTCGCCAGGCTTACCGGCGGTACGACCGAACTCGAACACCGGCTGGGCGAATTCTACGCGCGCTCCTACCCGCTCGAAAGGGGCTCGCGGCGCATAGCGGTGCGGGTCCAGTCCCAGAACGACACGATCAACAAGCGCGTCGCCGCCCTGCGCAGGACCTCTCCGGGGATCTTCAATTCCGGCTACTTCGTTCTCTCGGCGCTCGACGGCTCGACCGGGCGCTTGCGCGAACGCGCCTCCGAAGCGGTCGATCTCGATCGCGGCGGCCAGGCGGCGACGATCACCGTCTTCTCCCGCTACGGCTTCAACAGCGACGGCTCGATCGCGCTCAACAAACACCTGGAAAAAAGCGCCGAAGGGATCGCCAAGGACGCTGACGTCGAAACCGGTGTCGCCGGCGGCCCGCCGACCCTTAACACCTACAGCCGGGTTACCAAGGAGAAGATCCCCTACGTGGTCGCGGCGATCACCCTGGCCACCTTCCTCGTCCTTCTCCTCGTCCTGCGCGCGATTCCGTTGGCAGCGATCGCGGTCGGGCTCAACCTGCTCACCGTCGGCGTTGCCTTCGGCATCCTGATGCTGCTCACCAACGTTCCCGACGGCTGGCCGCTGGGCGGCCGCACCTACATCGATGCGGTGGGGGCGAACCTGATCTTCGGCATCGTCTTTGGGCTCTCGATCGACTACGCGGTCTTCCTACTGGTGCGCATGCGGGAGCACTACGACCGCCACGGCGACAACGCCGCCGCGATCGAGTTTGGCCTGGAAAAGACCGCGCGGGTGATCACCGGCGCCGCGGTAATCATGATGGCGGTGTTCATCGCTTTCGCCGGGGCGCCGATCGCCACCGTGAGCCAGCTCGGAGTCGGGCTCACCGTCGCGGTCATCCTCGATGCCACCGTGGTCCGCATCGTTCTGCTGCCGGCGCTGATGCTGCTGGTCGGCGACAAGGTCTGGTGGCTGCCGCGCCCGCTGGAGCGGGTGCTGCCGCGGCTCAACGTCTGAACCACCCCGCAGCCGCTTTATTGGCTGCAAAAGACCGCGTTGAATTCCAGTTAAGTCCCCCCGTCGCGCACCCGTGGCGGCGGGTCGCTCGGATACGATTCTGCAGCCGTTCCCCCGGATCGGAGGCCGGGGAACTGCAAGCGACGATCCGTGGCTGCTAATCCCTCAGGCGAGGACGCTAGCTCGGCGAAAGGCCGGGGGGTCACTCCTGCCCGAGTGGCGGTCATCGCGGTCCTGGCAATTGCGGTGATCGCGCTTGGCTACGTGATCTTCAACGGTGGCGGCGAACACAAGTACAACCTGCTCTTCCAGAACGCCAGCCAGCTCGTCCCGGACAACCAGGTCCTGATCGGCGGCCAGCCGGTCGGCTCGGTCGAAAGCATCGAGCTGACCGACGACAACCTGGCCAAGGTCGTGGTCAGCGTCGAACAGGAACTGCACGAGGGCACCACGGCGACGATTCGCGCTACCTCACTCTCCGGCGTCGCCAACCACTACGTCTCGATCAGCCCCGGCCCCAACAGCAACCCGCCGCTGGACAACGACGCGACCCTTGGTCTCGCCTCGACGACGACGCCGGTCGACATCGACCAGCTCTTCAACACCTTCCCGGCGCCGGTCCGCCGCGGCCTGGCCCAGTTCATCCAGGGCAATTCCGAAATTTACGCCGGGGCGGGGAAACCGGCCAACGAAACCTTCAAATACCTCGGCGTCGGCTTCAACCGCGCCGGCGCCTTCGCCCACGAGATCAACGCCGACGAAAAGCTCTTCTCGCGCTTCCTGGTCAGCTCCAGCCGGCTCGCCACGACGGTTTCCGAACGCGGCACCGAGCTCTCCAGCGCGATCGGCAACGCCAACGCCGCCTTCGGCGCGATTGCCAAGCAGAACGCCGCCCTCGGCACCAGCCTGCAGCTGCTGCCGCCGACCTTCCGCCAGGCCAACACCACCTTCGTCAACCTGCGCGCGGCGCTTGACGACGTCGAACCGCTGATCGAAACCTCGGGAACGGCGACCAAGGAACTGGCGCCGTTCCTGGCCGAACTGCGGCCCTTCTTCTCGAAAGCCACTCCCGTCTTCAGGAACCTGCGCCTTACCGTGAATCGCAGAGGCTTCGCCAACGACGCGGCCGAACTGCTCGGCGCGCTCCCCGCGGTGCAGCAGCGCGCCTCGCGCGCCTTCCCACACGCCGAAGGAGCGATCACGGCCTTCCAGCCCAACCTCAACTTCATCCGCGCCTACACGCCGGACCTCTTCAACGGCTTCTCCCGGCTGGGCCAGGTCAGCGCTCCCTACGACGGCAACGGCCACTACATCCGCAGCAGCTTCAGCGACCTCAACCTCTTCAACTACAACGCAGGCAGCCGCGCCCTCGAACCGATCACGCCCGCCGAACAGTACGACGCGTTCGGTTCCTCAGCCAGCGTTAAGCGCCGCTGTCCCGGCGGCGCCAGCCAGCCCGCCGCCGATGGCTCCAGCCCCTTCGTCGAACCGCCCTTCAGCGGCTCCGGCGTGACCTCGTCCGATTGCAACCCGGCCGACGCGCCACCCGGCCCATGAGGAAAGCGATCGTCATAGGCGGGCTGGTGGCGGCGGTGATCGTCGTGATCGTGCTGATCTCCTCCGGCGGGGGCGAAAGCAGTGGCTACGTCGTGCGGGGGATCTTCGATAACGGCGGCTTCATGGTGAAGGGCGAGCAGGTGCGCGTTGCCGGCGCCAACGTCGGCGAAATCGAGTCGGTCGGGGTCACCATGCCGGGCGAGGTCGACAGCTACGAAAACGGCAAGGAACAGGCGGTCGCCGGCAAGGCGGTGATCGTGATGAAGATCACCGATCCCGGCTTTCAGGATTTCCGTAGCGACGCCACCTGCCAGATCCGCCCGCAGTCACTGATCGGCGAGAAGTTCGTCGACTGCCGGCCAACGCTGCCGCGGGCGCCGGGCGCCCAGCCAGCGCCGGCGCTGAAGAAGGTTCCCTCCGGCCAACCGGGCGCCGGCGAGTACCTGCTGCCGCTGGAGAACAACAGCACCAGCGTCGACCCGGACCTGATCAACGACATCAACAAACTGCCCTACGCGCAGCGCTTCCGCTTGATCTTCAACGAACTCGGCGCCGGCCTGGCCGGTCGCGGCGCCGACATCGAGGCCGCGGTCAAGCGCGCCAACCCCGCCCTGCGCGACGTCGACCACCTGATCGGCATCCTCAACTCCCAAAGCAAGCAGCTGACCCAGCTCAACGTTGACTCCGACCAGATTCTCGAGCCGCTGGCGCGCGAACGCGCCCAGGTCGCTGGCTTCTTCACCAACTCCGGCGCCGCCGCACAGGCGACGACCGAACGCGGCCAGGCGCTGGAAGAATCGCTGCAGAAGTTCCCCGCTTTCCTGCGCCAGTTCCGCACCACGATGCGCAGCCTGCAGGGCTTCTCCAGCGTCGCCACCCCGGTCTTCGCTGACCTCGGCAAGGCGGCACCGTCGTTCACCGAAACGACCCGGCTGCTGACCCCGTTCTCGGCCGCCTCGACCGTCGCCCTGAAGTCGCTTGGCGCCACCGGCGAAGAAGCCGGCCCGACCCTGCGCGCCGCTGACCCGGTCGTGCGCAAGACGTCGCAGCTGGCTCTCTCCGGCGCCAGCCCGAACACCAAGCTGGCGGAATTCCTCGCCAGCACTAAGGAAACCAAGGGCTTCGACGCGCTTACCGAACTGATCTACAACTTCACCGCCGCCTCGAATGGCTTCGACAAATTCGGTCACTACTCGCGCCTGCTCGTCACTCTGACCAACTGCCTCGAATACGAAGTGGAAGCAAGCGGCTGCTCGGCCAAGTTCACCGGCCAATTCCACGCCGAAGCGGGGGCGTCTGAGGCCGAACTGAGCTCGCTGCTGCAGAGCTTTGAAGAACGGGAAGCTGGCGAAATTGGGGGGACCTTGGCACGGCCGGGCTCGCCGGGCAGCTCGCTCGCCCCCGCCGCGCCGGTCAATCCCAGCGCCTCGGCAGCCCCTGAAATCGCCCAGGGCCACTCCCTCGGCGCCAAGTCGGCGCTGCCGGTACAGCGCCAGCGTGCCCTCCTCGACTACCTCCTCGGCCCATGAGAAATCGCAGCGGCATACAGGGAGTGGCAAGCAGCCCGGTGATCGTCGGCGCGGTGACCGTGCTGGTCATCATCGTCGCCGTCTTCCTCGCCTACAACGCCAACAACGGCCTGCCCTTCGTCTCCACCTACAACCTGCACGCCCGCGTGCCCAACGCCAACGCGCTGGTCAAGGGCAACGAGGTGCGGATCGGCGGCGCCCGGGTTGGCGTGGTCAAGTCGGTCGTGCCGGTGCAGACGGGCAACGGCCAGGTCGCGGCCGAACTCAACCTCAGCCTCGACAAGAACGTCGAGCCGCTGCCAGAGAACTCGACCATGATCATCCGGCCCAAATCGCCGCTCGGCCTCAAGTACCTGCAGATCGTTCCCGGCGACTCGAAGCAAGGCTTTGCCGCGGGGGACACGATCCCGGTCAAGGCGGCGCGGCCCGAACCGGTCGACATCGACCAGTTCTTCGACATGTTCGACGAAAAGACGCGCAAGGCGATCCAGCGCAACCTGGCCGGCTTCGGCAATGGCCTCGCCGGTCGCGGGCCGCAGCTAAACAACGCCTTCGTCTCCCTGCGCATGCTGCTCGAAAGCAGCAAGCCGACCCTCTCCGACCTGGTCGCGCCGAGCACCGGCTTCGGTGAATTCTTCGAAGCGCTGGAGGCGCTCTCGGCGACGGTGGCGCCGGTTGCCGCGCAGCAGGCGAGCATGTTCGCCGCGCTCGACCGCACCTTTGCCGCCTTTGCCCGCGTCTCCCGCCCCTATATCCAGGAAACGATCTCGAAAGGGCCGGAAACGCTCGACGCGGTGACCGAAGACCTGCCGACGCTGAATCCCTTCCTGCACGACTCCGAACGCTTCTTCGCCGCGCTCAAGCCCGGGGCGAAAGTGCTGGGGGAAACCTCGCCGACGATCGCGGCGGCGCTGCGGGCCGGTATCCCCGCCCTCAACCGCTCACCAATCGTCAACGCGCAGCTGCCGCCTACGGCCGACGCGCTGCTCGCCTTCCAGCAGTCGACCGGCGTCTTCAATGGCCTCGACCTGCTGATCGACACCAACGAACTGCTCGGACCGGCAATCAGGTTCATTGCCCCGGCCCAGACCACCTGCAACTACCTCAGCATCACCTTCCGCAACCTCGCCAACGCCTCCAGCGAAGACAACGGCTTGGGCGGCTGGATCAACGCGATCTCCTTCCAGCCTCCCGAAGGACCGAACAACGAGGGCGGCCAGGCCTCGGCACCGGCGAGCGACGGAACTCTCGATCCGCTGAATCACCTGCACAGCAACCCCTACCCGAACACGGCCTCGCCCGGTCAACCGGAAGAGTGCGAAGCGGGCAACGAGCACTACGAACTCGGCAAGACGCGGATCGGCAACACCTCGCGCAACGACGGCATCAAAACCGCCAGCCAGACCAAGAAGCAGCTCGGGGAAACGGGCGAATAATGGGCCGACTTCCGGAGAGGGACACGAGGGCGGGGGCAACCAACAGCCGTTTCAAATGGCGGCCGAGCAACGCCCTGATCGCGGTGATCTTCATCCTCATCTTCACGGTCGGCCCCTACCTCGCCTTCACCGGCCACGTGCCTTTCACCAGCTACGGCTACGAGCTCAAGGCGACCTTCAGCAACGGGGTCAACATCGCCACCAACTCGCCGGTGCGGATCGCCGGCGTCGACGTCGGCCGGGTGATCTCGACCGAACGCGACGGCGACGCCACGACCGTTACCTTCACCGTCGAAGGCAAAGGCCGGCCGATCCACGACGACGCCTTCGCCGCGATCCGACCACGGATCTTCCTCGAGGGCAACTTCTTCATCGACCTCGCGCCGGGCAGCCCCAGTGCGCCGGAACTGAGCAGCGACGACACGATCCCGGTCAGCCGCACCTCGACCTGGGTCCAGATTGACGAAGTTCTCACCGCGCTGCAGGCGCCGGTTCGAGCCGACCTCGGTCACCTGCTCGAGGGCTATGGCACGGCGTTGACCAGCAAGCCGACGGCAGCCGAAGATGCCTCGCAGCTGCCCGAGGTGCAAGGCAAAACGGCCGGCGAAGCCCTCAACGGTGCCTTCCACTACGGCGGCGATGCCGGTCGCTACAGCGCCCAGGTCACCAACGCGCTGCTCGGCACCGAGCCCCACGACCTCTCCCGACTCATCGCCGGCACCGGCCGCACCTTCGCCGCCCTGGCCAAGAACGAGGACGATCTGAAGGGCCTGATCGTCAACTTCGACGTCTTCACGGGGTCCTTGGCGGCGCAGTCGGCCAACCTCTCGACCACGGTCAACCGGCTGGCGCCGACCCTGAAAACCTTCCACAGCTCGCTGGTCAACCTCAACAAGGCGCTGCCGCCGCTGCGCGCCTGGGCGATCGAGCTGACCCCGGCCGTCGCCGAGTTCCCCGCCCTGATCAAGGCCGGCAGGCCCTGGCTGCGCCAAGCGAAGCCGCTGCTCTCCGGCAAGGAGGCAGGCGGCACGGCGAGGCTGCTGCGCGAAGGCACCCCTGGGCTCGCCGGGGCCGCCCAGGCGGGCAAGGCCGTGGCGCTGCCCCAGCTCAACCGGATCAGCCTCTGCACGACCAAGGTCCTCGTCCCCACCGGCAACCAGGTGATCAACGATCAGTTCAGCACCGGCCAGCCCAACTACCGCGAGTTCCTCTACTCGCTGACCAACTTCGCCGGCTGGGGTCAGAACTTCGACGGCAACGGCCCCTTCCTGCGGGTACAGCCGGGCGGCGGCAACTTGTTGGTCGAACAAGCGAACCCGAACGGCAACCTGACCACGGACAAGCGCGACTTCGCGCACACGGCCACGCCACCGCTCGGCACGCAGCCGCAGCTTGGCGGTCGTGGGCCTTTGAAGCCGGAAGTGCGCTGCGATCGCAACCCGGTCCCCAACCTCAACGCCGGGCTCGGCGGGGTCGGCGCCCCCAGCCCCTCGGTGGTGAGCCCATGAGCCGCTGGACTACGCTCCGGGCTTCGCTCTCGCGCCAGTCGCGTGGGCGCAGCAAGGACACGATCGCGATCATCGTCCTCGCCGCGCTGGGGGTAGTGATGACGCTCTGGATCTTCACCCAGCAGAAGGCATCGCTGCCCGCCTGGGTGCCGATCGTCGGTGAAGAATTCGACCACATCACCGGCGATTTCACCACCGCGCAGGCGGTCACCCCGGGCCAGGGCCAAGCGGTCGACATTGCCGGCATCCAGGTCGGCAAGGTCACCTCGGTCGACCTCGAAGACGGCCACGCCGTCGTCGGCATGGACATCGAGCCCAAATACATGGAACTGATCCACCACAACGCGAGCCTGCTGCTGCGGCCCAAGACCAACCTCAACGACATGGTCGTCGAGGTTGATCCGGGCAGTGGCAAGGGCCACATCGAGGACGGCCACAACTTCCCGCTCTCGCAGACCGAACCCAACGTCAACCTCGACGCCTTCCTCGGCACCCTCGACGCCGACACCCGCCAGTACATCCAGCTGCTCGTCGCCGGCGGCGCTCAGGGGATCGGCGGCCGCGGTCACCAGCTCGGCAACGCCCTGCGCCGACTGCAGCCCTTCTCGCACTACGTCGCCGACCTCAACAAAGCTGTCGCGACCCGCCGCGTGGCGCTCGCCCACGTGATCCACAACTTCGGCTTGCTGACCACCGAACTCGGCCGCCACGACGCGGCGATCGAACGCTGGGTGACCTCCTCCAAGGGCGCGCTCGGCAACTTTGCCAACCAGCAGCAGTCGGTCCAGGAAATCCTCACCGAATTCCCTTCGACCCTGACCGCGGCGGAATCGGCCTTTGCCAGCGCCAACCGTTTCTCCAAGACGGCTCGCCCGGCCCTGCTCGGCCTGATCCCGCAGGCGCAGGCGCTGAAGCCGGCGCTGAAGGCCAACGAGCGGCTCTTCGAACAGACGGTCGAACCAATCCGCACCCAGATCCGCCCCTTCACGCGCGAAGTACGGCCGGTGCTGACCCACGCCAAGCAGGGCTCCGCCGCCTTCAGCAAGACGGTGCGCGGCTTCGGCAACTCGCTCGGCGCCTTCAACAGCTTCCTCAACGAGCTTGCCTTCAAGCCGAAGGGCAAGCAGAGCTACCTCTTCTACCTGCCCTGGCTCAATCACGACACCAATGCCACCTTCAACCTCGCCGACCCGGCGGGCCCGATCAGCCGCAGCCTGGTGATGATCTCCTGCAACGGGACCGGCCTCGCCTACGGCTTCGCCACTGACAAGCCGTACATCCAAGCCCTGCTCAACGGCGCCAACGTCCCGCGCAAGGGTCAGCTCCCGCCAATCGCCTCGGATAAATCGTTCCCAGGCCACGACTGCGGTCCGGAAACCGAATGAGCAAGCGCGCGCCCAGCACAACCCAGCTCTTGGTGATCGCCGGCTTTGCGCTGTCCTGCTTCGGCATCCTGCTCTTTCTCTGGATCACCTTCGGCGGTCCGACGCCGTTCAAGGCGCGGCCGTATGAGATCAACGTGCCCTTCAAGGAGGCAACCCAGCTCGCCCAGCAGTCCGACGTGCGGATCTCCGGCGTCTCGGTCGGCAAGGTGCAGGACATCGTCCTCGCGCCCAACGGCGAACAGGCGATGGCCAAGGTCGACATCGACGACAAGTACGGGCCGCTGCCTGCCAACACCCGCGCCGTGCTGCGCACCAAGACGCTGCTCGGCGAGACCTACATCGAACTCACCCCCGGCAACCGCAACGGCCCGAAGCTCGCCGACGGCGGCACCCTGCCGTCGGCACAGATTGCCGAATCGGTGCAGCTCGACGAGATCTTCCGCACCTTCAACGCCAAAACGCGCGCGGCTTTCCAGACCTGGCAACAGGAAGCCGCGGTCGCGATCAATGGCCAGGGCGCCAGCCTCTCCTACGCCTTCGGCGAGCTCGAACCGGCCTTCACCAGCTTCGACCACCTCTTCCGCGTCCTTGACAGCCAGCGGCTCGCGGTCAAGCAGCTCTTCCGCAACGGCTCCACCGCGCTGACCGCCCTGCGCGGCCGCCAGGGCGAGCTGGCCGGCCTGATCGAAAACTCCAACGCGGTCTTCAGCACCACAGCCGCCCGCGACCGCGACATCGAAGCGCTCTTCCGTGCCTTCCCGACCTTCCAGGACGAGTCGAGGCTGACCCTCGACCGCCTCAAAACCTTCGCGGTCAACTCCGATCCGGTGATGAAGCAGCTCGTCCCGGTTGCCGAACAGCTCTCGCCGACCCTGACCGCCTTCTCCAAGTTTGCGCCGGAAGCGAAGGGCTTCTTCGAAGGCTTCGAACCGGTGATCGATCGTGCGCCGACCGGTTTCCCGGCAGCCCGCAAGCTCTTCCGCGACCAGTTCCCGCCGCTGCTGCGCGCCGTCGATCCCTTCCTGCGCAACCTCAACCCGGTGATCTCCGGCCTCGGCCTCTACAAGCACGAGCTGACCGCGACGATGGGCAACCTCGCCTCGGTTACCAACGCCAAGCTCACCGAAGAAAACGCCGAAGGCGAAAAGATCCACTACATCAGGGCAATGGGCCCGTTCAACCCGGAATCGCTGGCGACCTACCCGAGTCGGACGACCACTGGCCGCACCAACGCCTACCCGCAGCCGCTGGCGTCGAAGAGCCTCGCCACCGGCCTGCCGAGCTTCGACACTCGCAGCTGCACCGCGGGCGTGACCGCCACCCTTGACGCCGAAGCCGCCACAGCCCCCGTCTACAAAAATCCCGCTTTCGCGGCACGCACCAAACGAAGCAAGAGCACGCCCGAAGAAAACGAAAAATTCTCCAAAAACTTCTTCGAAGCGCTGAGGAAGTACGCCTTTGCCGAACAGACCGATTCAACCGCGATCGGCGCCCCCGGCTGCTTCCAGCAGGCGCCCTTCAACCCGATCGGTCGCAGCGGCCCGGCAACGACCTACCAGCACACGTTCGAACAGAGCGAATAGCCGCCGGATTCTTTCCGCCGTATTTGCACGGGAGCCCCGTGTGGCGAGTGGAGCGGTCTGGTTTGCTTGGTCGACCCGTGCGGTTGACGCCGCCGCGGGCCCTTAACTAAGTCAATGGCTTCCGCTCCCACAGCCCACGTTCCGCCGCAGAACATCGAGGCGGAGGAATCTGTGCTGGGGGCGATGCTGGTCTCCGAGCCGACCCTGACCCGGGTGATCGACGAGGTCAAGCTCAACGCCGCCGACTTCTACCTCGAGAAGCATGGGGCGATCTTCACCTGCGTCCACGATCTCTATGCGGCCTCGAAGCCGGTCGACGAGCTCAGCGTCACCGAGGCCTTGGTCCAGCGCAACCAGATCGAGGAGGCGGGGGGTAAGCATTACGTCTCCGAGCTCGCCGCCAAGGTCCCCGCCGCCGGCAACGCCAAGCACTACGCCGAGATCGTCCAGCAGAACTCGCTGTTGCGGCGCCTGCTCGGCGCCGGCCAGCAGATCCAGGGCTGGGTGCACGAGCGCGACGGCGAACCGCGCGAGCTCTCCGAGCGGGCCGAGAAGCTGCTCTTCGACGTCGCCCACAAAGAGCAGGCGAGCGACTTCAAACTGCTCTCGGAGATCCTCCACGGCGAGGTCGACCGGCTGGAGAAGCTCTCCACGGGCGAGGCGGAACTGACCGGCACGCCCTCGGGCTTCCGCGACATCGACGCGATCACCGGCGGCTTCCAGCCCGGCAACCTGATCATCGTCGCCGCCCGCCCGGCGATGGGCAAGAGCGCAATCGTCGCCAACATCGCCGAAAACGTCGCGGTCAAGCACAACCAGCCGGTCGCCTTCTTCTCGCTCGAGATGTCCGAGGTCGAGCTGGCCCAGCGCTTCATCGCCTGCCGGGCGCGAATCTCCGGCGACAAGCTGCGCAAGGGCCAGGTCTCCCAGAAGGACTGGCCGAAGGTGGTGCGGGCCTGCAACGAGCTCGAGGAGGCGCCGCTCTGGTTCGATGACTCCTCCGACCTCGGTGTGCTCGACCTACGGGCCAAGGCGCGCCGCCTGCACGCCCAGGAACAGGACAGAGGCGGACTGGGCTTGATCATCGTCGACTACCTGCAGCTGATGCGCACCGACGATCCCCGCGCCAACCGGGTCGAGCAGGTCGGTCAGATCAGCCGTGGCCTGAAGATCCTCGCTCGCGAGCTCGAGGTGCCGGTGCTGGCGATCTCGCAGCTCTCGCGCGCCCCCGAGCAGCGTCACCCGCCCAAGCCGATGCTGTCGGACCTGCGCGAATCGGGAAACCTCGAGCAGGACGCCGATGTCGTCGCCTTCCTCTTTCGCGAGGACTACTACCGCGACCCCGACGAAGAGCCCGACGGCCTCGCCGACCTGATCATCGCCAAGCATAGGAACGGGCCGATCGCCTCGCCGAAGCTCGTCTTCCTCGATCGCTTCCCCAAGTTCGCCGATTTCGCCGGCCAGGACCAGCCGATCGAACAGCCCGCCGGCGAGGGCCCGCCGATCGACGACGTTGCCGTCGCGGGGCCGGAGTTCTAGGTGCCCGGCGCGCGCAGCGAACCCTTCCGCGAAGTTGCTTGCCCGCTCGGGGTCTGCGACGGCTCTGGCTGGATCCTCGGCCCCGAGGACGTGGCGCGCGAATGCGAGTGCCGGGCGGCGCGGCTCAAACGCGGCCGTGTCCGCGGCGTCGCCTCGGTGATCCCGCCGCGCTACCGCGGCGTCTCCTTCGATCGCCCGCCGGTCTCCGACATGGCGCGTGACCTGCAGACCAAGGCCGCGCTCGGGGAGGTGCGCGGCTTCGTCGATGATCTCGAGGCCAGGCTCGGGGCGGGGCGGGGGCTGTGGCTCTTCGGCGACACCGGCACCGGCAAGACCACGCTGGCGATGCTGGTCTCGAAGATGGCCCTTGAGGCTGGCCACTCGGTGGCGATCTACTCGCTGCCGAAGCTGCTCGCTCACATCCGTCGCACTTATGACTCCGAGCCCGGTGGCGACTCTTACCTGGCCTTCTTCGAGCGCCTGACCTCGGTCGATCTACTCCACATCGATGACCTCGGCGCCGAGAAACGCAGCGACTGGGTGCTCGAGCAGCTCTACGCCCTGATCAATGAGCGCTACGAGGCGCAGCGCTCGGTCCTGGTCACAACCAACCTCCCCCACGAGGAACTCGAGGAGCAGATCGGCAGCCGCACGGTCTCGCGGCTGAGCCAGATCTGCGACGAGGTGCCGCTCTTCGGCGACGATCGCCGCTACGGCAAGGTCGCCTAGCCGACCGAATCGGCACAATGCTGCGGCGATGCCAGGGCTTGTAATAGTTGGCGCCCAGTGGGGCGATGAGGGCAAGGGCAAGGTCACCGACCTGCTTGCCGAGCGGGCTGAGGCGATCGTGCGCTTCCAGGGCGGCAATAACGCCGGCCACACGATCGTCCGCGACGGCGAGGAGTTCAAGTTCCACCTGATCCCCTCCGGGATCCTCTATCCGGACAAGGCCTGTGTGATTGGCAACGGAGTCGTGCTCGACCCGCGCATCCTGCTCGGCGAGATCGACGGCCTGCGACGCCGCGGCGTCGACATGAACAACCTGAAGATCTCCGCCAACGCCCACCTGATCATGCCCTACCACGTGCTGCTCGACACGGCGGGGGAGGTGAAGCTGGGCAAGCTCTCGCTCGGCACCACCCGCCGCGGCATCGGCCCCTGTTACGCCGATAAGGCGCTGCGGCTCGGCATCCGGGTCCAGGACCTGCTCGACGAGAAGATCCTCCGCGCCAAGATCCGCACCGCGATGGCTCCCAAGCAGCAGGCGCTGCGCGAACTCTCGGTGCAGCGCCGCAAGTTGCGCAAGGAGGCGGGCGAGGGCAGCGTCGCCGAGGGCGCGATCGAGGACGCCCCGGACCCCCGCCTCGACCTGCACACGATGACCGAGGAACACGTCAACTACGGGCACCGGCTCGAGCCCCACATCGCCGACACCTCCAGCCTCTGCTGGGATGTGCTCGACGCCGGCAAGACGGTGATCTTCGAGGGTGCCCAGGCGACCTTGCTCGACCTCGATCACGGCACCTATCCCTTTGTCACCTCCTCCAATCCAATTGCCGGCGCGGCCACGGTCGGCGCTGGCGTTGGCCCGACCGACATCGATGAGGTCTGGGGAGTCGCCAAGGCCTACGCCACCCGGGTTGGCGCCGGGCCCTTTCCGACCGAGCTGGAAGACGCAACCGGGCGTCACATGTTGGAGAAGGGCCACGAGTACGGCACCACCACCGGGCGCGAGCGCCGCTGTGGCTGGATGGACCTGGTCGCCCTGCGCTACGCGGTCCGGCTCAACCGGATGAGCTCGCTGGCGATCACCAAGCTCGACGTGCTCAGCGGCCTCGAGACCCTGCGGGTGGCGGTGCGTTACCGCTCGCGCGAGGGCGCCCTGCTCGACCGCTTCCCCTACCACCAGTCGATCCTCCATTCGGCCACCCCCGAGTACGAAGAGCTGCCGGGATTCAGCGCCGACCTACAGCAGTGCCGCAGCCCCGATGAGCTGCCCCCCGAGGCGCGCAGCTACCTGGACTACATCGCCGAGTTTGTCGGCGTGCCGATTCGCCTCGTCGGCGTCGGGCCCGGCCGCGATCAGGTCGTCTGGCTCGGCGACTGATCTGGCCAGCGGACCAGCGGCTCAGCCTAGCGTGGTCCCCGAGAGCGCCGTCACCTTCCAGCTGCCGCCTTCGTCTCGCAGCGGCATCGCGTACTTGACGTGGTCGGCGCCGAAGTAGATCAGGAAGCCCTGTTCACCTTCGCGCCGCAGGCTGCCAGCATCGACGGTGGTGATTTCGCGATTGACGGCGGCCGGTAGCGGTCGGGTAAAGGCCTTGAGGACCGGTGCGCAGCCAGCGTTCTTGAACTGAGGCGACTGCGACCCGAGCTGTTCGAGCTGTTCGATGTTCGACTTCGAGAGGTAGGAGCAGGCGGTGTCCCACTGTTCTTCGGCCCGCGCGACGTAGAAGCTGTGGACCGCTTCCGCTGCTTCCTGCAGTTCGGATTCGCCGCTCTCATCGCCGAATTCCTGGATGCTGTTGTCCCCTCCCTTGGTGTGGAACTGAGCCGAGCCGCCACCCGAGACCTTGAGCGGCGTGGCGACGTTCTTCGAGCCTGAGCCGCCGCCGCTCTGCTGGCTCTGTGTCTGCTTGCCCTGGGAGCTGCTCTGGTTCCCGCCGCCGTTCTTTTCCTGGGGGCTGTCTTTTTGCGCAGATTCGTCCTGCTGTGAGCCGCTCTGCGCGGTGGTGGTGGCGGTCGTGCTCGAGCTACCAGTGGTCGAGCCGCTCGAGTCCGAGTTTGAGCTGCCGCAGGCGGCCAGCAGCGCTGCCACGAGCACGGCAGCAACGAGAGCCGCGAGCGGCCGTGTCCCTTCCCTGGTCACCGTCGACGATTGTATTTGATCGCGGGCCCTAGCTCAGGCGTTTTGAGGAAAGCGAGGCGAGCTTCCACACTCCGCCTTCCCGACCAAGCGGCATCGCGTAGACGGTTTCTCGCGCGCCGAAGTAGATCAGGAAGCCCTTGTCGCCTTGCTCGCGCAGGCTGCCGGCATCGACGACCGTGCTCTCGTGGCTTTCCTGCGCGCTGAGGCTGGTGAAGGCGCCGAGGAAGGAGGGGCAGGACTTGTCGGCGAGATCGGTAGCTGAGGTCGCCAGGTGTTCGATTTTCGCCAGCACCGCGCGCGAGAGCTGCGCGCAGGCGGTCGACCAATCGTCTTGCGAGCGAGCCAAGTAGAAGTCCTGGACGGCTTTCCCAGCTTCTTCCAGTTCGGCCTCGCTGCTCTCTTCGCCGAAGTCGAGGATCGGGCTATCGGTCTTGTCGCGGAACTGGTCCGAGCCGCTGGATGAACTGCCGCAGGCGCCGAGCAGCGCCGCTCCCAGGGCAGCGGCAATCAGTGTTGCGACGAGCAATTTCGCCTTCTCCCCAGTCAAGGGCGCCGATTCTATTGGCGCCCTGGCAGACGAGACGCGGGGGTACAGAAAGTCGCGCTACCCGTGTTTCTGCTCTACAGTTTCGGTGTGGCTTCAGGTAGACGCACGGCTAGGCTGAGCGAGCGGCTGCCCAGGGGCCGGCACGGGTTGCCGCGGGAGGCCGTGACGGAGTCCCAGCGCATCCGCATCCTCCAAGCGATGATCGAGGTCGTTTCCGAGCGCGGCTATCCGGAGACGCGCGTGGTTGACGTGATCGGCGTCGCCGGCGTCTCCAGGAAGACTTTCTACGAACTCTTCTCCTCCAAGGAGGACTGCTTCCTCGCCACCTACGACGTGCTGCTCGGCAACCTGCTCGGTGACACCGCCCGCGGCTTCGAGTCCAAGCCCGGCTCGACCTGGGCGGAGCGGGTCGCGGCAGGGCTGGGCGAGCTGCTGAAACACCTCTCCGAGCATCCCGACGAGGCGCGCTTTGCGATCGTCGAGGTGCTCGCCGCCGGCCCCAAGGCACTTGCCCGCCGCGACGCGGCCCTGCGCCAGTTCACCGGTTTCCTCGACGCCGGCCGCGCCGAGACCTCGGTCGAGTTGCCGGGGATCACCTCACTCTCGCTCGCCGGTGGCATCAATGAGCTGCTCTACAGCGAGATCCTGCACGGCGCCGCGGCGCGGCTGCCGAGCCGCCTGCCTGACCTGATGTTCTGGATTACCCTGCCCTTCCTCGGTCCCGAGGGTGCGGCCGAGGAGCGCGAGCGCACCCGGCTTTCGATGCTCGAGAGCTAAGCAATTCCGCTTTCAAGCGCTCTTTTCTGTGAATGCTGGGGTTTATCTAGATTGCGAGACTGGTAGTTTGGGAATTGGAGGGATTGACCAAGGCTTTCGATGGCCGGGGCTGACACGGCCGGGCCGCAAAGGAGAGAGATAGAGCACATGCGCAAGCGTTTGATTACGACATTGGCCCTCGGGGCGGCACTTGCCGTCGCGGTGGCGGGAATCGCCACGGCGGACAAGCCGACCATCGTTCAGGCGGGCAACCTGAAGCTGACCCTGAACGGCGGCTTCACACCGAAGGCGCTGCCGAAGAGCGGCAAGCCGGCCCCGATCACCCTCAACGTCAGCGGCAAGATTCAGACGATCGACGGCAGCCACATTCCGGCGGTGAAAGAAATCATCGTCGAAACCGACAAGAGCGGCTCGATCGACACCAAGGGACTGCCTGTCTGCACCTCGGGCAAACTGCAGGCGCAGGACACTGCGCACGCGGAAGCCATCTGCAAAAACGCGATCATCGGCAGCGGCAAGACCAACGTCGAGGTCGAATTTCCCGAACAGGCGCCCTTCATCGCCAAAAGTAAATTGGTCGCCTTCAACGGTGGTACCAGCGGCGGTAAGACGACGATCTACATTCACGCTTACCTGAGCTCGCCGGTCTCGGCGGCAGTCGTCACCACGGTGAAAACCTCGAAGATCCACAACGGTCGCTTTGGCACTAAGGCGATCGCCACCATCCCGAAGATCGCCGGTGGTTACGGCTCAGCGAAGGAATTCTCGCTGACCCTCGATCGGGGCTTCAAAAACACCCCGTTCCTGTTCGCCAATTGTCCGGATGGTCACCTCAACGCCAAGGCGACGTCCGTCTTCTCTGACGGCACGAAGCTCACCGGCAGCTTTGTCCGCTCCTGCACCCCGAAGGGCTGATCGAGCACTTCAGTCCCAGGACGAAAAGGGGAAGAAAGGGCGGCCACTGGCCGCCCTTTCTTTTGCCCTAATCCCGGGGGTCGATCAGGTCGGTGGGCGCCGGGGGGATCAGGCCCTCAG
>CAWCJW010000026.1:0-50525 GCA_963795765.1 uncultured Solirubrobacterales bacterium
CGGGGCTGGGGCCGATCTTCTTCACCCAGAGGCCCTGGTCGCGGCGGAAGAGCAGCATCCCCGCCGCCGGGGCGACGTCTTCGACGAAAGATGAGCCGGCGCCAGCGACCTGCACCTTCACTTTGGTGCCGTTGCTGCGCATCGTGAAGATGTCGGCGTAGGCACCGGGACCTTCGCCGCTTTGGCCGCGGCTGAAGACGATGCCGCCCTTGAAGTAGCGGGGCGAGAACTCGTCGATGTGACCGGTCTTGGTCAGGCGCACCCGGGCGGCTCCGGACGGACGCACCGAGGAGATGTCGTCGGTGGAGCCGCCGTTTGCCTCGGCAGCGCTGCGGACGAAGACGATCGTCTTGCCGTCGGGCGAGAACGACGCTTCGTGCTCATCGGCCGCAGTGGCGACCAGCGGACGGGCGCTGCCGCCGAGGTTGACCCGGTAGAGGTCGCGTTGACCGCCTTCGCTCGCCGCGCGGGTGAAGACGACGTAGTGGCCCTTGGGGTCGAACTGCGGCCGGCTGTCGACCTCGGTGCCGGAGGTCAGCCTGTGTTGGCCGGTGCCGTCGGCCCGCATCGCCCAGACATCGCCAGCGCGGACGAAGGCGATCTTGCGCCCGTCGGCGGAGAAATCCGGTTCGATGTCGGTCGGATCTTCGGTCAGCTGGTTGAGGTGGCCATCGCGTGCCGCGTATAGGCCGCCCTCGGCTTTTTCGACTTTGCCGCTTTTAGTTTCTTCAACGGTGGTGATCGCCCGCGAGAAAACGACGGCGCCTGAGTGACTGGCAGCGGCGGCGCTCGCTACCGGCAACAGGGCCAGGGCAAGGACGGTGAGCGTGAACTTGATTGAACGGTTGAGCATTGGACTCCCCTTTCGGGTCAGTTGCGTTTGCACAACCGATGCTCCGCTCAATGGGCGTGCTTGAAAACGACACGCGAGTCACGAACCGGGCCAGGTTTGGCGTGGTCCGGGCCACGGGCTCAGGCGCGGTCGAGGCCCAGTTCGATCACGCGGGCAGCTATGAGGCGCGGCCTATCGCGTCCAGCTTCTCCAGGGACGGCGAGCTTGGTGGCTAGCGCGTCGAGGCGGCGTTGGGCGGTGCGCTCGCTGATGTGGAGGGCCTCGGCTAGCTCGGCGCGGGTCGCCGGACGGCCGGCGAAGGCTCCCTCCGCTCTATATGGGGCGACAAGGGCCATCGCGGTTGCGCGCTCGTCTTCATTGAGGGTGACGGCGCCGCCTGTTGCGGCGACCGTGCCGCCGGCTCGGCCCGGGACCGAGTCGGAGACTTCGAGCCGGTGGCCGCCGACGATCAGGGTGTCGCCGTCGCGCAGGCGGCGCGGTCGGTCGAGCGGCTCACCGTTGAGCGCGGTGCCGTTGCGACTGTCGAGGTCGGTCGCCATCAGCACGCCGCCGCGGTTCTCGATCTCGAGGTGGTCCCAGGAGACCGCCTCGTCGTCGATCCGGATCTCGGCCTCGGGATTGCGGCCGACGACGGTGCGCTCACCACTGAGCGCAACCGAACGGGGCTCGCCACCCTCGCCCGTGAGCCAGATTCGCGCGTCCATCTCGTCGCGAGCATAGAGTCCCGCCCGGTGACCGACGCCGACGCCGAGAAGCGCATCGCCGCCGAAGCGGCGGCGGAGCTGGTCGAGGACGGGATGACGGTCGGGCTCGGCACCGGATCGACGGTTGCCCACCTGTTGCCGGCGATCGCCGCCCGCGGCGTCAGCGACATCCGCTGCGTCGCCACCTCGATCGCAACCGAGGAACAGGCGCGCGGCCTGGGCATCCCGGTCGAGGAGTTCAGCCAGCTGCGGCGGCTCGACATCGCGATCGACGGCACCGACCAGGTGACCCCCGACGGCTGGCTGATCAAGGGCGGCGGCGGCGCCCACTTGCGCGAGAAGATCGTCGCCGCGGCCGCCGAGCGCTTCGTCGTCATCGCCGATTCGAGCAAGCCGGTCGAGGCACTGAGCGCGCCGGTGCCGCTGGAGCTCTTCGCCTTCGGCATCGCCTCGACCCTCGAACGGCTCGGCTCCGACGTCGCCCTGCGTGACGTTCCACGCAGCCCAGACGACGGCCTGATCGCCGACTACGGCGGAGCGATCGGCGACCCGGCGGAGCTCGCTGCCCGGCTCGAGGCCGACCCCGGCGTAGCCGCCCACGGTCTCTTTCCGCCGGATATGGTGAGCGCGGTGCTGGTGGGGGCCGAGGGCACCGTCAAAAGCTTGTCCCTGAGCTAATCCGAGGAGATCAGATGAGTGACTTCACCGGGCTGGCGATCGCCGGCCGCGTCGCAACCGCCAACGATCCCGATTGGGACGAGGCGCGCCAAGCCTGGAACCTGGCCGCCGACCAACGACCCGAGGCGGTCGCCTTCGTCGAGAGCGCCAATGACGTCGTCAAGACGATTCGCTTCGCGGCGGAGAACGACCTGAAGGTGGCCGGCCAGGGGACCGGGCACGGGGCCTTTGGCCTGGCGAGCTCACTCGAGGGCACGATCCTGCTCAAGACCGAGCGCATGCGCGGGATCGAGGTCGATCCCGAGGCGCAGACCGCCCGCATCGAGGCCGGCGTCCTCGTCGCCGAGCTGAGCAGCGCTGCCCAGGCCCACGGCCTCTGCTCGATGCCGGGCTCCTCGCCCGACGTCGGCGTCACCGGCTACACGCTCGGCGGTGGCCTCAGCTGGCTCGGCCGCCACTACGGCTTCGCCTGCAACCGCGTGCAGGCAATCGAGCTCGTCACCGCCGACGGCGAGGCGCGCACGGTCGACGCCGAAAACGAGCCCGACCTGTTCTGGGCGCTGCGCGGCGGTGGCGGTGGCTACGCGATCGTCACCGCGCTGCAGTTGCGCCTGATCCCGATCGCCGAGATCTACGCCGGCGCCCTCGTCTTCCCGGCCGAGCTCGGCGCCGAGGCGGTCCGCGCTTACCGTGACTGGGCCGCCAGCGTCTCCGACGACGTCACCTCGGTGGTCCGCTTCGTCACCCCGCCGCCGATCCCCGATGTGCCCGAGCCGATCCGCGGCCGGCCGCTGTTGACGATCGACGGCGCCTGCATCGGCAGCCAGGAGGCGGGTGAAGAGATCGTCGCGCCGCTGCGCGAGCTCGGCGAGACGATCATGGATACCTGGACCCAGATGCCGGTCGAGGGCCTCTGCCGGATCCACATGGACCCGGAGAACCCGGTGCCCGGCATCGGCGAGGGATTGACGATCCGCGAGCTCCCCGACGAGGCGATCGACGCCTTCGCCAGCGTCGCCGGCCCCGGTTCGGGCTCGCCGATGCTGCTCAGCGAGCTGCGCCAGCTCGGCGGCGCGCTCGGCCGGCCCGACCCCAACGGCGGCGCCCTCACCCACCTCGACAGCGGCTTCGTCATGTACAGCGTCGGCATGCCGATGACGCCGGAGCTGGGCGAGGCGATCCCCCAGCACCTACAGAAGATCGAGCAGACGATGCAGCCCTGGGCCGGTGAGGGCTCCTACTTCAACTTCACCGAGCGCCCCTGCGACGCCGACGCGATCCTGCCCGCCGACGTCTGCGCCCGCCTGGCGGAGGCGAAGCGCAAGTGGGACCCCGACGGCATGATCGTCGCCAACCACTCGGTCTCGCTCGAAATGGCTTAAGAATGGGCTTAAAGCCATAGTGGTACAATTGGACCACTATGGCTTTCATAGTTCCCAGTCGCAAGGGCAGCTACGAGATACGAGAGTCGAGCGCTACGGAGAGGGGCCCGCGCAGCCGGACCCTTGTCGCGTTTCGTGAGCTGACTGACGAGGTCATCGAGAAGGCTCAGAAGAAGGCCGTCAAGCCGCCTAGCGGCGAGGAATTGCGGCGCGCCGCAAGGCGTGCGGGCGCGCCGGTCGCACGAGAGCCAGTCGACCAGGCGGCCCGAGAGCTGATTACAGAGCTGGCAAGGGGAGCGCGACTCGATCCGACCTTGCGCCAAATCCTGCTTGAAGTGCTGCAAAGGGGATATCGCGAGGACGCCAGTGCCTCCCCCGCCGGCGAGGCGGCGAGGGCCGTGGCCCTGTGGATGGCGGCAACCCCGGATGAGCGGGGCCGCGCCCTCTTCGATCTGCTTTTGCTCGCTGACGCGCTTCCCTCAGGAGGACGCCGAGAAAAGCCCCTGCGCTTCCCGCGGCTCGACTCGACCAGTGGGAGCAACGGGTGACCGGCGCACGACACGCGGACCAACTTGCCGAGCAGCCGAGTCTCCCCGAGAAGGTGATGGTCATACACGAATCGCTTGTGGACGCCAAGATTCCGCACGCGTTGGGGGGAGCGCTGGCACTTGCCTACTACGCCGATCCTCGCGTGACAATCGACATCGACATCAACGTCTTCGTCCCCACCGAGCGCTGGCGGGAGGTGGTTGAGTCACTCACCGAGATCGGGGTCAGCGCCGACCGCCTTGATCCGTCAGCCCTCGAACGGGACGGGCAATGCCGGCTCTGGTGGGGAGACAATGCCGTCGATCTCTTCTTCGCCTACGACCCGATCCACGAGGAGATGCGCGGGCAATCCCGCCGGGTCCCCTTCGGCGGAGTCACAATCTCGATTCTCAGCCCAGAGCATCTCGCGGTCTGCAAGGCAATGTTCGACCGTCGTAAGGACTGGATCGACATCGAACAAATGCTGATCGCCTGTGACGACCTCGATCTGGCCGAAATCGAAAAATGGCTCGTGCGAATGGTGGGCGATTCCGACCATCGCGTGGAACGGCTCAGGACCCTTGGGGCCACGCCGCGCGAGTAGGGGCTGAACTGTTCAACCCTCGTCCCGACGCTCCGCGGATTCAGATGTTGGTGATCACAGCGCCGAACCGGCCATGCCTAGGGCGCGGCGTCGGCGTCGGCGACCACCGTCATGTTCGGGTTCTCGACCCGGCCGGCCGGGATCGAGGTGTCACCGGCCATCAGTTTGGCCAGGGCATCGACCTTGTCCGGCCCGGTGACGAGCCAGACAATCTGGCGGGCATCGTTGAGGGCGGGGTAGGTGAGGGTCATGCGGTGATGGCCCTGGTAGGCGGTCTCGGTCAGGGCAACGCGGCGGTCGCTGACCTCGAGCACCGGGTCGCCAGGAACCAGCGAGGCGGTGTGGCCATCGGGGCCGAGCCCGAGGTGGACGCAGTCGAGTGGGTCGGGGAGCGTGTTTTCGTAGTCGTGGGCGGCGCCCTCGAGGTCGCGCTGGGTGACCGGCATCGGCCGCAGCGTCGCCTGGTGATCCATCGAGAGGCCGAGCACCATGTGGGTGAGGTTGCGGTCCTCGCTGCCCGGCGAGGCGATCCGCTCGTCAACCTGGAACAGCTCGGCGTTGGGCCAGGGCATCTGCTCTTCTTCGCCGAGGATCGCCAGCATCGCCCAAGGGCTGCGGCCGCCGCTCATCGCCAGCGAGAAGAGGTTGCGCTCCGCCACCGAAGCGGCGCCGATCGCCGCGATTAACTCGGCGGCACGGCGCGCCGCCGCCTTTTCGTCGGCGCAGACCTCGAGATCAATTGCCACGTTTCCCTACCTAGGAAGACTTCTCGTCGTGGCCACCGAACTGCTTGCGCATCGCCGAGAGAACCTTGTCGGCGAAGTCGTCGAGCCCTCGCGAGGCGAAGCGCTCATACAGAGCGGTAGTCAGCACCGGCGCCGGCACGCCCTCGTCGATCGCGGCGATCGAGGTCCAGCGACCCTCGCCGGAATCGGAGACGCGGCCCTCGAACTCGGAGAGGTCGGCTGATTCCTGCATCGAGGCGGCGGTCAGGTCGAGCAGCCAGGAGCCGATCACGCTGCCCCGACGCCAGACCTCGGTCACCTCGGGCAGGTCGAGGTCGTACTGGTAGTACTCGGGCTGCTCCAGCGGCGCCGTCTCGGCGTCGGCCTCGCGCTGGACCTTGCCGGCGTTGGCGTTCTTGAGGATGTTGAGGCCCTCGGCATAGGCGGCCATCACGCCGTACTCAATTCCGTTGTGGACCATCTTGACGAAGTGCCCAGCACCGTTGGGGCCGCAGTGCAGGTAGCCATTCTCGGCGGCGTTGGGCTCACCGCTGCGCCCAGGCGTCCGCTCGGCCGACTCGACGCCCGGCGCCAGCGAGGCAAAGACGGAATCGAGCCGCTGCACGGCCCCATCCGGCCCGCCGATCATCAGGCAGTAGCCGCGGTCGAGGCCGAAGACGCCACCGCTGGTCCCACAGTCGACGTAATCGATCCCCTGCTCGCGCACCTTCTCAGCGCGGCGGATGTCGTCGCGGTAGTAAGAGTTGCCGCCGTCGATGATCGCGTCGCCGGAATCGAGCACGGCAGCGACCTCCTCGACCGTCTTCTCGGTGATCTCGCCGGCCGGCACCATCACCCAGACCGAGCGCGGCGCGCTCAGCTTTGAAGCGAGATCCTCGAGTGAGGAGGCGCCCTCGGCGCCCTCTCCGGCCAGCTCGGAGACCGCGTCGGGGTTGACGTCGTAGACGACGAGGCGATGTCCGTCGCGCATCAACCGCCGCGCCATGTTGGCGCCCATGCGGCCAAGTCCGACCATTCCCAGCTCCATGGCCGTAACCCTATGCGAGCCGGTGGCCCGTGTGTGCGACCGGGCGGCCAACGGGTAGCCTGGCGGACGAATGACCAGGGCCGACGCCAAGCACTCCGATGCCAACGCCGACGTGCTGACGATCTTCGGGATCAGCGGCGACCTGGCGAAGAAGATGACCTTCCGGGCGCTCTACCGGCTCGAGGCGCGCGGCAAGCTCGAGTGCCCGATCGTCGGCGTCGCGATCGACGACTGGAGCACCGAGCAGCTGCGCCAGCACGCCCACGACTCGATCGCCGCGACCGTCAGCGATCCCGATGAGGATGTCTTCAGCCGCCTCGCCGCCCGCCTCTCCTACGTCCAGGGCGACTACGCCGACGCCTCCACCTTCAAGCGGGTTGGCGAAGCGATCGGCGAGGCCAAGAACCCCGTCTTCTACCTCGAGATCCCGCCCTCGCTGTTCGCCACCGTGGTCCACGGCCTCGGCGACGCCAGCCTCACCGAGAACGCCCACGTCGTGATCGAGAAGCCCTTCGGTCACGACCTGGAATCGGCGCGAGCGCTGAACGCCGACCTCTGCGAAGTGCTGGACGAGAAGCAAATCCTGCGCATCGACCATTACCTCGGCAAGGAGCCGGTGATGGACATCACCTACCTGCGCTTCGCCAACGCAACCCTGGAGCCGATCTGGAACCGCCAGCACGTCTCGCACGTGCAGATGACGATCGCCGAGAACTTCGGCGTCGACGATCGCGGCCGCTTCTACGACGCGGTCGGGGCGATGCGCGACGTGATCCAAAACCACGCCCTGCAGGTGCTGGCCCTGGTCGGCATGGGCCCGCCGACCGGCAATCACCACGACTCGGTCCGCGACAAGAAGCTCGAATTCTTCAAGGCGACGCGGACCGCCGACCCCAAGCGCTACGTGCGCGGTCAGTACAAGGGCTTCCTCGAGGTCAAGGACGTCGCCCCCGATTCCACCACCGAGACCTTCGCCGCGATCGAGCTGGCGGTCGACAACTGGCGCTGGAGCGGCGTGCCCTTCTTCATCCGCGCCGGCAAGTGCATGCCGGCGAAGTCGAGCGAGGTCACCGTCGTCTTCAAGCGACCACCGCCACTTGGCGTCGGCGCCGGTAAGCGGCCCGACCCCAATCAGATGACGGTGCGCATCGAGCCCACGCCCGGCGCCCGCATGCGCCTCTTCGCCAAGCGAGCGGGCGAGGAGGCCTTCGAGCCGGCCGACATGGAGGTCCTCTTCGAAAAGGTGCCCGGCGAGGAGCCCGAGCCCTACGAGCGGCTGCTCGGCGATGCGATCGCCGGCAACCACCAGCTCTTCACCCGCCAGGACGCGGTCGAGGAGACTTGGCGGATCGTGCAGCCACTGCTCGACGAACCGGGGCCGGTGCACACCTATGAGCCCGGCACCTGGGGCCCGCCCGAGGCGGAGAAGCTGACCCGCGGCATCGCCCAGTGGCACGAGCCCTGGCTGCCTAGTTAGCACGCTGCCAGGACGCAATTCCTAGCGCCGTGCTAGGTTTGGGATCCCTAATTAGGGACGCCTAACGGGCGTTCCTGTGGTCTGACTCACATGATCCCCACCTTCGTCATCACCTTGCGAGAGGGCGTCGAGGCCTCGCTGATCGTCGGCATCATTGCCGCCTTCCTGGTCAAGGAGGGCCGCAGCGACGCGATCCGCCAGATGTGGATCGGAGTCGGCATCGCGATCGTCCTCTGCACGGCAGTAGCCGTAGCCCTCGACGTTGTCGGCCAGCAGCTGCCGCAGCAAGAGCAGGAGGGGCTGGAGACGGTGATCGGCCTGATCGCGGTCTCGACGATCTCCTACATGATCATCTGGATGCGCCGGCACGCGCGCGAGATCAAGGCCACCCTGGAGGGCGAGGCGGCCTCGGCGCTCGCCGCTGGCTCGACCATGGCGCTGGTCGGCATGGCCTTTCTCGCCGTCCTGCGCGAGGGCTTCGAGACCTCGGTCTTCCTACTCGCCGCCTTCCAGGACTCGACCGACACGACCGCAGCCGGCGCCGGCGCGATCCTCGGCCTGGTCGCGGCAATCGCGATCGGCCTCGGCCTCTACCGCGGCGGCGTGCGGATCAACCTCACCCGCTTCTTCCGCGTCACCGGGCTGGTCCTGGTCTTCGTCGCCGCCGGGCTACTGGCGACGGCGATGCACACGGCTCACGAGGCCGGCTGGATCAACGGCCTGCAGAGCCAGGCTTTGGACCTGACCTGGCTGGTGCAGCCGGGCACGATCTCGGGCTCGCTGCTGACCGGGATGCTGGGCCTGCAGCCGGCTCCGACCGTAGTCGAGGTCCTCGCCTACGGCCTCTACGCGGTGCCGATGGCGCTCTACGTCATTTGGCCGGACCGGCTCCGCCGGCGCCCGCGGCGCAGCGTCGAGGGACGCCAGGGCGCGCCGGCCGAGAGTCCGGCATGAGACCGCGCCCCGCTTGGCGATGACCGAGCTGACACGGCGGCGACTGCTGGCCTCGGCCGGCGTCGGCGCCGCCGGTATCGGCCTCGGCGGCGCCGCCGGATACCTAGTCGGCAGCGACGAGGCGCAGGCCAGCGACGGCACCGGCTCGGTTCCCTTCTACGGCGCGCACCAGGCCGGGATCGACACGGCGGCCCAGGACCGCCTCCACTTCGCCTCCTTCGACCTGGTCAACCCGAGCCGGGCGGCGCTGCGCGAACTGATGCAGCAATGGTCGGCCGCGGCGGCCGAAATGACCGCCGGGCAGATGATCGGCGACGCCAACGGGGTCGAGCTGGCGCCGCCCGACGACACCGGCGAGACGGTCGGGCTGCTGCCCTCTCGCCTCACGGTTACCTTCGGCTTCGGCCCAAGCCTCTTCGCCCGGCGCGAGCTCGGACTGCAGGGCTCCCGTCCGGAGGCGCTGCGTCCGATCCCGCCCCTGCCCGGCGACGAGCTCAACGCCTACGAAAGCGACGGCGACATCTGCGTGCAGGCCTGCTCCGACGACCCCCAGGTCGCCTTCCACGCGATCCGCAACCTGGCCCGGATCGGCCGCGGCACCGTGGTCATGCGCTGGTCGCAGCTCGGCTTCGGCCGCACCGCGAGCACCAGCCGCAGCCAGGAGACCCCGCGCAACCTGATGGGCTTCAAGGACGGCACCGCCAACATCAAGGCCGAGGACACGGCGGCGATGGATCGCTACGTCTGGGTCGGCAAGGAAGGGCCGGACTGGATGCGCGGCGGTAGCTACCTGGTCAGCCGCCGCATCCGCATGCTGCTCGAGGTCTGGGACCGCTCGGCCTTGGAAGACCAGGAGCAGACGATCGGCCGCGACAAGTACCGCGGCGCCCCGCTCGGCGGCCACGACGAGTTCGACCCACTCGACCTCGAGGCCGAACGGGGCGGCGAACCGGTGATCCCGGTCGACGCCCACGTTCGCCTCGCCTCGGCCACCGCCAACGATGGCGAGCGAATCCTGCGCCGCGGCTACTCCTTCACCGACGGCGTCGACCAAAGCCTCGGCGAGCTCGAAGCCGGCCTCTTCTTCATCTGCTTCCAGCGCGACCCGGGCAAGCAGTTCGTCCCGATCCAGACCCGGCTCGGCTCCAACGACGCGCTCAACGAGTACATCAAGCACGTCGGCAGCGCCGTCTTCGCCGTCCCCCCCGGGGCCCGCAGCGGCGGCTACGTCGGCGAAACCCTGCTCGGCTGATATTCCGACTGTTGTGTCGGTTTTTGTTAGGGTGCCCTAACTTTCTCGTCCCAATCCAACGAAGGAGCACTCCACCGATGAATCGATTCCCCGTCCGCCTCTCGCTGGCCGCACTGGCCGTCGGCCTGGTCGCGCTGCCTGCCGCCGGCTGCGGCTCCAGCGACGACGGGCCAGCCGGAGCCAAGAAGATGAGCTTCAAGCTGACCGACGCCGGCTGCGACCCGCACAACGCGAAGGCGCCGGCGGGCCCGATCACGTTCGAGGTGGAAAACGCCGGCTCCTCCAGCGTCACCGAGCTCGAGGTGCTCGACGGCGAAACGATCCTGGGCGAGGTGGAGAACCTCTCCGACGGCCTCTCCGGCAGCTTCTCGCTGACCCTGGAGAAGGGCGAATACACGCTGCGCTGCAACGGCGGCGACGAAGAAGACGGCACCCTGACCGTGACCGGCGGGGCGCAGGCCCAGGTCGACCCCGAAACCGAAGCCGCCGTCGCCGACTACCGCAAGTACCTGGAGCAGAACACGACCGAGCTGGTCGCCGCCACCGCACCCTTCGTCGCCGCGGTCGAAGCGGGCGAAGTCGAGAAGGCCAAGTCGCTCTACGCCGCCGCCCGCATCCCCTACGAGCGGATCGAGCCGGTGGCCGAGTCCTTCGGCGACCTCGACCCCCGTATCGACGCCCGTGAAAACGATGTGCCCGCCAGTCAATTCGGCGGCTTCCACCGGATCGAGAAGGCGCTCTGGGAAGAAGACACCGCCAAGGGCATGGCCCCGGTTGCCGAACAACTGCTGGACGACGTCGAAGAACTCGAGCAGAAGGTCAAGAACGTCGAACTGCAGGCGGTGCAGATCGCCAACGGCGCCAACGAGCTGCTCGGCGAGGTCTCGGCCTCGAAGATCACCGGCGAGGAGGAGCGCTACTCGCACATCGACCTGGTCGATTTCGAGGCCAACGTCGAAGGCGCCGAGGCGGCCTTTGAAGCGGTCGAGCCGCTGCTGACCAAGAAGGACCCGAAGCTGGCGAAGGAAATCGAAGCGAGCTTCGAAGACGTCTACGCCTCGCTCAAGCCCTACCGGCGCGGCGACGGCTTCGTCTCCTACACCGAACTGACCAAGGCGGACACCCGCAAGCTGGCGCAGGAAATTGACGCTCTAGCCGAGGAGTTGTCACAGGTGCCCGCCCAGATCGTCGGCTGAGACCCATAGCCTGGTTTGATGACCGTCGCCACCGAGAACAGGGCCGACCAGCTGCTCGAAGCGCTTGGCTTCGAGAGCTGGCGGCCCGGGCAGAAGGAGGCGGTCGAGGCCGGGCTGGAAGGGCGCGACTCGCTGATCGTGATGCCGACCGGCGGCGGCAAGAGCCTCTGCTACCAGCTGCCGGGCCTGGCGACGGAGGACCTGACCATCGTCGTCAGCCCGCTGATCGCGCTGATGCAGGACCAGTGGCGACGGCTGACCGCGGCCGGGCACCCAGTGGCGATGATCTCCTCGGCGATGAGCCCGGAGGGCATCCGCAACGCGCTCGAGCAGGTGCGCGGCGGCGCGGCGCGGATCGTCTACTGCTCGCCGGAGCGCTTCGCCTCGAACGTCTTCCTCGATGCCCTGGCGCAGCGGCGGATCGACCTGCTCGCGGTCGACGAGGCTCACTGCGTCTCCGAATGGGGGCACGACTTCCGCCCCGACTACCTGCGCCTGCCCGAGATCGCCGAGCGGCTCGGGCGGCCACCGGTGATGGCCTGCACGGCCACGGCGACCAAGGCGGTGGCGGCGGAGATCGTCTCCCGTTTCGGCCTCAAGCAGCCGCTGCAGGTGCGCTCCGGCTTCGACCGGCCGAACCTCTCCTTCGACGTCGTGCGGCTAGAGGGCAAAGGCTCGAAGGCGCGGCGGCTGGCCCTGCTCGAGGGCGGGCTCGCCGACCCCGCGAACCGGCCGGCGATCGTCTACTGCGGCACCCGCCGCGATACCGACGAGGTCGCCCAGGCGCTGCGCGACTCCGGCCTGCGGGCGCTCGCCTACCACGCCGGCATGGAGTCCGAGAGCCGCACCTCGACCCAGCGCCGCTTCATGGAAGGCGACGCCGAAGTGATCGTCGCCACCAACGCCTTCGGCATGGGCGTCGACAAGGCCGACGTGCGCTCGGTCTGGCACATGGCGATCCCGACCAGCCTCGAGGCCTATTACCAGGAGGCCGGGCGTGGCGGCCGCGACGGCTTGCCGGCGAAGGCGGTGCTGCTGGCGATGAAGGCGGACCTCGGCCGCCTCGTGCGCTTCATCGAGCAGCGCGACCCCGAGCTGACGATCGCCCGCGAGCGCGGCTGGCGCGACTACCGCACGATCAAGTCCTTCATCTACGACGATCGCTGCCGCCGCCGCAGCATCCTCGACCACTTCGGTGACCGCACGGCCGGCCAGCCACTGGGCCGCTGCTGCGACGTCTGCGACGACGCCGGCTGGCTGCCCGACCCCGAGACGATCGTGGTACGGCGGACGCCGCGGGCAAAGGCAACCGCCGCCCCGCCCGCCGAGCTGACCGAGGCCGACGCACCGCTGTTCGAGGAGCTGAAGGCGTGGCGGCTCAAAGCCGCCTCGGGCAAGCCCGCTTACACCGTCGCCCACAACTCGACCTTGACCGCGATTGCCACGGCTCGCCCCACCGACGAGACCAGCCTCGGCGCGATTCGGGGGGTTGGCCCCAGCTTCGTCGCCAAGTACGCCGACGAAGTCCTGCAGCTCGTCGTCTCACGCACGCCGAGCTAAATCCCCGCTGGAGGTGTTCTACCTCCACACGATCTTCCCGCCGGCGGGCCGGTGTCACGACACCTCCGATATCCGTTCCGCCGGTAGGGAGGGACGTGCGCCCCGGCGGTCGAATCAAGCCCGGATGACCTCGATCACGCGAACGCGCCTTGCCCTTGTGGCCCTTGCCATCGCGGCGCTCTGCCTGATTCCAGCCGCGAAGGCGCCCGCCGGAACGCTGCTGCCCAAGGGCAAGAAGATCTTCTTTGGGGTCAGCGACACGGGCAACCCGGCCGACTTCGGCCACTTCTCCGCCGACCTCCAAAAGCACCCGGCGCTGATCGAGAGCTTCCGCAGCTGGGGCGCCGAATTCCCCGACTCGATCGAACGCTGGCAAGCGGCGCGGGCGCGGCCGGTCCTGCACCTGACCACGGCCGACTCGGGCGACGGCCACGAGCTGATCAGCCCGCGCTCGATTGCCCAGGGCTACGGCGACGAATACCTGATCCGGCTCAACCGGCTCTTCTGGGAGAAGAAAATGGCCGCCTACATCCGCCCGCTGGGCGAGCCCAACCGCTGCCTCAACGTCTACGCCGCCTACGACTGCGCCGGCAAACTGCGCGACGCCGCCCACAAGCCGCGCTGGTACCGCCTCGCCTTCCGCCGCATCTACATCCTCGTTCACGGCGGCGGCAGTCGCGCCAAGATCAACGCCCGCCTCGGCGAAACCGGCCTGCCACCGCTGCGCGCCGGTGGCAACGGCCTGCCCCGCGCGCCGGTCGCGGTGCTCTGGAGCACCCTGCCGGCCGGCTCGCCGACCGTGCCCCAGAACCGCCCCAAATACTTCTACCCCGGCGACGAATACGTCGACTGGGTCGGCACCGACTTCTACTCCGACAACCAGGACTGGAAAGCGCTGACCGGCCTCTACAACCGCTTCTCGAACAAGCCTTTCGCGATTCCCGAGTTCGGCATCTCAAATGGCGCCGACGACCCCGCCTACATGGAACGCCTACTGGGCTGGGTGCGCGGCCACAAACGCTGCAAGATGCTCATCTACTACCAGGACTTCGGCTCGACCAGCACTTACCGGATCCAGAACTACCCGGCCAGCCTCACCGCCCTCAGCGACGCCCTGCACCACCCGGTCTTCCCTGCTTTTGCGCCGAACCCGCCGTTGGCGCCGCC
Source organism: uncultured Solirubrobacterales bacterium (assembly GCA_963795765.1). Taxonomy (GTDB): domain Bacteria; phylum Actinomycetota; class Thermoleophilia; order Solirubrobacterales; family 70-9; genus VRUE01. Next base: position 14,129 of record CAWCJW010000026.1, read on the forward strand.
GCCCCCGCCGGGCGGGATTGCGCCTTAGTCCCGGGCTCACCGTCCGGCGCGACGAACGCCGGCCCGACCGCCCCTTCGTACTTGTAGGGCTGCAGGGAGGTGATGCTGGAGTAGCCGGTCAGGTAAATGCGGCGGCCGTCGGAGATCACCGGCGAGTAGGTGCCGCGGGGGTAACTGAAGACCTTGCGGCCGCTCTTCATCATGAAGCCGCTGGTGGTGTTGTTGGTGAACTCGGCGACGTAGACGATGTCGCCGATCGAGGAAAGCGAGCCGACCACCTGGCCGCCGGCCGAGTGGCTCCAGCGCAGGCTGCCGTCCTTGGCGTCGAGGGCGTAGATGTTGCCGTCGAAGGAGCCGATGTAGACGGTCGGCGGGCTGTGGCGGGTGGTCGAGACGGTCGGCCCCGAGTAGGCATAGCCGCCGGTCGAGTAGCTCCAGGCCAGCGTCCCGTCCTTGATGTCGAAGCTGTAGACACGGTCATCGTTGTTGCCGGCGTAGACGCGGCCGAAGGCGACGGCGGGGGTCGAGTAGAACTGGCCCGAGGTGCCGAAGCCCTGGCCCAGCGAACCGCTCTGCCACTTGAGCTTGCCGGTCTTGGCGTCGACCGCGTTCATGTAGCCGCCGTAATCGCCGACGTAGAGGGTGCCGCCGTAGTAGGCCGGCGCCGACTTGACCGGGCCGCCGAGCGGGGTCGCCCAGCGCACGTTGCCGCTGATCGTGCTGAGCGCATAGAGGTTGCCGTCCTCGCAGCCGAAGTAGACGCTGCGGCCGACCACCACCGGCGAGGACTCGGCCCGGCCGGGCAGCGAGTGCTTCCAGATCACCTTGCCGGTCTTGGCGTCGAGCTTGACGATGTGGCCGGGGACGAGGTTGACGATGTAGAGGCGGTGACGGGAGTAGGTCGGCGAGGAGGCGTTGAGGCGGCCGAGGCTGCGTTCCCAGAGCACCTTGCCGGTCTCGGCGTCGAGCGCGTAGGCGGTGCCGTTGTTGTTGACGAAGTAGAGCTTGCCGCCGACGTAGATCGGCGGGAACTCGAGCAGCGGCCGCTCGGTGTAGCGCCAGAGCTTGCGAAACGGCGGCTTGATCCCGGTCGCCGGCAGGTAGCGGGTGCGCGCCGGGTTGAGCCCGTACATCGGCCAATTGACCGTCTTCGCCTCCGGCTTCGGCGGCTTCTGCGGCACGAAGGTGGCGTTTTCGTTGTGCACGTCGGCGGGCCGCTTGAGCAGCTCGTAAGCGAGCACGCCGGCGCCGAAGACGGCGATCAGGCCAGCGACGATCAGGCCAATCGAGAGACGCCGGTGCTGCTTCCAGAGGTGCTCCGCCTGCGCCCACAGACCGGCGAGGAGTGTTTTGGCGGTGCCGCTCAACCCCCTGCCGCGGCGCGTCGCTCGGACTCCTTGACGATGCCGTCGACAAGCCCCTTGACCGCCTGCTTGACCACAGCGACCACGGCGAAGCCGATAACCGGCAGAGTCGGCTGGGTGCGAACCGCGTAGACCATCTTGGTGCTGCCGCCGTTGGGCGTCAGTTCGACGGTGCCAACGTGGTCGCGGACCGGCAGCCCGGAGAGCAGCTTGTAAGAGAAGCGCTCATCCGGCTGGTAGGCGATGACCTCCTCGCGCAGCGGCGGCCCCACGGCGGTTAGCTTGCGGATCGCGCCGAGGCCGTTGGGAGCGGGCTCGCCCTCGCGCTCCAGCTCCGACTTGCGCAGCGGCGTCAGCTCCGAGTACTTCCGATGATCCGTGAGCACTGCGAACACCGTCTCCGGCGGCGCGGCGATCTCGCGGGTGAAAGTGAAGCTGGCCACGGCGGCGAAGGCTATCGGGAGGGCCGGGTGGCCCTCAGCCCAGCTTCCATCGTTGCGGGTCGGTTCCCTCGACCTTGGTGACTTCGCCCTCAATCACCATGTGGTCGAGGCAGGAGAGGACGATCTGCAGAACCCAGGCGCTGACCGGTGTATTGACGTTGTCGGCGCCGACGATCTCGGCGACGATCTCAAAAGCGGTCCTCTCCCCCTCGCCCAGCGCTTCGCGCGTCTTCTCCAGCAGCTCGGCGACCTGCCGCCGTGCCTCGGCGATCTTCGCTTTGGGGTCGCGGAAGGGCCGGCCGTGACCGGGCAGGCAGAGGTCGACATCGAGCGGCTCGACCCGCTCGAGGCTGCCGAGGAACTCGCCGATCGGGTCGGGGCTGTGGCCGTGGTCGAAGAAGAGCACGGTGCGGCCGAGCAGGTGGTCGCCGGAGATCATCAGCTTGCGCTCGGGCTGGTGCAGGACGACGTGCGAGGGCGCGTGGCCGGGGGTCTCGTAGACCTGCCAGGTGCCGAGGTCGGTCTCCACCTCGACCCCCGGCAGGAGGTCGCGGTCGGGCTCGACGATCGCGTCGATGCCGTTGTCGCTGTTGTCACTGCGCTCGCGGTAGCGTTCGAGCCCGGCGACGGGGACGCCGCTCTGGCGCGCCACCTCGAGCCGCTGCTCCAGCGCCGCCGCCGGGTCGTCGGCGAGCAGGCGCACGTGCTCCCAGGCGGGGTGCATCCAGAGCTCGCAGCCGGCGCCCGCGACGATCGGCGCCGCCAGGCCGTAGTGGTCGGTGTGGGAGTGGGTGCAGACGAGCAGCTTCACGTCCTCGAGGCCGAAGCCGGCCCCGGCGAGGGCGAGGTCGAACTGGCGCATCCGCCCCTTGCCGCCGATGCCGGTGTCGAAGAGGACGATGCCGCCGTCGGCCTCGATCGCCCAGACGTTGCCGTGCGGAACCCCGGGCCAAGGCAGCGCCAGGCGCAGCCTCCAGACGCCCGGCAGGATCTTCTCGCTGCGCGGCGCCTCGGGCCGTTTGCGCTCCTCAGCCATCGCGTCCATCCTCTCAGGCGCCGCCAGCCCGGCGCGTGACCGCCGTCATGCTCGGATAGGTTGGGCGCAGCGATGGAATCGAGCAGCCCCAAGCGCGCCGGCATCGTCCTCGCGGCGCTGATCCTGGTCGCCGCCGTCGCCAACCTCAACCTCGCCGTCGCCAACGTCGCCCTGCCGGACATCGGCAAGGCCTTCAGTGCCGGCCAGACCTCGCTCAACCTGGTCGCGGTCGGTTACTCGCTGGGGCTGGCGACCTCGGTCCTCTACCTCGGCGCGCTCGGCGATCGCTACGGGCGCAAGCGGATGCTGCTGCTGGGCATGGCGCTCTCGATCCCGCAGGCCCTGATCGCCGCCTTCGCCCCCTCGATCGGGATCCTCTTCGCGGCGCGGGTGATCGGCGGCATCTCCGCCGGCATGGCCTTCCCCACCACCCTGGCGCTGATCACGGCGCTCTGGTCAGGCGCCGACCGGACCAGGGCGATCGCGCTCTGGTCGGCGATCGGCGGCGCGATCGCCTCGCTCGGCCCGCTGATCTCCGGCGCTCTGCTCGAGCAGTTCGACTGGGGCTCGGTCTTCCTGATCACGCTGCCGCTGGCGGCGGTCGCCCTCTTCCTCGCCTGGCGCTACGTACCCGCCCACGTCAACGAGACCACCGAGCCGGTCGACAACTTCGGCGGCATCCTCTCGATCCTGCTGATCGCCGCCCTGGTGATGGGTATCAATCTGGCCCCGGTCCCCGGCAAGGGCGCCCTGGCAGTCGGCCTGGGGATCATCGCGCTCGCTACCGCGGCCGCCTTCATCATGCGCCAGCGCCGCGCTCGCTCACCGCTTTATGACCTCGAGATCGCCGGACGGCGGATCTTCTGGGTGGCCGCCTGCGCCGGGATCATCGTCTTCGGCTCGCTGATGGGAGCGATGTTCATCGGTCAACAGTTCCTGCAGAACGTGCTCGACTACTCGACCCTCGACTCGGGCCTGGCGATCCTGCCAGCGGCGGCGCTGATGGTCGTCGTCGCGCCGCGCTCGGCGAAACTGGTCGAGGCCCGCGGCGCCCGCTTCACCCTGTTGATCGGCTACGTCTTCTGCCTGCTCGGCTTCCTCACCATGCTGCTGCTCTGGAAAGCCGGCATCCCCTACTGGAAGGTGGGGCTGGGCTACGCCCTGATCGGCATCGGCGTTGGCTTCGCCGGCACCCCGGCCTCGCACTCGCTGACCGGCTCGGTGCCGGTCAAACGGGCCGGCATGGCCTCGGGCACGGCTGACCTGCAGCGCGATCTCGGCGGCGCGATCATGCAGTCGATCCTCGGCGCCCTGCTCACCGCCGGCTACGCCGCCGCCGCCAGCGAAGCGATCGCCTCCTCGGGCGAATCAGCCAGGGTCAGCGAAAACGTCGAAGGCGAGCTGACCAAGTCCTTTTCCAGCGCTGCCGACCTCGCCGGCCAGTACCCAGCGCACAGCCAGCAGATCATCGCCGCCGCCAAGACCTCCTTCCTGCAGGGCGACGCCTGGGCCTACACCGCCGGCATCGTCGCCGTCCTGATCGGCGCCGCGCTTGTCTTCTTCGGCTTCCCCAAGCGCGACGAGGAGGAGCGCTTGCTGGAGCGCTACAACGCCGAAGACACCGCTTAGCCGACCGCAGCGGCTTGCGAAGATGCCGCGATGGCGACGCCCGCTGATTCGCAGCAGTCGAGGTTCGGCGCGACCCTGCGCGAAGGTGAGCGGGTAACGCCGCTCGAGCTCTTCTTCGACCTCGTCTTCGTGCTGGCGATAACCCAGTGCACGGCGCTGATGGCACACCACCCGACCTGGTCCGGCATCGCCCAGGGACTGTTGGTGCTCGGCATGCTCTGGTGGGCCTGGACCGGCTATTCCTGGCTGACCAGCGTGATCGACCCCGAGGAGGGGGCGGTGCGGCTAGTCATTTTCGGAGCGATGGCGGCGTTGCTGCTGGTCTCGCTCTGTGTGCCGGAGGCGTTCGGCGAGCTGGGCCTCGCCTTCGCCCTGATCTACGGCGTGGTGCGCAGCGCCCAGATCGCCCTCTTCATGCTGGCCAGTCCTGAGGACGACGCGCTGCGCCACTCGGTCCTCGGCCTGGCCGCCAGCACCCTGGTTGCAGTCACACTGCTTGCCCTCGCCTCGCTCTTCGACGGCCTTGCCCAGGGCGCCCTCTGGGCCTTGGCCCTATTCCTCGATATGGCCGGGCCGTATTTCTTCGGCTCGGAAGGCTGGAAACTGATGCCGGCGCACTTTGCTGAGCGCCACGGCCTGATCGTGATCATCGCCCTCGGCGAGTCGATCGTCGCGATCGGCGTCGGCGCCTCGCACGAACTGACGCTGGCGATCAGCACCGCCGCCGTGCTCGGCGTGGCGCTGACCGCGGCGATGTGGTGGATCTACTTCGACGTCGTCGCGATCGTCTCCGGCAAACGCCTGGCCGAGGCGGAGGTGGGCCGGGTGCAGAACGAGATGGCCCGCGATTCCTACTCCTACCTGCACCTGGTGATGGTCGCCGGCATCGTCCTCGTCGCCCTCGGCCTGAAGCTGACGATCGGCCACACCGGCGCCCACCTCCACACAGTCCCTGCCTTTGCCCTGCTCGGCGGCCTTGCCGTCTACCTGCTCGGCCTCGTCGCCTTCCGCTACCGCCACGTCCACTCGATCAACCGCCGGCGCCTCGGCCTGGCGATCGTGCTGCTGATCCTCGTCCCCGTGGCTACGGAGGTGCCAGCGCTGATCGCCCTGGCGGTGGCAAACGTTTTGATCTGGGCGATGATCGTCTATGAGACCCGCATGTACGGCGAGGGGCGGCAGAAACTGCGCCGCCAACAGGCCGCCTAGCCGCAGCTCTTCCCGCCGCTATCCGGCGGAAACCGCGACCTCACGGCGCCGGCGCGGGCCGAGCGGGTGCTCGAACTCCTGCATCAGGCCGGCGACCGCGAAGCAGAGAGCGCCGAGCAAGGTGCCCCAGTTGGCGATGCCGGTCGCCACCATGTCGCCCGAGGAGGGGCGCACGAAGGAGGCAACGGCGGAGACCATGAAGAGGACCGAGCCGAGCTGGTTGACGGCGATGATCCACCAGCCGAGGTCGCGGCTGTGCCAGACGCGCCAGAAGCCACCCGCGATCCCGGCCATCGCCAGGTGCCCGGAGATCAGGAAGAGCGCGCAACCGACCATGTCAGGCGACCAGACGAGGCGATCGAAGGCGGCCGGGGTGAGTTCCTCGATGAACGAGTCGACCAGGTTGATCGCGAAGACGATCGTGCCGGCGAAGAGGACGACGGCGCTCAGCCACTGCAGGCGGCGCGGCTCGCGTGACCACCAGCGCCAGTGAGCCGGGGCGGCATCGGCCGGGCTTGGCTCGTTGACGACCTGCAGCACCGAGCTGTAGCCACCGGTGCTGAAGAAGACGCCGCCGACCAGGTAGATCGTCGCGCAGGCGGTCGGGTTCACCCCGGCCTGGGCCAGCGCCGCGCCGAGCGCGAAGAGCGAACCGCCGATCAGGAACGCGGTCGCCGCGACCGCGTTGACGAGAACGCTACGGCGAGACGAAAGTCCCCGGGTCTGGGCCGATGCGCTCACCGCGGTCGAGTCTCTCGAATTCCGCCATCTCGGCGTCGCTCAGCTCGAAGTCGAAGAGCTCGAGGTTCTCGCGGATCCGCTCCGGGGTCACCGACTTGGGGATGACCACGTTGCCGAGCTGCAAATGCCAGCGCAGGATCGCCTGGGCCGGCGTGCGGTCGTGGCGCTCGGCGATCTCGGCGATCGTCTCGTCGTCAAGCAGCTCCCCCTGGGCGAGCGGGCTCCAGGCCTCGGTCGCGATCTGATGTTCCTCGTGCCAGGCCCGTAGCTTGGCCTGTTGCAAGCGCGGGTGGAGCTCGATCTGGTTGACCGTCGGGCGGGTGTCGGTCTCGACCTCGAGCCGTTCGAGGTCCTCGAGGCGGAAGTTGGAGACCCCGATCGTGCGCGCCCGCCCTTCCTCGTGAATGCGTTCGAAGGCGCGCCAGGTGTCGAGGAAGCGATCCTCACTCGGCATCGGCCAGTGGATCAGGTAGAGGTCGACGTAGTCGAAGCCAAGCCGGCCGAGGCTCGCCTCGAAGGCCCGCAAAGTCGAGTCGTAACCCTGCTCGGAGTTCCACAGCTTGGTAGTGACGAAGAGGTCCTCACGCGCCCAGTCCGAAGCGGCAATCGCCGCCCCCACGCCCGGCTCGTTGCGGTAGGCGGCGGCAGTATCAATGTGCCGGTAGCCGGCATCGAGGGCGAGCTCGACGACCTCCTGGGTGTCCTCGGGTGGGACCTGGAAGACGCCAAAACCGAGTTGAGGGATTTCGACGCCGTTGTGAAGGGTGCGTTGGGTCACTGTCAGCTGGGCCATCTATTCGAGCTTCCTTTGCGTTAGCGGGTGCGCATCGCGTGTGCGGGCGTACACGGGCGTAGCTACCCGGCCCGGGGCGAGGCTACGCGTGCGCCGGCTAAACGTCGGCTAAAAATTGTCGCTAGCTGGTGGCGAGGCCGATAGCCAGCAGCGGGAAGGCCAGCATGATGCCCATGTAAGCGCCGATCGCGGCACCGGTGGCGAGGCTGGTCGTGCGCGAGCGCATTCCCGAGATGACCCCGATCAGGAAGATCGCGGCGGCGAGAACGACTCCGATCCAAAATACGTCCGGCATCAGCGCCGCGAGACTATCGAACAGGGAGGATTTGGCGGCTCCTTGGCAAACCGGATGAGCATGGAAACGAGCGGCAGCGCCAACAAGAATCTGGTCCTCGCGGCGATGATCTTCGCCGTCTCAATGACCTTCATCGACATGACGATCGTCGCGATCGCGGTCCCCAGCCTGCAGGACGACCTCTCGCTCTCCTCGACCGGGGTGCAGTGGATCGTCAACGGCTACCTGCTCTCGCTCTCCGCCCTCTTTGCCTTCGGCGGCCGCATCGCCGATATCGCCGGCCACCGCAGCATGGTCGTGCTCGGGGTAATCGTCTTCGCCACCGCCTCGGCGCTCTGCGGCGCCACCCCCACCGGCAGCCTCGACGAGGCATGGATCATCACCTTCCGCGTGATCCAGGGCGCCGGCGCGGCGATCATGTTCCCAGCGGCGCTGGCGATCGTCCTCGGCGCCTTCCCCGTGCACGAGCGCGGCCGCGCCCTGGCGATCTTCTTCGCGATCACCGGTGGCCTGACCTCGATCGGCCCGCTCGCCGGTGGCTACCTGGTCGAAATCAGCTGGCGGACGATCTTCTGGGTCAACATCCCGGTCGCGATCATCGCCCTTGTCCTCACCGCGATCGCCAAGCCGGAGAACACCAAGCACCCGGCGCCACTCGACTACCGCGGCGCGGCGCTCGTCTGCGGCGGCATGGGCCTCGCCGTGCTCGGCCTGCAGCAGTCGAGCGTCTGGGGCTGGGGCAACCCGATCACCTGGATCTGCATCGCCGCCGGCATCGCGATCCTCGTCGCCTTCGTCCTCTACCAGCTGCGGATCGAGAACCCGCTGATCCAGGTGCGGATCTTCGCCGACCGCGCCTTCGCGGCCGACAACGCGATCCTCTTCCTACTGATGATCCCCTTCATCCCGCTCTTCTTCTTCGCCAGCATGTACGCGCAGATCTCGCTCGGCGAAAGCGCCTCGGAAACCGGGCTCTACCTGCTGATCTTCTTCGCCGGCTTCGCCACCGCCTCACAGTGGGGCGGGCGCATGCTCGACAAAGCCGGCGCCCGATCGCCGGTCATCCTGGGCTGCGCCGTGGCGACGGTTGGTTTCGGGCTCTGGGCGCACTCGATGCCCGACCTCTCGGTCAGCTCGCAGTGGTACTGGATCGTCCTCGCCGGAGCCGGGGTCGGCCTGGTGCTCAGCCCAGCCAACACCGACGCGCTCAACCGGGTGCCGGCCAGTCGCTACGGCGAAGCCACTGGGATTACGCAGACAGTGCGCAACTTCGGCTCCAGCCTGGGAATGGCCTTGCTCGGCACGATCCTGATCCTCGAGAACAAGGCAAACCTCGAGTCGACGGCGACCACCCATGGCGTGCCGAAGACGGTTGCCGATGAAATCGCCGACACGATCAGCCAGGGCAGCGGTGGTGGCGAAGCGCCCCAGCACGTCAGCGGCGCGCTCGGCAAGGTGATCAACAACATCCCGCACGACTTCGCGCTCGCCACCCAGACGGTCTTCTACGTGATGGCCGGGGTGATGGCACTCGCCTTCGTCATCGCCGTGGCGACGATGCAGACAGGGAAGGTCGAGGAGCAGGTGGCGGAGGGCGAGCCAGCTTCCTAGCGATTGCAGTGAAACGTTTTACGGCTCCGAGCACGCCGTAGTGCGTTGCACCCCAACAGGTTCTGCCGTACGTTGCCGGGCGTGATCGCCCGGGCTCTTTGCCTCGTCCCGTTGCTCGTCGTGGTTGCGTTGGTCGGCCAGCCGAGAGCGGCCACCGCGTCCACCCCAGCCCAGCGCCTGATCGACGCCTACGCGCCGATCACGATGCTGCGCGAAGAGCAGGAACCGCCGTGCGAAACGTCGGCCGAGCAGTACGAGCCGACCAGCGTCTCGACCGTGCTCGGCAACCCGTCGGTCGAGCTCAAGCGGGTCGAAGAAGACGGCAAGGAAAAGGTGATCAAGCGCGGGCCTACGGCGACCGACATCGCCGGGCTCGGCGACCCCTTCCACCTCGACCTTCACGGCGATCCGCTTGGCGACACCTGCGTCTACGCCCGCGACTTCGCCAAGCTGGTGTCGGAAGGCAAGGCGCCACCGACGACCTACGCCCACATCGCCCGCCAGGTCGGGCACCCGGGCCTCGTCGTCCAGTACTGGTTCTTCTGGTACTTCAACCAGTTCAACGACCTGCACGAGGGCGACTGGGAGGGGATGCAGATCGCCTTCGAGGCGAACACCCCACGCGAAGCGCTCGCCAGGGGGCCGAGAGAAATGATCCTCTTCCAGCACGCCGGCGGCGAGCGGGCCGATTGGGAAGACTCGAAGGTGGACAAGGAAGGGACTCACCCGGTCGTCTACCCCGCCGCCGGCTCGCACGCGACCTTCTACGACTCGACCGTCTACGTCCAGAACGGGGCGAACGGCTCCGGCGTCGGCTGCGACAACACCAGCGAACCGCTGCGCGAAGTGCGGGTCCACCCGATCGCGATACCGACCTTCCCGACGACGACGGGCCGCTTCAAGTGGCTCACCTATTTCGGCCACTGGGGAGAGAAGGAGAAGGGCTTCAACAACGGGCCGACTGGTCCGTTGACGAAGAAGCAGTGGCTCGAACCGTTTTCCTGGATGGAAAAGCAGCGGACGACGAGCCCGCGCGTGCCGGGTGGCTCGTTTGCTGGCCCCGCAGTGTCCGGCGCCTTCTGCGGCGCCGTCTCCGCCGTCTCGGATGTGATCAACGTCGAGTCGCGCTCGCGCCCGGCGGCGATCGCGATGATCGCGATTCCCGCCCTGCTGCTGATCCTCTTCGTCGGCGTAACCCGGTGGGGCCCGATCGACCTGACCGAGCTGCGTCAGCGCCGCGCCTTCGGCCAGATCGTGCGGGCGGCGCGACAGCTCTACGGCCGCCACTGGCGGACGATGGCGCCGATCGGGCTGAGCGCGCTGGTGCTCGTCGGCGCGGTGCGCGGTACCGCCGCCCTGATTGCCGGCCAGCGCGGCGTCGACAGTGCCACCGGCCGCGCCGGCACCCACCTCGCCCTGGCTGACACGATCGAATCGCTCGGGCAGCCGATCGCCGGCGCCCTCGTCGCCGCAGTGGTGATCTTCGCCGTGCGACTGCTGGCCGAGACCGGCGCGATGGGCTTCCTTGATTCCTGGCGGGGCGTGCTGCATCGCTTCTGGCGGGTCGCTGCGGGGGCGCTGCTGCCCTACCTGGGTGCGCTGGCCCTCGCCATCACCGTGATCGGCATTCCCATCGCGATCTACAAGTTCGTCTGCTGGCAGTTCGTCCAGCAGGAGATCCTGATCGGGGACAAGGGCATCCGCGATGCCTTCCGCGGTAGCTCCGAGCGGGTCCGCGGCCGCTGGTGGCACACCGTCCGGGCCCTCGGCTTCTTCTGGCTGCTCAGCATCGCCGCCGGCCCGGTGCTCGGCTTCACCCTGATCTTCACCAACATCTCGCTGCTCTGGATCAACGTGATCGGCTCGGTCGTCTTCGCCCTGCTCGTCCCCTACGTCGCCCTCGGCCGCACCCTGCTCTACTTCGACCTCGGCGTCCGAGCCCAGGAAGAACCGGCCAAACCCTGGCGCGAGCGCTTGCCGCGACGGGCGGCGACGGCCGAGGCTTGAGTCGTCAGAGCTGCGTCGCGATCACGCCGATCAGAGCGGCGACAATGCCTGCCGCAGCCAAAAAGAGGGTCCGCTGCATGGCATCGAAACGAACATCGATCTTGTCGAACCCGCCCTTCATTTCGACGCGCAGCTCGCGAAGGTCCGTTTCGACGCGATCAAAGCGATGGTCGACCTGCTTGAAGCGTTCGTCCACCTGCTTGAAGCGTTCGTCGACGTGGTCGAAGCGTTTCTCGACATGGTCGAAGCGCTCGTCGATGCGGTCGAAGCGCTCGCCCAGCCGGTCGTCTGTCCAGTTCACTCTCATCGCCTCCATGCCTCCAGTGTGCCTCGGTTCGCCGCAACCGTTGCGCGCTGAATGTCACAGCTTTGAAACTTTTCGTCTGCAGTCGATGCTACAGACACCCGCGGCTCCAAGCGACGCCAGCTAGATTTCGGCCGGTGAAACTGCTCGCCTTCAGCGACCTGCACCGCGACCTCGGCCAGGCGGCCGAGCTGGTCGCGATGTCGACAGAGGCCGACGTGATGATCGGCGCCGGCGACTTCGCCTCTGTTCACGAGGGACTGGGAGAGACGATCGACGCCCTGGCAGCGATCGAGACCCCTACCTTGCTGGTCCCCGGCAACAACGAGACCGAGCAAGCGCTGCGCGAGGCCGCCACACGCTGGAGCGCAGCCACCGTCTTGCACGGCAGCGGCACGGAGATCGATGGCGTCGAGTTCTACGGCCTTGGCGCCGGCATCCCCGTCACCCCATGGGAGTGGAGCTTCGACCTCGACGACGATGCTGCCAGCTCGATGCTGGAGCCCTGCCCCCAGGGCGCGGTGCTCGTCCTCCACTCGCCCCCGCAGGGCCACTGCGACGCCAACGGCTCCGGTGACCACTTCGGCAGCCCCGCCCTGTTGAAGGCGATTGAAGAGAAGGCGCCGCGCCTGGCGGTCTGCGGTCACATCCACGAGTCCTGGGGCTGCGCGAGTCAGATCGGCGGCACGCCGGTCCGCAACCTCGGCCCAGAGGGAACCTGGATCGAGGTCTAGGCAGCGCGGTAGATGAGGTGCGCGACGCCCGGCGCCTCGACCACCCGCACCTGCTCCAGCCCTGGGTCGGCCGGGGCGATGTTCTCGAAGAGGCGCGTGCCGGAGCCAAGCAGGACGGGCACCACGTTGAGCAGCAACTCGTCGATCAGGCCCGCTGCCAGGTACTGCTGAGCGACTTCGGCGCCGCCACCGAGCGAGACGTCCTTGCCACCGGCAGCCGCCTTGGCCTGCTCGAGCGCCGACTCAATTCCGTCGGTGACGAAGGTGAAGGTGTTTCCACCTTCCTTCTCGAGCGGCTCACGCTCGTGGTGAGTGAGCACGAAGACCGGGTGATGGAAAGGGGGATCGTCGCCCCACCAGCCGTCCCAGGGGTCATCGCCCCAGGGGCCGGGTCCGCCGCCGAACATGTTGCGGCCCATGATCGTGGCGCCGACGTTGTCGAGCGTCCCCTCGATCACGGCGCTGCTGGCGTTGACCTCACCGCCCTCCCGACCGTGCGGCTTGCGCCAGGCGGCGAGCTTCAACACCCACTCGTGCAGCTGCTCGCCGCCGACGCCGAGCGGGTGCTCCTCGCTCTGGTTGGGACCGGCGACGAAGCCATCGAGCGAAACTGAGATCTGGAACCTGAGCCGGGCCACTGACTAAGCGTCGAAGAGCTTGCCAGCGCGGATCCGCGCCGCCATGTCCTTCGATTCCTCGCGGTAGACGCGGCCGTCCTCGAACTCGATCGCCGGGTACTTGCGCTGGCCCGAGAGCTGCTCGAGCGCATCGCGCTTGCCTGACCGCACCGGTCCCGTCACCACCTCGTACTCGATCCCCTGCTCGTCAAGTGCCTTCTGCACTTTCCAGCAGGGGTGGACATCGAGCTTGAACCACTCGACCGAGCAACGATGGAGCTTGACCGCCATGGGCGCCAGCCTAACCGTGTGGGGCGAGAAATGGAACGCCCCGACATTTGCCGGGGCGTTCGGTTCTCGGGGTTCGCTATCTACGGGCAGGCAAACGTCGTCAGCTGCGCCGGCAGCGAGGGGATTTTCAGTTCCAGCCCGACCGGCAGCAGGCCGCCAAGGCTGATTCCGCCGAGCCCCGTCAACAGCGAGTTGGCTTGGTTCGTCAGCGCCGTGGTGCGGGTGCAGAGCGCGGTCACTTTCGGGATCGTCGCGATCGCGTTGTTCAGTTCCGTGCTGGTGATCCCGCTCAATTTGGCGGCGTTGGTGATTGCGCCGTTCAGTTCACCCGTGGTGATGCCGACGAGCTTGCCGGCATTGGCCAGGCCGGAGCTCAGTTCCGTGCCAGTGACGCCAACGAGCTTGTTGGCGTTGGTGATCGCGCCTTCGATGTCGGAGGCAGCGATCCCGTTGAGCTTGGTCCCGGCGTCGACCGCCGTGGTCAACTGTTCGTGCGTCACTCCCTGTAGCAGGGAGGTGGTCGTTTCGAGGCTGTCGGTCAGCGTTTCGATCTGTTTGCCCTGCGTTTCGACCAGTTCTTTGAGCGAGAGATCGACTACGCCAGGCGGGCCCGGAGAGCCCGCCTGGCCTTCAGCGCCGGCTTTCCCTTCAGGCCCGGCCGTTCCACCGGCGCCCACGTTCCCCTGTGAGCCCTTTTCACCCGGCGAACCGGCGGCGCCCTGCGGACCGGGCGGACCGAGCACGCTCCAGACGATGCGCCGCTCGCCGCGTTTGCATCTCTTCCCGGCGGAAATCAGGCGCAGCGACCCGCGGTGCTTGCCGACCTTGACGGCACAGGCCTGAACCGTGTGTGGAGAGGCGGAGCTTGCCCGCGGCTTCGCGCTTGCCGGGCTGCAGGCGACGAGAAGAGTGAACAGCAGGATCGCCGCCGAGAACGGCACCGCAAAAAGGCGGCTGGCGGATTTCGATTGGGTGATGGCGTCCATGGTTCCTCCGATTCGTGGGTTACCGCCGCCCCTGACGGGCGCCGGGCTGGAGATGGCGAAGCCGCACCGCATCGCGGGCCGTGACCAGCCCCGCTTCGCGGTTGCGCAAGACGAGCACGACGCTGACCGTCGTCCGCTCGCCCTTCGCGACGGCTGCGCGCAGAGCACGTCGCAGCCTGGGCGGAAGCCTGAAAGCGAGCTTCTGGGAGCCGGCGATGAGGCGCTGCCGGAGCAGCGTGCCGAGCGCCTTGCCACGGGACCTCCCTGAGCCGTGCGCCTTGAAACGCAGGCGAGCGAGGACCTGACAGGAGCCGGGACCGCAGTAGGCCCAGAACACGAGGCGGCGGTGCCTGATGGCCGCGCGAACCCGCAGGATGGTCAGCTGCACGGCTCGGCCCGGAGATGGAGCTGCGGGATCCGTCGGCGCCGCGGTCGACCGCGGCGGGACGGGAGGAGCGGGAGGAAGTTCGGAGGCCGACCAGGAATAACCAACGCTCAGCGCCGCGCCCTGAAAGGCGTTGTCGCCGGCCCCCCCACCGGTGGGGGTGCCGTTGTCGGGAAGGCTGGCGTCGAACTTGAAGACCCGCGACTGTCCCGGCCCGAGCGGGCCGAGCTCGAGCGCTGGCATCGGCGCCAGCGCCCCCTCGTAGACAGGCCGCGGATTGGCGGAATCGCTGACCTCCTCAATTCGCATCGACATGCCGCGGGAAAGCAAGCCGCCGCCGGTGCCGGGCGCGTCGACCACGCCGCCCTGCCTCAGCGTCAGCTCTCCCGCTTCTTCGCCGTCGTTGGCGATCTCGACCGTGCCGCTGGCGCCGTCGCCAGGACCGAGTTCGCTCGCCGCGAAGATCGGCATGCCGCTGCGCGAGTTCTCGAAATCGAAGCTGCCTTCGGCGAGGGTGGCAACCGCCCGCCCGGATGAGCGATCGTCACTGCCGCGACCCATCGCCACCGCTGCCGTAGCGGCAAGGGCGAGCAAGGCGACGACGACGATGCCGCGGGCCATCAGAACTCCCGGTCCGCCGCGCCGGACTCGCTCGCGGCTGCCGCCGACATCGTGTTTTCGGCGCGGTCGTAGGGGGTCGCGACCGGGGTCCACGCCGCCGTGGCGTTGCCGCCCGCCGTGGTTCGCGCCGGGTCGAGGATTGGCGTTGCGTTGTAGGTGCCGAGCACGACCGTCACCGTGCTGCCGCTCATCGTCATCGTCGAGGCGGTGCCACTGGCGCCGAAGCGGACGTTGCCGCCGAGCAGGCCGGCGACGTAGTCGCTGCGGCCGAGGTCGACCGTGCCGAGCGGCAGCACCGCCGAGTTGGCCGCGTTCCAGACCTGCACGCTGTCGTTGCCGAGCGGCAGCCCGAGCAAGCCGTTGTCGTTGATCCGCACCACGACGTTGGTTGCCGCTCCGCCCCAGCCAGCGAGGATCGTGGCCGGCTCGATCGGCTCGCTGAAGGTGAGGACCAGGGAATCGCCGGCCTCGGCGAGGCCATTGGTGCCGACGTTGGTCGTCTGCACGTCGGCAGCGGTGGGCAGCGTGTTATCGACTGTGGCGGAGCCGGCAAGGCTGGCCGCGTTGAGTGCTTTGTCGGTCGCGGTGACCGTGAAGGACTTGGCTCCCTGCGTCAGGCTCGGATTGGCGAGCAGCGAGGCGCTGCGGTAGTTGTAGGAGACGCCACCGGCTGAATAGGAACCGGCAACCAGAACCACGGCCGTGGCGGCAGTGGTGAAGTTGCTTGCGTCGACCGTGACCGAGGCCGTTCCGCTCGCCGGATTGCCGGTGTCGGCGGCGACGTTGGCGTAGACGAAGTAACTGCCGCCCTGCTTGACGAAGCCCGGCGTTCCGCCGGAGGCCTTGCCCAGCGCGGCCGCGGTCACCTGTGGGGCGCGGAAGTCACTGGCAGCGGTAACCGTGTTTCCCGGGCTGTCCGCTCGCGAGGAGAAGGAGGAGAAGCTCGGTGTAATCGCCCCAAGCCCGATCGCGGCGACGATGACCGCGCCCGCGGCGATCGGCAGCGGCCTAACCGGAGTCACCGATCGCCCCTCCCCGCCGCGGGCGCCAGATCTTGTTCAGCTCGTCGCCGGCAAGCAGCAGCAGCGGCACGACCAGGAGCAGCACCAGGCCCCACGGCGTGTGGGTGAGGACGGCGACGTGGCCAATCCAGGGGATCGCGTAGACGACCCGTCCGAGCTCGCCGTTTGCGGAGATCCGCCAGTGCTCGGTGGTGTTATTGGCGTCGCCCTGGGTGACGAACCACAGGTGCGAACCGCTGCGCCGGATCCGCTTCACCCGGTGGGTGATCAGTTTGTTCTGGTCTTCGGGATCGCGGAAGGTGACGACGTCACCGACGCGCGCATCAAGGGGGGAAATGCGCGCGTCGATCACGACGTCGCCCGCCGCGATCGTCGGTTCCATGCTGCCGGTCAGCACCGTGTGCGGGCGGTCGCCGAAGGCGAGCGGCAGCGCAACCGCGAGGATCAGTGCTGCCGCCGCCACGACCACGGCCCAAACGGCGCCGTTGACGATCTGGCGGGGGATCGTTGGGGAGGCCTGTGCGGGCATCTCAAGCTCGCGATCCAGTGCGGGCAAGGGCGCCGCTCCGTGAAAGCGGCGCCCGTCCCGCTACTGGTTCTGCGCCTCCCAGCGGATGATGTGAGAGCCGGTGCTCTGGCCTTGGGCCGAGTCGGGGGTGTTGGCGGCAAGCGTCGCCGTCACCCGGTAGACGACCGAGTCGCCTGTCGACCATTTGGTAGCGACCGTGCCGGGGTTGTCGGCGATGCCGTTGGCGAAGCTGCCGCGTTCGCTGGCAAAGCTGGAGAGCGTGCCTTCATAGAGAGCCGCCCCGCCGTCAGGCGTGAAGCCGGTACAGCTGGGGAAGGTCGACGTCGCCTGCGTCCCCGGTTCGATTTTGAGGTTGACGCTGGAAGCGAGCGCCCCCACCGTGCTCGGCGTGTAGACCTTTACCGAGGCATCGAGCGAGCCCGAGTAGGTCACCTTGATGCAGGAGGACTGACTGTCTCCAGGTTTGGCGTTGGTAAGGGCGTAGAGCGCCGAGCCACCGTCATTGTCGGACAGCACGACGGTGCCGGAGGTGACGCTGTTACCAGGGTTGTCCGTCTGGCTAGAGAACGCCGAGAAGACCCCGGCCCCGGCAATGCAGGCGACAATGCCAAGCACCACAAACGTGCGCAGGACCTTCGTTCGATTGCTCATCTGAACCTTTCTGTCTGCCGCAGCCAAGAGACATTTCAAAATTGCGACATTCAGAGTTCGTCAAGTTCTCAGAGAAACTTGAGTGGATGTCAGAGAATCGAAAACAGAATTTTTGAGCGGCCGTAGCCGTGACTACCTCGACCAAGCCCCCGTGACGCCAGCGCAGGTCGTCACGGGGGCTCAACCTATGCGGGTCAGCAGTGTGAGTGTTCTGCGCCTACCCAGATCTCATTCACTAGAAAAGCAAAAGTGGGAGCTGATTCGCCGGCATTCAGGCACCGGACGTTGGTTCCACTCTGCCGAAACCACACTGCCTTGCCCGAATTGGTGCATGCGTTTTCGCCAGATTGCTTGGTATTGGGGGCAAATGAATGCAGACCACCGGTGCAAAGGCTTTCTCCGATCGTCCCCGTGTAAAAGGTCCCAGGCCAAACACACGCGTGTCCGACGCTACAACCCCCAGGCCCCAGGGGGAGAAGTTCACTTCCAGGAGCTGACGGAGCAACTTCTTCACTGCCCGGCGACGGCCCTTCGGCAGCGGCGACGGAGATTCCCGCAAACAAGCCGAGGGCAAGCGCGAGGCCCAAAACAGCGATCCACTTGTGTCGCATATGTCCTCCAATCTGGTTCGCCTAAGCGGTTGGCTCGGGCGATTTATGAATGCAGAACTATATACAGGATTTTTTGATTAATAAGGTTTTATGGACTGACGGACGAGTTGACCTAGACGGCGGGTCGTTTCCAGGTCTTGCCGGCGAAGTCTCGGGGTCGCGCGGCGCCCCTCAGCCCCCAGATGTTCGGCTAAGAGTTGAGGGTGGGAGCAGGTCGGTCGCCCACTTGTCAACTTCATTGACCAGATCAATCGTGGCGTCTCGGTCGAGAGACTCAGCGTCAAGAAGCTCGTCGTAACGCATCGGAACCGCGTATTGGGTTAGGCCAGAGAGGCGATCGCGATCTAGCGGCAGCTCGACATCTGCTTTTTCGAGTAGTTCGATCAAGCGATCGATGTCGTGGATTGGCCTATGTCGAATCCCGCGTGATGCGGTGACAGCCTTCAGCCACTTCTCGACAGCCTGCTGGGCGTGGAATCCAATGATGCTGTCGGAGATCTCCAGGTTCCCGGCAAACTCACGTACTGCCGTCGCATCCTCTTCGGCCTTACGCACGAGGATCCGAGAGGTCGCCTCGAGATCACCCTCCGGAGAGGACACGGCCTTCCTCCAAGGCTTGATGGAGAAAGGTGCCGGGAACGTCGCGCCACATCTCTGCCTCTCGCTTCCGATAGACGATCAGGTCGACGGCGACTTCGAGTCCGCGGAGCTCCTTGCGGAGCCGGACGTACTCGTCGGTTCGGCGGTCGAAGTCGGGCTCGATGACGAGCAGGTCCAAGTCGCTGTCCTCATGGGCTTCTCCGCGAGCACGCGAGCCAAAGAGGATCACGTCCGCATCTGGGGCGGCGTTGGAGAGCCGGCGACCGGCCTCGTTGATCAGACCCTCGTCGGTCACAGCGCGCCAGACAGGATTCGAACCTGTGACCTTCGGTTTCGTAGACCGACGCTCTATCCAACTGAGCTACTGGCGCGGGATTGGGTCGGATGACCCGGAGGGGCGATTCTAGGGATTTGGGGCGGTGGTTAGGCGGCTTGCGGCTCGCTGGGCTTGTTCAGCCGCACGTGCCATTGGACCGTGGCGGTGGCTACTCGCTGGCCATCGGCGTCGGTCAGCTCGATTTGGCAGGGAAAGACGACCTTGCCCTCGGCGTCGAGGGTGGCTAGGGCCTCGTCGGCTGGCACCCCCAGCGTTGCCTTGGCCTCGATCGGCCCCTTGGCGATCTTTTCGTAGGAGATCTCGGCGTTGCGGGCGAGCGGCGTTACGTCACCCATGCGCTCGGCGAAGGCGCCGACGAAGGCTGCTCCTGAAGCCGTCTCAGCGGCGGTGAAAAGCGCGCCGGCATGCTGGGAGCCGACGTGGTTCTTCAGCTCGGCGCGCTCGGGCAGCAACGCCGTGGCCTCGCCAGCGGTGAGGCTCGTGATCTCCACGCCGAGGAAGCCGGCAAACGGCACGGCCTGGGTCATGCCTTGGGCGATTGCGTCGAAGTCGGTCATCGGCGAGACCCTAACGGCCCTCGAAGGTGGCGTGACCCGGGCCGCCGTGCTCGAGGAAGGTCTTGACCGCGCGCTGCAGGTCCTCGCTGGCGAAGAGCTCGCCGGCCTCGGTGCGGATCGCCTCGTCGGCGGCCGGAATGCCGCCTTCGCGGAAGCGGCGCAGGACCAGCTTGGTCATCGCGTGCGCCTTGGTCGGGCCCGCCGCCAGCTCGGCAGCGAAAGCGCGCGCCTTCTCGTCGAAGCCGTCGTCCCCAAAGACTCGGTTGACCACCCCCCAGCCCTCAAGCTGCTCGGCGCCGAAGAGCTCACCGGTCATCACGAACTCGCGCGCCCGGCCGCTGCCTGCCCGCTCCGCCAGCCGCTGGGTGCCGCCCATCGAGGGCGTCAGCCCCACCACTTTCTCGACCAGGCCGAACTCGGCCGAGCGCGCGGCGAGGATCAGGTCGCAGCCCAGCGCCAGCTCAAAGGCCGCGGTCAAGGTCAGCGCATGGGCAGCGAAGACAACGGGGAGCGGCAGCGCTTCCACCCGCTCGACCGCGCCGATCAGTTCGTCCCAGAGCACGCCTGCCCGCTCCGGCGTCAGCCCGTCGAACTCAGCGACGTTGACACCGCCCGAGACCGCGCGGCCCTCGGCGCGAAAAAGCAGTGCCCGCGGCAGGTCACCCTCGACCTCAGCGATCGTCTCTTGAAGCGCTTCGAACATCTCGCGATCGAAGAGATTGAGTGGCGGGCTGTCGAGTGTGGCCACCGCCAACCCCCCATCCCGCTCCAATCGAATCGCCATGCGAAAACCCTATGCGACTTCGCGTGCCCTGAGGCGTTCTGGGGCCAAGCGGGACAAGGAAGAGGGAGCCGGAAGGCAATCGCCTTTCGGCGACCGATGACGCAGTAACGCGCCGGCACCAGGACGCCTCAGGGCACGCGGTGGACCTCGAAGAGGTTGGTGCCCAACTCCTGCTCGGGCAGCCCGGCGGTTATCGCGATCAGGTCACCCGAGGCGGCGATGCCGTGCTTGGCCGCGAGCGCAGCGCAGTCCTGCAGCAGGCCGCGCACGTCGTTCTCGTGCTCGTTTAGCACCGCGGTGACGCCGAAGAGCAGCTTCAGCCGCCGCACCGTCTCGATTCGTGGCGAGACCGCCAGCACCGGCACGTTGGGCCGGTGGGCGGAGACGAGCCGCGCCGTGCGACCGCTGCTGGTCGGCACCACCAGCGCCGCCAACCCAAGCCTGTACACAGCCCCGACCGCGCCCTGGGCGACCGAGTCGGCGACGTCCTGGGTCGCCTGGTCGGTGCGGCCGAAGAGCCAGTCGCCATAAGGGAGGTCGGGCTCAGTGGCGCGGGCGATCTGGTCCATCACCCGCACCGCCTCGACCGGGTGCTGGCCGACCGCGGTCTCCTCGGAGAGCATCACCGCGTCGGTGCCGTCGTAGATCGCGTTGGCGACGTCGGTCACCTCGGCCCGCGTCGGCCGCCGCGCGATCACCATCGAGGCCAGCATCTGGGTCGCCGTAATCGCCGGCTTGGAACGCTTGCCGGCGCCACGGATCAGCCGCTTCTGCAACACCGGCACCTGCGCCAACGGCACCTCGATCCCAAGATCCCCGCGAGCCACCATCACTCCCCCGGTCGCCGCCGCGACGATCTCCTCGGCGTTCTCGGCCGCCTGCTGCTTCTCGATCTTGGCGATCAGCGGAATGTCGGAGTCGAGGCCGCGCAGGCGCTCGTAGACCGGCTCGAGGTCAGCTGCGGTCGAGACGAAGGAGACCGCCAGCAGGTCGATGCCCTGTTCGACCGCAAACTCGACCCAGCCCAAATCGCCCGTGGTCGCGGCCGGGGTCTTGATCCCCGGCACGTTCATGCCCTTGTGTGAGGAGAGCGTGCCGCCGACCTCGACCTCGCAATCGATGCCGCCGTCTTCGGGGCCGCGCACGCGCAGGCGGATCGAGCCGTCGGCGAGGTAGACGGGCTCATCCTGGGCCAGCGAGGTCACGCCTGGCCAGGTGACCGGGATCGTCTCCCTGTCGCCCTCAACCTCCTGCGGGGTCAGCTTCACGTGCATGCCGGTCTCGAGCTCGGCGACGTCATCGCGCAGCTCGCCGATCCGCAGCTTCGGCCCCGGCAGGTCACCGAGCACCGCCACCTCCTCGCCGACCTGCTCGGCCGCTGCGCGGATCGCCTCGACCGTGCGCGCGTGGCGGTCACGATCGGCGTGGGAGAAGTTGAGGCGGAAGACATCGGCGCCGGCCTCGATCAGGCGCACCAGCGTGTCCGGCTCCCAACTTGCCGGCCCCACCGTCGCGATGATCTTCGTTCGCCTGCCGTGGTGCATTTCTCTTGACTGTAGAGAGTGACGGATCGCACCCTGTGAAAAGGCGACCTCGACATCGATCTCTGTGACAATGGGGCGGTGAGCAGTGTCGCCGAGCGTCCCGCCAGCGCCGAGGAGCCAGCATTTCCCGACCTCGTCGGCACAGCGCCCCCATCGCCCGCCGGACCGATCGAGCCCGCCGAGCTGGAGAAGCTCGGCAAGCCGCCCGCCGTGCCACTGCCGCGCTCGGCGCAGATGCTGCGCTTCAGCATGCGCCAGATCGAGTACGTCTTCGGCGCCCAACGGCGCATCGGCGAGGTCTTCCGCATGCGCACGGCGATGCCCGGCGGCCCGGTCGTCACCAGCCACCCCGACCACGTCCGTTCGCTCTTCACCGCCAAACCGGAGCTGGCCCCCTCGCTGACCGGCGAGTCGCCGCTGCGGCCGATCCTCGGCACCGGCTCGGTCCTCACTTCGCTCGGCGAGCGCCACATGCGCCAGCGCAAGCTGCTGCTGCCGCCATTTCACGGAGAGGCGATCGAGCGCTACACGGAGATGATCCGCGAGGCGACCGAACGCGAGCTCGACCGCTGGCCGCTGGACCGCCCCTTCGCCCTGGCGCCACGCATGCAGGCGATCACGCTCGACGTGATCATGGCCGGCATTTTCGGGATCGAGGGCAGGCCCAAGCGCGGCACTCCCGAGCACCGCATGCGGATCACGGTCAAGCAGCTGGTCAACGCCTCCACCTCGCTGGTCGGACAGGCGGGCGAACTGCTCAACATCGGCCGCGAAGAGGCGGTCGGAGTGATCAAGCTCGGCGTCACCATCCTCGACCAGCCCACCTACGCCGTGATCAAGGCGCGCCGCGCTGACGCGCACCTGGAGGAGCGCCGCGACATCCTCTCGCTGCTGCTGCAGGCGCGCACCGAGGAGGGCGAGGCGATGGACGACAAAGAAGTCCGCGACGAGCTGCTCACCCTCGTCCTCGCCGGCCACGAGACGACCGCCAACTCGCTCGCCTGGGCCTGGGAGCGCCTGGTCCGCAACCCCGAGGCCCACGAGGCCCTGCGCGAGGCGACCCGCAACGGCGGCAACGCCGAGCAACAGGTCGAGGCGACGATCATCGAGAAGCATGCGCTCGCGCCCGGTCGTGCCCTTTATCGGCCGCCGGGTGACGGTCCCCTGGCAGCTCGGCCCCTACGGCGTCTCAGCCGACACGCCGATCGGGATGAGCATCCTGCTTGTCCATCACCGCGAGGACCTCTACCCCGAACCGTTCGAGTTCCGCCCAGAGCGCTGGCTCGGCCGCAAACCGGGCACTTATGAGTGGATCCCCTTCGGCGGCGGCATCCGCCGCTGCCTCGGCGCTGCCCTGGCGATGGCCGAGATGCGCGTCGTACTGGAGGCGACCGCCCGGCGCCTCGACCTCGAGGCCGCAGAGCCCGAGCCCGAGCATGCCCTGCACCGCAACGTGACGATGATCCCCTCGCGCGGCGGCCGGGTCATCCTGCGCAGCCGCAGCTAGCCCCAGCAATGCGCCTCTTGCGCGTACTTTTCCGGAAAAGACGAGTTCCTCAAAGCGGTTCCGCCGTCGAGCAGATATAAGTTGCAGCTGGGGACGGGGCGTCGGCGTGGATCGGGGTGCTGCCCTCGGACCCACGTACGACCATGGATGACGCAAGCATCCATGAGGCCTGATAGTCCCCATAGCAGGGGCCATGCCCCGTCCCCGATGCCTCCATTGGGGAGCGGAGAGGGAGGGATTCGAACCCTCGAGAGAGCTTGCGCCCCCTACTCGCTTAGCAGGCGAGTGCCTTCAGCCACTCGGCCACCTCTCCGGGCATTCGGCTCGATTGTAGGAACTCACGGGATACGGCGCGGTTAGTCTCGTCAACGTGTCCGGCCGTTCGCACAAGCAATTCGAGGCGATCTTCGCCGAGGTCGAGGCACCGTTTGCCTTCGTCGACCTCGACGCGATGTGGTCGAACAGCGACGCGATGCTGGCCCGGGCGGGGGCCAAGCCGATCCGGGTGGCGAGCAAGTCGCTGCGCTGCCGGGCGCTGATCGAGCGGATCCTCGCCCGCGACGAGCGCTATGCCGGGCTGATGACCTTCACCCTGCCGGAGACGCTCTGGCTCGCCGATGAAGGCTTCGAGAACCTGCTGCTCGCCTATCCGACCGCCGACACCGGCGCGCTCAAGGAACTGGCGCTGCGCTCGGTCGCCAACCCTGGCGGCGCCCCGATCGTGATGGTCGACTGCGTCGCCCACCTCGACGCGATCGAGTCGGTGCTCGGCGCCGCCGCATCGCCGGTGCGGGTCTGCATCGAGCTCGACGCCAGCTGGTGGGCAGCGGGCGGCCGGATCAAGGTCGGGCCGAAACGCTCGCCAGTGCACACGGTCGAGCAGGCGGTTGAGCTGGCGCGCGAGATCGAGCGGCGCCCGCAGCTGGAGCTGGCGGCGCTGATGGCCTACGAGGGCCAGATCGCCGGCGTCGGCGATCAGCCGCCAGGCCGGCGCCTGCGCGGCGCGGCGATCCGCTCGATGCAACGCCGCTCCGCCGCCGAGCTGGCCGAGCGCCGCGCCGCTGTCGTCACCGCGATCCGCGAGTTCGCCGAGCTGCCGATCGTCAACGGCGGCGGCACCGGCAGCCTCGAGCTGACCGGCGCCGAGGAAGCGGTCACCGAGATCGCCGCCGGCTCAGGCTTCTACGCCCCCACCCTCTTCGACGCCTACAGCCGCTTCAGCCTCACCCCGGCCGCCGGCTACGCCCTGCCGATCGTGCGCAAGCCCAGCCCGGCGATCGCCACCGCGCTCGGTGGCGGCTACCTCGCCTCCGGCAGCGGCGACCCCTCGCGCGTCCCCTCTCCCTGGCTGCCGCCCGGGCTGGAGCTCGACTCCGAGGAGGGCGCCGGCGAGGTGCAGACCCCACTCAGCGGCGCCCCCGCAGCCAACCTGCAGGTCGGCGACCGGGTCTACATGCGCCACGCCAAGGCGGGCGAGCTCTGCGAGCGCTTCGACGTCCTGCACCTGGTCGAGGGCGAGGAGATCGTCGACGTCGTCCCCACCTATCGCGGCGAGGGCAAGACCTTCCTCTAGCCCGGCTAGGGACCGAGGACCCGCTCGGCGTACTCGTTGGTGAAGGCGTGGCTGGGATCGAGCTGCTCGCGCGCTGCCTGGAAATCGGCCCAGCGCGGGTAACGCTCGGAAAGCGTCGCCGCGGTCTGAAAGTGACGCTTGCCCCAGTGGGGTCGGCCCCCGTACTCGTTCATGATCGCCTCGACCGCTTCGAAGTACGGGCGCCACTCCATGCCGCGGTACTGGTGCACAGCGATGTAGGCGGTGTCGCGTTCGTGCGAGGGGCTGAGCAGGGCGTCGTCGGCGGCCGTGACCCGCATCTCGATCGGGAAGAAGACCGGGTAGCGGTTAGAGCGGATCCACTCGATCACCCGCCGCGCCGCCTCCGGCCCGTGCTCCCGCGGTATCCCGTACTCCATCTCGGTGAAGCGGACGCGACGCTCGTTGACGAAGATCCGGTCGCTGCGGTCGGTTGAGGTGCTGCCTGAGGCAAGCCAAGCGGCGAAGCGCGAAAGCGATGGGATCGCCCGCGGCATCGCCTTGCCGGCGGCGGAGACCGCCTCTAGCGCCCAGTTCTCGAGCACGACATCGTTGAGGAAGGCGGCTGCCTGCCCGCGCGGCCGCGGCGGTCCCTCGGTGCTGTTGCGTTCAAGCACGAGCGCCGAGTCAGCGTAGGGAAAGGTGAAGAGCTCGAAGTGCTCGTGCGCGTCGGCGCGCTCCTGAAAGCTGGCAAAGACCTCCTCGCGGGGGACGGGACTGTCGACCCGGTGCAGGGTGAAGGCCGGCACGCAGCGCAGGGTCACCGAGCTGATCGCTCCCAGGGCGCCGATGCTCACCCGCGCTGCGCGCAGGAGCTCGGGATCAGCCTCCGCGGTCAGCTCACGAACCGAGCCATCGGCGAGGACCAGCTCCATCGCCACCACCTGGGAGGAGATGTTGCGCAGCTTGGCGCCGGTGCCGTGGGTGCCGGTCGAGATCGCGCCGGCGACCGTCTGGCGATCGATGTCGCCGAGGTTCTCCATCGCCAGGCCGAGCTCGTGCAGCCGCTGGTTCAGGTCGGCGAGCACCGTCCCCGCCCCCACCTTGACCAGGCGCGAAGAGCGATCGGCCTCGAGCACACCGCTGAGTGCGCCGACGTCAATCATCGTGCCCTCGCTCATCGCCGTCTCGGTGAAGGAGTGGCCGCTGCCGGGCACGCTGATCTTGCGGCCGGTCTCAGCCGCGGCAACGACCGCCCGCGCCAGCTCCTCGCGATCGGCCGGGCGCAGGCGCTCGACCGGAGCGCAGGCTTGATCGCCGGCCCAGTTGCGCCAGGTGCTCATCGACCCTCCCACCTCGACAGCGAAGACATGCTCGGAGAGCCTAGTCCGGTCAGCCCTCGACCGTTCGGATCGCCGGCGGCGCCAGCACATGGAACGAGTAGAAGACCGTGCCGACCAAGAGGGCGATGATTGCCAGGCTCGGAGCCGCGTTGCCGGCGACGCTGGCCGCGGCCCCACCGGCGAGGCCGCCGGCGACCTGACCCGCAGCCCAGGCCATGTTGGAAAGACCGGCGGCAAAGCCCTGGTGCAGGCGGCTGGACTCGGCCGCCTCGGAGAGCATGGTCAGGGCGGGCGTGAAGCAGATGCCGCCGCCGAGCGAGGTGAGGATCAGCCCTGCCATCACCACGCCCATCACCTGTCCGATCGCAACCGCGGCCATCGCTACCGCGCAAATGCTGAGCCCGACCATGAAGGGACCGCGGCGCCCCGCCCGATCCGAGTAGCTGCCCGCCAGCGGCGCCAGGACCGCCTCCAAGGCAGCGCCGGCGATGAAGCCCGCGGCGATCAAGGCGTGGCCGCCGCCGAGGTCGGCGATCTGCAGCGGCACCAGCACCTCTACCGCGCCGAACATCACCGAGGGGATCGCGACGAAAGCGGTAGCGAGAAGGATTGGCCGGGTGAGGATCGTCTCGGCGACCTCGTGCAGGTCCTGACGTTCGGCCGTCTCGGCCTCCGGCAGGCGAGAGGCAAAGGCGGCAAGGCCGAGTGCCACGAAAAGCACCCCGCTGAAGACCCATTCGGTCCCCACCGTCGCCGCCAGTGCCCCCAGCGCTGGCCCGAAAAGAGCGCCGGCGACCGCCGTCCCCAGAGCGGTGCCGATGATCGAGCCGCGCTTCTCCGCTGGGGCGGCGCTGACCAACCAGGTCAGCGCGCCGGACCAGATCAGGGCGCCTGCGGCGCCTTGGGCGAAGCGCGCCGCGTCGAGGAGCAGGAACTGGTGGGCGAAGCCGAAGGCGACGCTGGCGACGCCGAGTAGGCAGAGCCCAGAGATCACGGTCCGCCGCGGGCCGAAACCGGCCGCTACCAAGCCCGCCGGCAAAGAGAAGACGAGGGTGCCCGCCGCGTAGGCGGCGGAGAGCATCCCCGCCTGCGCCTTGCTCAAGCCGAGTTCGGAAACGTAATCAGGAAGCAGCGGCGCGATGGCCGAGAAGAAGACGACGTCAAAGAAGACCATCGCCGAAGCAAGTATGAGCAATCGACGCATTGCAGACAATACAATCATCTAGAGCGATCCCAGTCGTGGGCCATCGCGTCTAGCATCGGCACATCGCCTACTCCCCGGAGGGGTGGCAGAGCGGTTGAATGCACCGGTCTTGAAAACCGGCAGGCGTCTAACGGCGTCTCGAGGGTTCGAATCCCTCCCCCTCCGCTTCAGAGATACGCGCTGTTAGGCGTCGAGCTCGGTCGCCAAGTAGGAGTTCACGTCGGCGGCCTTGAGGCGAAGGAGATCGTCGGCGTTGACATCCGCGTCGATGGCCCGAACCGCTCGGGACAACTCGGCCACGGCACCCTCGTCCCGGTTGGACCCTTCCAGCGCATGGGTCGCGGCGTGTAGATCATCAGGCGGGTCAAAGCGCCGATCCGGGCCCGAAGTGATTCGCTTGGCGGCGAGCTCCTCTAGCTCAGTTAGCGCCGCCAAGCGAATATCCCTGTCCTCGTCGCCATCGCACGCCAGGTCGCTGAGAGCTGCAACGCCCTGGGTGCCGCCTATATCGCCGAGCGAGTCGATCGCCGCAAATCTGATCTCCAGCTCATCGGCGCGCAGGTGCTCGAGCAGAACGGGCACCGAGCTCGCGTCGCCTAGATCGCCGATTGCGACGATCGAGATCTGCCGAACGGCCGGATCCTCGTCCTCGAGTGCCGCGTGCAAGATCTCGAGCTCATGCTCATGCAGGGCGCTGCCGGCGGCTTCGGAGATCGTTCCCCGCTTCTCAAGGTTCTGCCGCTGTGCAAAACCGAGGTCCCGCAACTCGCTGGCTGCCTCCCGTCGATGTTCGACTTCGGAGCTATCAGCCAGCCGTTTGGTGATCTTGTCGATTTTTCCCACCGTAAAGTCGCTCTCAGTTCAGCTGCCAGGTATCCATAAAGTCAGCGTAGGGCATCCACGGTGTCTTCGACTCATGTGGCGCCTCGAAAGCTTCGCGGCACCACATCTCCGGTGAGATCTCGGGCGACGGCGCCGTGACAACACGTTCAACGCGCGGCCACGCACCGCCGGGCTCAGCCACCTTCGTCCTGACAAAGCGCATGACTACGTTGCTCGCAAACGGAGTCATCGTCAACTTGGTAGGCCAGACAGTTAGTGCGTTTTCAAAGCCAAACGGGTCGATGAACAAGTCGGTCATGTGTTGACCGACGCCGAAGTTGCGCTCGGATGTGGGTCCGGTGTAGACGGCTACCTCGAGGCCATCTACATCCGCATCAGCAAACAATGCCGGCGCCGTCGCGCGCAGGGAGATAAGCATTCGTCGGATCCAGTCTTTGGAGGGGCGTGAATCGACGCTCGCTTCCCCCTGCGGGTTCATTGGGAACGGAAGGCTGTTGTGGTCGGAAGCCAGCCAGACCGGCTGCCCGGTCGCCGGGTCCTCGCGCGGGCAGAGGAAGACGCCCTGGAGCCCGCCTCGGATCGGGAAGACGGCGGTCATCCTCGGTAGGTGATCGCCGCGCAGGACCATCATGTGGTTCTTTCTCTGCGCCTGCACCGGAATCTCGCCTCCGGGGTTGACGTCTCTCCCGAGCTTCGCCATCAGCCCGTAGTTGCCGACGCCGGCGCATATCACCAGATACTTAGGTGCGAATTCAACATGCTCGCCCTCGAGCTTCGCCTGCACACGTTCGATCAAGTTGCCGTTGACCACGAACTCCATCGCATCGTTGGATTTCTCCAGCTTGTAGATGGCGTGGTCTAGATCTCCCGAAAGCCCAGCGATGACCTCGCTGGGATCCAGGGAGAACTCTTCCGTCTCAAAGAGCTGAGAGACCCGACCGCCGTCGAGCACACCCGGCATCGACTGGCAAGGATCAAAGCGCAAGCCAGCCGTTTTCCAGAAGTAAGTATGGCGCTCCGCCTGCATCCCTGGGCCAAAGCCTGCCAGTGCACGCGAATGGTTCAGTCGGGAAATGCCGCGCTCATCAACAAACGCCTCCCAGAACTGTGCCGCTGCATTCAGGACGATCATCATGTCGACATCGTCGTAGTAGTGGCCGCGGTGAATCAGACCATGTGAGTGACAAGTCTGCCCACCACCGAGCTCTCCGCGCTCGAGCAACACAGTGCGGTAGTTGCGCTTCGTCAAATCGTTGAGCACCCAAAGCCCCTGCGCGCCACCCCCGATTATCAAGACATCTAGGTCGACCACCTCGTGATCCAATATATCTGATCATTAGATATCTTTGGGTTTTAAGTGTGATGTTTTACATCACCAAACGCGGTGTCGAGGAGACTCGCTAGCCGAGGACGCGAATCAGGCTGAAGCCGTCGTAGCCCTTGCCGCCGACGGTCTGAATCGTCGTCGCTTCGACCCGATGCTCGGCGGCCAACTGCTCGTGAAATCGGCGTTGGGCCACGATCGCCGGGTCATCGTCACCGAGGTCGGCGAGGCGGCCGTCACGAATGACGTTGTCGGCGACGATCAGGCTGCCGGGGTGTGAGTGCTCCAAGGCCCAGGCAAAGTAGTCGGGCGTATGCACCTTGTCGGCGTCGATGAAGGTGAGGTCGAAGGGACCGGCGCCGTCGGCCTCGAGCTGGGGGAGCTGATCCAGGGCCGGTCCGACCCTTACTTCGACGGACTCGCCGAGGCCGGCTGCGGCGATGCTCGCCGCGGCCACCGCGGCGTACTCGGGGTTGGCCTCGAGGGTGACCAGGCGGCCACCCGCCGTTAGGGCCCGGCCGAGCCAGATCGTGCTGTAGCCGGCCAGGGTGCCGAACTCGAGGATCGAGCTTGCTCCAATCGTCTTGGCCAGTAGGTGGAGAAGCTTGCCCTGGGGCGGTGAGACCTGGATCTGGGGTAGCCCCGCCGCTTCGCCTGCACGCACCGCGGCGTCCAGCGCCTCGTCGGGCGGAGCGAGCAAGCCAGTCACGTACTCGTCGACTGCGGTCCAGGTGTCTTGCGCCACGGCAGAGGTCTATCAAGAGGCAGCACGGGGCAGGAAACCCGACACCCCAGCCGAACGTGCGGGGATGGAGACAGCTTCGCGCCGGGCGCGCAGGCGTGAACGATGGCTGCAGCGCGCGGAGCGCGTCAGCGACGCATTCGGGCTCGTTCTGATCCTGGTCCTGATCACCTACGTGCTGGCCTCGCTGCTGGAGAACAAGGGCTGGACCGCGGTCCTGCTGACCGTGGCGACGAGCGCGACCTCGGTGGTAGCGCTGACCAGCTCGCACGCGAAAGCCCGGCTCGTGCGCACCGCGCTGGCGCTCTCGGCGCTGACGATCGTCCTTGCTGCCGTCGGCGCCGCCTCCGGCAACCACGACTGGCTCAACCTGGCGACGCTGATCCAGGTCTCGCTGCTGGCGCTGGCGATGGGAGCGGTGCTGCGCCGCGTCGTCATGGCCCCCGAAGTCGGCTCGCGCACGATCCTCGGCGCGCTCAGCGTCTACGCGGTGCTCGGCATCCTCTTCACCTTCCTCTACGGGGTGATCGACCGGGTCCAGGGCGGGCCGTTCTTCGAAGGTCACGCCCACCCCGCGAGCTCTGACTTCCTCTTCTTCAGCTACACAACCCTGACCACGACTGGCTACGGCAATCTCGTTCCAGGCGGCCAGCCCGGCCGCCTGATTTCCGGCCTGGAGATGATGGTCGGCCAGATCTTCCTCGTCACCCTCGTCGCCGGACTGGTCAGTCTCTGGCGACCCGGTGAAGCAATCAGGAAGCGTCGCGAGAAGCGCGGCGGAGAAGTGCCGGCAGCGGACCCGCCGCCGGCGCCCTAGCTACTCGGAGAGCTCGACGCGCTCGATCATCTGCGCCTCGAGCGGACGATCGGAGGCGTCGGTTGGCGAGGCCTCGATCGCATCGACCACGTCCATGCCGTCGACGACGCGGCCGAAGACGGTGTGCTTGCCGTCGAGCCAAGGGGCCGAGGCGGTGGTGACGAGGAAGAACTGGGAACCGTTGGTGTTGGGGCCGGCATTGGCCATCGCCAAAGCGCCGCGCTCGACCTTGTGCTCGTTGAACTCGTCCTCGAACTGGTAACCGGGACCACCGGTACCGGTGCCCTCCGGGCAACCGCCCTGGATCATGAAGTCCGGGATCACGCGGTGGAAGACGAGTTCGTCGTAGAACTTGTCGGCCGAGAGTTTGCGGAAGTTCTCGACCGTCTTCGGCGCGTCGTCGTCGTGCAGCTCGAGCACGATCGCCCCGGCGCTGGTGTGGAGGGTTGCCTGCGACATCGGCCATCACCCTACCCGGTTACGCGAACGACAAGCGGTCGCGAGACCCCGGGCGCGTAGGGCCAACGCTCCTCGGCAAGCACCGTCGCCCGAATCCTGATCTTGGCCGAACCGCTGATGTAGCGGAAGCGATAAACGGCGTGAAAATGACCGCTGTGATCGGTGCGCGTGACAAGCACCGGGCGCCAACGGCGCGACGCTGCCTCGAAGTACTGGACCGAGACCAGCTTGCCGCGCCGGGGCAGGGGCGCGCCGAGGCTGCTCACGCGACCGCTGAAGTGGATCAATTCGCCAGTTCGCAGCTGCGAAGAAGAGACCTCGAGCTCGACGCCACTACGCACCCGCAGCGTCAACGGGCTACGCTCGGCCGCGTCGAAACGCTGGTCCCCGGCAAAGGAGATCGCCACGCGGCGCGACGTCCCGGGCGGCAGGCGAAGCTGAAAGCCACCGTGAGCACCGGTCTGCAGCGACTCCTCCCGGGCGCGGCCAAGCGCTCCCCGGGAGGGATGGGCAATGACCCGCAGGGCCCTGCCGGCAAGTCCGGCGCCGTTGCCATCCACCAGGCGACCGTTCAGCGTTGCCGCCGCGCCGAAGGGGACGGTCAGCTCGGTGCCGCTGCGCCCACCCCAGTGCAAGCGGACGAAGATGCGCGCCTTGCCACGCACCGGCTGCGCTCGCTTGACTCCAGCCACCGGTTCACCCGCGACCTTGCGCACTGTCATCTCAGTGCCATCGCTGCGGCGCGTTGTCGTCGCCGTATTGCCCGCCGCATCGGTCGCGTCGGCGCGGAAAACGTAGGTGCCGGGACCGAGATCGCTCGGCAGGCGCGCCACCAGCTCGGCCTTCGCGCCGATGTCGCTGCGCTGGAACTTCGCCGGCAGCTCATCCCATTGCTGGCCGTCAAGCCGGCGGTAGTGGATCTCACCAGTGATCGGCCCAGAGTGCGCGTCGCTAATTTCAGCGCGGATCTGGGAAGCGGTCGCATCCCCGGCGGCAGCGGGCTCGAAAGCGACGCCTGGGGGTACGTCGTCGAACCGCAGCGGCAGCGATGCCGCCGAGGATGCAGCTTCGTTGCCGGCCTCGTCACGCAGCCAGACGCTGAGCGAGTAGGTGCCGGCGCGGGGAACGAACAGGTTCTGCAAGCCGCTGATCCCGTGACCGGCAACGAATTTCGCGCCGCTGTCGTAGCCACCAGGGCCGGTGATGCGCCAGGAAGCGCCGCCGATCGGGCTCGCCGGCCCCTGGTCGGGATCGACCCAGGAGGGATCGAAGTCGTTGCTGCGCCGCCAAACATCGCCGCCGGCAAGGACGAGGTCGCGTGGATGGGCGGGTGGGTTGTTGTCGATCAGGATCGTTTGCGCCAGCGCACAGTTCACGTTGCCGGCAAAGTCGGTGGCGCAATGACTGACCGTGTGGGGACCGTCGCTGAACCCGGTGGTCGAGATCAAGTAGTAGCCGGCCCGGTTAGTGGAGCATGGCCGCATCGTCGTCGCCCGCAGCTCGCCGCTGATCGAGACGGCGTTACACGGGTGATCGACGGCCGACACCGGGTGCCCGTCGATCAGCGCTTCGGTCCGCTTCAGGCCGGACCCACCGTCCAGGGCGCTGTACTCGAGTTTGTGCTCGCCGCGCAGCCAACCCCCGGCCAGCATGTCGCCGCCGATCGAGAAAACCGGGAGGAAGTCGTCCTCGATCGTGATCGTCAGGGCACGGAGCGCGGACCAAGAGCCGGGATCGAGACTGCACCACTTGCTCTCCGCCCGGGCGCAGAGCAAACGATCCTCGAGCGCCGGCATCGGGGTAGGGAAGCCGACGACGAAGTCGCGCGGCGTTACGTCGGTGATGGAGGCCGCGGCGAAGACGTCGAAGCCACCATTCCAGTTGGCGACGCCAATCCGCTGCTCGAGCCCATCGTGCAGCGCGTGCCACCAGGTACCGCTGACGCGGGTGATGCCGGTGCCTTCCGGAGCGTCCCAGCGCCAGCGGGCGTAGCGGGTTCCGGACACCGTGCCCTGCCCATCGCGGGTGAAGCTCTTCAAGTGGGCGTCGGCAAACGGATCCGCTCCGGGCGGGGTGGCGCAGTAGGCGTCCGGTCGGAACTTCGCCCCGCCCGTGCTGTCGGCCCAGCTCGCATCGGCGCCAACGTGCCAACCACACTGGGCGACCGAGTACTTGCCCGCCGTCGCCTCCTTGGCGACCAGCAGCAGCAAAGCGAGCGCCAGCGCGATTCCCATTGCAACGATGCGGCCGAGGCCACCCCGAGTACCCGACATCTTTTCCCCTTCGCTCGACGACATGTGCGGGGGCTAAGCCGACGGCGAACGGATCTCTCCCCCTCGGGCCAAGCACCCAGCAGCTGCCGCCACAGCGCCTTTGCGAGAATGGCCCCAATGTCACTTCCGACGCAGGATCAGATAACCGAGAAGCTGCGAGCCGTGATCGACCCCGAGCTGCGCCGCTCGATCGTCGAGCTGGGCATGGTGCGCTCGATCGAGGTCCGAGAGGGCGGCCGAGTTGAGGTCGTCGTCTCTTTGACCACGGCGGGGTGCCCGATCCGCTCCCACTTCGAACAGGCCGTCGCCAAACAGGTCTCCGAGCTTGATGGTGTGACCGAGGTCGCGGTCGGCTTCGACGTGCTTTCCGACGAGGAGAAATCCTCCCTGCAGCAGACGCTCGGCCGCGGCAAGCTGCCCGCCGGCGCCCTCGCGCAGGTGAAAAACGTGATCTGCGTCGCCTCCGGCAAGGGCGGCGTCGGCAAGTCGACGATGACTGCCAACCTCGCCGCCGCCCTGACCGCCGAAGGGCACCCGTCGGGAGCGCTTGACTGTGATGTCTACGGTTACTCAATGCCGCGCATGCTCGGGGTCAACAACAAGCCCGAGGTCAACGGTGAGCGCAAAATCCTGCCGCTCGAGTCCCCCGGTGGCGTCAAGGTGATGTCGATTGGCTTCTTCGTCGAGGAGAACTCGGCTGTGGTCTGGCGCGGCCCGATGCTGCATAAGGCAATCCAGCAGTTCCTCGAGGACGTCGCCTGGGGCGAGCTGGAGTACCTGCTGCTCGACCTGCCGCCAGGAACCGGCGACGTCTCGATGACCCTGGCCCAACTGCTGCCGCAGGCCAAGTTCGTGATCGTCACGACACCCCAGCCCGCTGCGCAGACGGTGGCCAAACGGGCGGCCGATATGGCGGCCAAGTTCGACCTCGAGCTGCTCGGCGCAATCGAGAACATGTCCGGCTTCACGACGCCGGCCGGCGAGCGCTTGACGATCTTTGGCGAGGGCGGCGGGCAGTTGCTCGCCGACGAACTCGACATTCCCCTGCTCGGCAAGATCCCGCTCTCCGAGCCCCTGCGCGAACACGCCGACAGCGGCTCGCCGCTGGCGACAGCGCAGCCCGACTCCCCCGCATCGCAGGCAATTCGCCAGGCCGCGCGAGGCATTGTCGCGGCCACGCCCCAGGAGCTGCCGGTCTTGCAGGCGACCCCGGCGGCAGCCGAAGCGCCGCCGGTCAGCGGTACCCCGCTTCCCGTCGTCCAGTAGCTGCGCCTAGTTGTGCTTGAAGACGTGCACGCTCGGCAGCACCGGGTTCACGGTCGTGATCCTCATCCTCAGCTCACCTCCTCCGCTCTCCTGCCCGTCTGAACGGGATTCGGAGGCGATACTAAGAAGTACTTAAGTATTGAGCTATGGCTGAGTGGCGACGCCGACGATCAGGGAAACTTGCTTATCCTCCGGCTCGCCTTACCAATTAAATAGCGCTTGACTGGAGGATCAGCCTTGGCGACGACCGCAAAGGGGCAGAGAAGAAGCATCGACGAGGCGGTGGCTTACGCCGTCGGTCACCGAATCAGGATCGACGCCCTGGCGATCCTCAACGAAGGCACGGCCAGCCCCAACGAAATCGCCAAAATCATCGGCGAGGGCGTCAGCAAGGTCGGCCACCACGTCAAAGAACTGTTCGACTCCGGCTGCATCGAATTCGTTGGCACCGAGCAGCGACGCGGGGCCACCGAGCACTACTACCGCGCGATTGCCCGCCCGTTCATCAGCGATGAGGAAGCGCGTCAGCTGCCAGCCGAGACGAAACGTGAGTTCGCCGCGCTGATCCTGCAGGCGATCATGGCCGAGGGCCTGGCCGCACTGCGGGCGGGCAAGATGGACTCCGACGAGGACATCTGGATGAGCTGGCGTTCGGTCAACCTCGACGAGGAGGGGCGGCGCGAAGTTGCCGACGAGATGGCGGCCTCCTACGCGCGGGTCGAGGAGATCGAGGCCAAAAGCGCCACCCGCCTGCTCGAGTCCGAGGAGCCCGGTACCTCGACCGTGGTCGCGGCGATGAGCTTCGAGCGCAGCCGCTCTGGTCGTCCCCCGGGCGAGCGCTTGGCGACAAGCGACTCCTAGTTCGTCTGGCGCCTTAGCCGAGGCGAAGGTGACAGCTAGGAGGGCGGCCAAGACAGCGCCGCCCTCCCAGTCCATCGAGCAAGCATCGAGTCCCCAGTGCCAGGAAGTCCATGCTGACGACCTAGCGGGTCACCCGACGCATTAACGATGTTAAAGGTAAAAAATGGTGCACTACGTCGAGAGTGGACGTGGGTGACAACGCCCACACCATTTTTGCTGCAAAGTGGCTGAACCGCCGCTTCGTGCCAAAACAGTGTTAGTGCGACGTAATCTTTAGGTACGTCCTGGGTGCCTAAAGAACTACTACACCAAACGGTGTAGTAGTTTCGCCGTTAAGCGCTTGCCTTGCTCTTGTAATAGTTGGCGTTGATCTCGGCGTACTTCGCCCACTCGGCCGGAAGTTGATCCTCGGCGAAGCAAGCGTCAACCGGACAGGCCTCGACGCAAGCGTCGCAGTCGATGCACTCGTCCGGGTCGATGTAGAGCATCTCTACCGAGTCGTAGTCGGGCTCGTCCGGCGTCGGGT